>JAXDIH010000145.1:0-35987 GCA_034664105.1 Thermoleophilaceae bacterium
TCCGACCCAGTCCGCACCACTTGCGACCCCCGGACGAGCTCGCTCGGTCCGGGTCAAAAGCGCTCCACCTGCCATTGCACTCACTTACATGGCAAAATGCATGGCAGTGCGCGCACTCTGCCTCGCCGCACCACACTTGTCAAGTCCCCAATAGAGGCTGGCGCCCCCAAGCGAGGACGCGTACACCCGCGGGTCGCCGCTGGAGCATCCGCCGGGTCCGGGGAGGAGCACGGGCCGCGACTACTGCTGAGCGAGGCTCTTGAGGGTCGAGTCGGCCGGTGAGAGCTCGCTCGTGGCCAGCACACTGGCTGCGAGCGCGCGCCGACTCTGGTTCGAATGCGAGCGCATCGCGAGCTCGGCGGCGTCGACGTCGCGGGCGGCGATCGCGCGGGTGATCGCCTGGTGTTCATCCACCGACGTCGCGAGCCGGTCGGGCTGCTGGAGCGACGCGAACACCAGTCGCGTGTAAGGGAACTGGTTCATCAGGATCTGGTAGTGCGAGAGCAGCTTGGCGTTGTTCGCCCCGCGCACCATCACGTCGTGGAACTCCCGCACGAGACCGACGTAGCGCTGCACGTCCTGAGCCTCGGCGGCCTCGCGCGATTGGCTGAGATTCCGCTCCAGAACTGCCAAAACCTCGTCATCGCCGCGCTGCGCGACCAGGCGGGCCGCAAGCGCCGAGAGCATCTCCGACACCTGCGACAACTCGACGATCTCCTGCCACGAGGGCTCGGTGACGAAGGTGCCGACGCGCGGGATGATCTTGACCAGGCCCTCGATCTCGAGCTGCTTGAGCGCCTCGCGGATCGGAGTACGGCTGGTGCCGAACACGGAGGCCAGCGCGCTCTCGGACACCTGCGACCGCGGACCAAGCTCGCCGTTGACGATGGCCTTCCGCAGGGCTTCGACGACCCGCGCCTGCGCGCTGTCAGGGGTTGGGTCCTCCCGGGGAAGCCCGTCACCCGCGGGTCGTGGCCGATCCATCAGAGGCCAAGTATACGGGCAGGATCGGGGGCTCTGGGCCAGGGCTCCGGGGGTCCCGGCGGTCGCGACGGCGCCACTCGCCAGGGCCGCTCACGGCCCTGGGCTGTTGACATGCCAGTGGGCGCTGAGCTAGCGTTTCTACCATGCAAGCTCTGGCGGAGGGGGTTGGATCGTGCTGACTTTCAGCATTTTTTTGTCTTATCAGCGGATCCACCCGCCGGAGGCATACGCGGGCACCTCGCTGTACCAGGAGAAGCTCGTCGAGGCCAAGGAAGCCGACGAGCTCGGCTACGACCTGATCTGGGTCCCTGAGCACCACCTGATCCACTTCATGTCGGCGCCCAGCACGTTCCTGCTGGCCACGCAGATCGGGCTCAACGTGAACATTCGCGTGGGCACGATGGTGAGCCTGCTGGTCTACCGGCACCCGCTGATCAGCGCCGGGGAGATCGCCCTCACCGACCAGATCCTCGAGGGTCGGCTCGAGCTCGGCGTGGGCCGCGGCGCCTACGAGTACGAGTTCGAGCGGATGGGCATCCCGTTCGCGGAGGGCAAGGAGCGCTTCGCGGAGGCGCTGCGGGCGGTGGAGCACATCTGGTCGAGCCCGGACGGCGCGGTCAAGTTCGATGGCGACTTCTGGCAGTTCGACTCCTCGTACGTGTGGCCACAGCCGGTCCAGCAGCCGCATCCGCCGCTGTGGTACGCCGCGATGAGCGAGCCGAGCATCCAGATGGCGGCGGCCGCGGGCTACCACGTGACCAACTGGCCCTTCCTGGCTCCGATGAGCCGCGTGGCCAAGGTGGCCGAGACCTTCCACGCGGCGCGCGAGGAGGCCGGTGGGCAGAAGGGCGAGCAGAAGCTCGGCATCCTGCGCGGCGCCTGGGTCGCCGAGACCGAGGAAAAGGCCCGCGAGCAGGTGGAGACGGCGCTGATCAACCACCGCATCAACCAGCGCCTCCACCACTTCACCCAGCGCGCCGACCCGCGTGGCTACGTCGCCCCCGAGCCGCTCGAGGACGAGCCGACCGCCGACGAGGTCTACGAGAACCTGATCATGGGCACGCCCGAGCAGTGCCTCGAGAAGCTCGAGCAGTACACGGAGGTCGGCGTCGATCAGGTCCTGCTGATGTTCGACTTCGGCGCGCCGCACGAGCAGGTGGTGGAGAGCATGCGCCTGTTCGCCGAGCAGGTGATCCGGCCCTACCGGGAGCGGCACGGAATACCGCTCATGCCGGCACTCGCCGGGGATAGGCAAGAGACGCCAGCCACTCGGTCATGAGCGACGTCGCGCTCGCCGGGCGCGTCCAGACGATGGCCGACGGCGCGACCGGGGTAGCCGGCGCCGTGTCCTGGCGCGACGGACGGATCGACGAGGTCGGCACCATCGCGGGCGACGGGGTGGCCGACTTCGGCGAGCGCACGATCCTCCCGGGCTTCGTGGACCCGCACGCGCACGTGGAGATCGGCGGGCGGGCACTCGCCTCGATGGTGGACTGCCGCGCGCCCCGATGCCGCGTGGTCGACGACGTGCTCCAGGCGCTGCGCGACGGCATGGACATGTCGGAGCGAACCGGCGGCTGGCTGATCGGTCAGGCCAACCTCTTCCTCGACCAGAAGCTCGAGGACAAGCGCTTCCCGACGAAGGACGACCTGGACAAGGTCAGCAAGGACGTGCCGATCGTCCTGCGCGCCGGCGGGCACCGGTCGGTGCTCAACTCGGCGGCGTTCGAGCGGGCTGGCCTGAGCGCCTCCCGGGACGGCGAGTCGGGGCTGATGGGCAGCGCCGTCGTGGAGCTCGACGACCGCGGGGAGCCGACCGGCGTCGTAGCCGAGATCGACAAGTCGCTGCCGATCCCCGAGATGGACGAGGGCCAGTTCCGCGCCGCGCTCCAAGAGGGCGTGACGGAGCTGTTCACCCGCTACGGCGTGACCAGCATCGGCGAGATCACCGAGACCCGCCTGGGCGTGCGCACGATGGACGAGCTCTGCTCCGACGGGCGCATCGCCGCGCGCATCTCCGCCCTGCTCTGGGCGCCCGGCACGTTCTCGCTCGACGAGGCGTGCGAGTGGGAGCGGCACCTCGACCTGCGCTCGCCGCAGGACCGCTACCAGGTCAGGGGCGTGAAGCTGTTCGCCGACGGGGGCTACTCCGCGCGCAACGCCGCCACGCGCCGCCCGTACCTGGCCCGCTACGCGGTGCGCCCGGGATCCAGGGGGCGCGTGAACCTGAGCAGCCGCCAGGTCGCGGCCGCGCTGCGCAAGACGCGCGAGGCGGGCCTCCAGCTGGCCGTCCACGCGAACGGCGAGCGTGCCCAGGACGCGGTGTGCAACGGCGTCCTCGCCGCCGGCGGCCCGTTCGACGACGCGCCCCCGACGCGGGTGGAGCACGCGGGCAACCTGCTGACCGATCCCGCGGCGCTGGACCTGTGGGAGCGCGCCGGGATCGTGCCGATGCCCCAGGCGGTCTTCCTCTACAACTTCGGCGACTTCTTCCCGGTCTACCTCGGCGGGCACGGCGACCACGGCCGCTTCCACTTCCGCACGCTGCTCGACCGCGGGTGGCGCCTGAACTCCAGCTCGGACCTGCACCTCGGCGCCGAGGAGGAGCAGACGAACCCGCTGTTCGGAGTCTGGTGCGCCACCAAGCGCGAGAGCTTCCTCGGCGACATCATCGAGCCCGAGCAGCGGGTCACCCGCGACGAGGCGCTCGCGATGCACACCCGGCACGCCGCCGAGGCGCTCGGTGTCGGCGACGAGCGCGGCACCCTGGAGCCGGGCAAGCTGGCCGACGTCGTGGTCCTCGACAGGGACCTCGAACCGGTCAGCGACGACGACCTGCGCAAAGTCAAAGTCGACTACGTCTTCCTCGGCGGCGAGCTCGTGTACGAGCGGCCGGGGGCCAAGCCGCCCAGCGGGGCAAGCCTCCCGCGGCTAATTGAGCAGCGAGCCTGATTAACCCAATCCGGAGGGCGGAAGCACTATGCAGTTCGGCTACTTCTTCACTATGTACTCGCTCAACGGGGAGTCCTATGCGGACGTCCTGAAGCGGTCGATCGACGAGGTCACGTACTGCGAGCGCGCCGGGTTCGACGCGATCTGGATGGGCGAGCACCACTTCGGCGGCGAGGGCTACGACATCCATCCCAACCCGCTGATGACCGGGGCCTATCTGGCCGCCGTGACCGAGCGCATCCGGATCGGCCTCGCCGCCGCGATCATCCCCAACTGGCATCCCCTGCGCCTGGCGGAGGACGTGGCGGCGCTCGACGTCCTCTCCAACGGGCGCGTGGAGTGCGGGCTCGGCCGCGGCATCACGAATCGCGAGCTGGCCAACCTGAACGGGCACGGCGCGGATCGGCGCGACCCGGACCGCAACTGGGCGTACTTCCTGGAAGGCCTCGAGATCATGAAGGCCGCCTGGACGAACGACTCGTTCACCTGGAAGGGCGAGTTCTTCACCTTCCCGGAGCCGGGCATCACCGACAGCTACGCCTCGTGGATGCCGCGCGACCCGCGCTGGCGCGCGGAAGACGACGAGTACGTGGGCATGACGATCCTGCCCAAGCCCCTCCAGACGCCGCACCCGCCGCTGTGGAACACCGTGGACCGCACGCCCGGCTTCGCCGTCGCGGCGGAGCACGACATGAAGCCGATCTCTTGGCTGCGGTCGCCGCGCGCGCTCGAGGAGGCGTTCGAGGTCTACCGCGACGCGGCGTCGGCCCGCCAGGGCCGCGAGCTGCGCCTCGGCGAGGATTGCGCGCTGCTGCGCACCTGCTACGTCGCCGACTCCTTCGAGGAGGCCCGGGCCATCGCCGAGCCGGCCATCGAGCGCCTCTACGGCGGCTACCTGGGCGGCATCCGCGCGCGCACGATCTACGCGGAGCCGGGCGAGGACCTCGACGACTCCGCCGACGAGAGCTGGTTCGACTTCCTCTACGCGCGCCAGCACCTGCTGGTCGGCACGCCCGACCAGGTCAGCGGGCAGATCGCCGAGCTGCGCGACGGCGTGGGCCTGGAGAACATGCTGGCCTACATGTGGCTGCCGGGCCTCACGGCGGAGCAGACGATGAGGTCGCTGCAGCTGTTCTCCGAGGAGGTCATGCCGCGCTTCTCTGCCACCGCGGCGCAGGCCCAGGGCACCGCGAAGGTTTGACGCGATGCGGATGGACTCGGCTGACGTCCACGGCAACACGGCACCGCACCAGGTCGACATCGACAGCGTGCGGGCGTTTCACCGGGGCTTCCCCACCGGGGTGACGATCGTCACCGCGATGCGCTCGGGTGCGCCGAGGGGCCTCGTGGTGAACGCGTTCTCGAGCCTGACGCTCGACCCGCCGCGCGTGCTGGTCTGCGTCGCCGAGACGGCCAAGAGCTACCGGACGCTGTTCCGCGCCAAGTCGTTCGCGGTGAACGTGCTCTCGGTCGATCAGTACGAGGTCGCCCGGCGGTTCGCCAAGAGCGGCGGCGACAAGTTCGCGGACCTCGACTGGGAGCCCGGCCGGACCGGGGCACCGATCCTGGAGGGCAGCTGCGCCGTCGCCGAGTCGGAGATCGAGAGCCGGGTGCACGTGCACACGCACACGATTTTCGTGGGGCGGGTGGTTGACGTGAGGGTCAGCGACCGCCAGCCGCTCCTCTACTGGGACGGACGGATGTGGGAGCCGGAACAGCTCCGACCGCTCGACGGAGCCGTCGGGACCGTGGAAGCCACCGGAAAGGAAGGGCAATGACAGAGCTGCTCGATGCACCGGACGTAGACCTGCTCGGCGAGGTACAGGCATTTCTCGGTCGCGACCAGCGGCTGTTCATCGACGGCGCGTTCGTCGACAGCGCGTCGGGCGGCACTTTCGGAACCGTCGACCCCGCCACGGGCAACGCCATCACCGAGGTCGCCGAGGCCGACGCCGAGGACATCGACCGTGCCGTCCGCGCCGCCCGGCGTGCGTTCGAGGGCCCCTGGTCGAGCCTCGCCCCGAGCCAGCGCGGGATGCTGCTGCACCGGCTGGCCGACGCCATCGAGGCCCACGCCGACGAGTTCGCCCAGATCGAGAGCATCGACAACGGGAAGCCGGCCGCGTTCGCGCTCGCCGGCGACGTGGCCCTGGCGGTCGAGCACTTCCGCTACTTCGCCGGCTGGGCCACCAAGATCGAGGGCAGCTCCATCCAGACATCGCACCCCGACATGCACGTATACACGCGCCGCGAGCCCGTCGGCGTCGTGGGAGCGATCATCCCGTGGAACTTCCCGCTCCTGATGGCGGCGTGGAAGCTCGCGCCCGCGCTGGCGGCGGGCTGCACGGTCGTGCTGAAGCCGGCCGAGCAGACGCCGCTGTCGGTGCTGCGACTGGCCGAGCTGATCGCCGAGGCCGGCTGGCCCGAGGGCGCCGTGAACGTGTGCCCCGGCTACGGGGAGACGGCGGGCGCGGCCCTGGTCGAGCACCCGGACGTCGACTACATCGCCTTCACGGGCTCGACCGTGGTCGGGAAGCAGATCGCCAGCAGGGCGGCCGACCACGTCAAGCACGTCTCGCTGGAGCTGGGTGGCAAGAGCCCGAACATCGTCTTCGACGACGCCGACCTCGACGCCGCGGTCGCGGCCGCCGCGAACGCGATCTTCTACGAGACCGGCCAGGTGTGCTCGGCCGGGTCGCGCCTGATGGTGCAGGCACCGGTGTTCGACGAGTTCGTCGACGGCGTCGTGGCGGAGGCGCGCAAGCTGCAGATGGGCCGCGGCCTCAGCTCCACCACCACCCTCGGGCCGCTGGTGTCCGAGGAGCAGCTGCGCCGCGTGCGGGGCTACGTCGAGTCCGGCGTCGACGAGGGCGCAACGGTCCACGAGGCCGGGCAGGACATGCCGGAGCCGCTGCGCTCGGGGTACTTCTTCAAGCCGACGGTGCTCACCGGCGTGCCCGACAGCATGGCGGTCTGCCGGGAGGAGATCTTCGGCCCGGTGCTGGTGGCGCAGCCCTTCGAGAGCCTCGAGGAGGTGGCCGGTCGCGCGAACGCCACGTCGTACGGGCTGGCGGCCGGGGTCTGGACGCGAGACGTCCGCAAGGCGCACCGCATGGCCGCCCTTCTCCAAGCGGGAAGTGTGTTCATCAACTGCTATAACGCTTTCGATGCGTCGGTTCCCTTCGGTGGCTTCAAGCAATCCGGATATGGCAGGGACGGGGGGCGCGACGCGCTCGACAAGTTCCTGCACGCCAAGGCCATCTGGACGAATCTTGCTTGAGTCATGACCGAGAGCTCCAGCGCGGCCTACAAGGAGCGGATCGAGGAGTTCTGGAACGCGGCGTGGAATCGCGGTGACCTGTCGGCCGTCGACCCGCTGATCGCCCCCAACTACGTCCGCTACTCGATCGACCCGGAGCCCCGGGACCGCGAGTACCTGAAGGAGAGCATCCTGTCGCTGCGCGCGGCGTTTCCGGACCTGCACTCCAACATCGAGGACATGGTGGCCGAGGGCGACAAGGTCGTCACGCGGTGGAGCGCACGCGGCACCCAGCTCGGTGAGTTCCTCGGCTTTCCCGCCACCGGAACGCGGATCGAGACGGAGGGCGTGCTGATCGCCCGCTTCGCCGACGACCGGATCGTCGAGGAGTGGGCCACCTGGAACGCGCTCGACGTCCTGCGCGACCTTGGCGTAATCCACATCGTCTGAGCCGAGGACATTGGTCCGTATCCCCCGATAGAGGGATGGGGATTGGGCGCCTGCGTCCGATAAGAACGTATGTCCGCCGCCACGCGTTCTGTAGACAGACCGGCCTTCCTCAGCCCCCGGGTGCTCCTACGCGCCGGCGGGGCGCTGCTGATCCTTGCCGTAGCCGCCCACATCCTCCACTCCCTGGTGGGTTTTGCGGGCTCCAGCACCGACGGCCTGTTCGCGCAGTGGGTCTTCCCCGGCGTGGAGCTCGTCGCGGGAGCCGGCTGCCTGCTGCGAGTGGCGCTCGTGCGCGAGGACCGCGTGGCCTGGTTCGCCATCGGCATCGGCATCGTCTCCCTCGCCACCGGCGGGGTGCTCTGGTCGCTGATGTACGCCAGCGACGCGACCCCGCCCTCACCCTCCCTGCCCGACGCCTTCTTCCTCTTCTTCTACCCGTGCTCGTACGCCGGGATCGTGCTGCTGATGCGCTCGCACCTGGCGAGGCACAGGGCGGCCGTCTGGCTGGACGGCATCGGGCTGGCGCTGGCGACGGCGGCGGTCGTGACGGCCATCGTGCTGCCGCCGATCATCGAGGCGGGCACGGGCAACACCGGCGCGCTGATCACTAGCGTCGCGCTGGCGTGCGGCGACGTGATGCTGCTGAGCCTCGTGGTGGCCGCCCTGACGATCAGCCAGGGCCGGCTGGGAGCGAGCTGGTGGCTGCTGGCGGGAGGGTTCGTCGTCAATTCGGTGACCGATGTGGCCTACCTGCGCCTGATCGCCACCGGCGACTACGTCCGCGGCACGGTCCTCGACTCCGGCTGGTTGATCTCGGCGACGCTGATCGCCTTCGCGGCCTGGCAGCGACCGCGGCCGCCCGCGGAGCACGTCGACGAGGACCGAGCCATCTTCGCCCCGCTGGCCGCCGCCGCCGCGACGCTCGCCTTGAGCGCGTACGGGATCGTCGGCGTGTTGACCCCGGTGGCGGCCGCCCTGACGGTGGCGACGCTGCTCACCGTGATGGTGCGCCTGGCGATCACGCTCGCGGAGAACCGGACGATGCTGGTCCACAGCCAGGAGGAGGCGACCACCGACGCGCTCAGCGGCCTCGGCAACCGCCGGCTGCTGATGCCGGATCTGGAGCGGGCCGTCGAGAGCGAGGGCGCGACGCTCGTGCTGTTCGACCTGGACGGGTTCAAGATCTACAACGACAGCTTCGGCCACCCCGCCGGCGACGCGCTGCTCCAGCGGCTCTCGCGTCGCCTCAAGGAGGCCGGCGACGCGCACGGGGGGACCGTCTACCGCATGGGCGGTGACGAGTTCTGCCTGCTGCTGCCTGCCACCGGCGCCGCGGCCGAGCCGGCCATCGACGCCGGGTTGGAGGCCCTCGCCGAGACGGGCGAGGGGTTCGCCATCGCCGCGTCGCACGGCACCGTCGTTCTCCCCGAGGAGGCCAGCGACGCGCGCGCGGCCATGCGCCTGGCGGACCAGCGCCTCTACAGCCGCAAGGGTGGGCGCCGCTCGTCGCCCTACGGCCAGACGAAGGCCGCGCTGCTCCAGGTGATGCAGGAGGCCGACCGCGACCTGGGCGACCACGGCTACGGCGTCGCCGCGCTGGCCACGGCCACGGCTCGCCGCCTGGGCATGGACGCCGAGGAGGTCGACGAGGTGGGCCGCGCGGCCGAGCTGCACGACATCGGCAAGATCGCCATCCCCGCCGACACGCTGCGCAAGCCAGCCCCGCTGACCATGGAGGAGTGGCGCCTGATGCACGAGCACACGCTCATCGGCGAGCGCATCCTCTCGGCCGCGTCCGCGCTGGCGCCTGTCGGGCGCATCGTGCGCGCAACCCATGAGCGCTGGGACGGTGGCGGCTACCCCGACGGAATCGTCGGCGAGGACATTCCCCTGGGCGCGCGGGTGATCGGGGTGTGCGACGCCTTCGACGCGATGACCGGTGGCCGGCCCTACCGCGGGCCCGTCGACTGCGGGGCCGCCATCGAGGAGCTGCGCCGCTGCGCCGGCACTCAGTTCGACCCGCGCGTGGTGGGCGCGTTCATCTCAGCCTTCTCCGAGCTCGAGCAGCCGTGGCGTGAATCGCGGCGCGCCGCGATCCCCGTGGCTCGCTAGATAGCTCACGCACAGCCGCCTGTGCAATCGGCGGCCTTGCGCGGGCCCTGCGAGCGAGGCTAGGGTCGGCCAATGCGAAAGCTCGCCGCCTGCTCTGTCCTGGCCGTCATCTGCGCGGCCACCGCCGCAGTCGCGTTCGCGAAGAGCGAGGCCACCACCTTCAGCCTCACGCACACGACTCGCGCCGAGGGCGCCTCGACCGGGATCAGGTTCAAGATCGCGTTCGGCGACACCGCGGCTCCGAACGGCGTGCCGAGCGGCCTGAAGACCTTCAAGATCAAGCTGCACAAGGGGACCAAGCTCGACGGTCGCGGCGCGGTGCAGTGCAAGGCCACCAGCGAGCAGCTCATGAGCGAGGGCGTGGCGGCGTGCCCGGCCGCGAGCCGGATCGGCGCCGGTACGGCGAACGCCACCGGGGCGACGGGCGCCACCGTCAAGTCCGACTCGGTGGTCTTCAACGAGGTCGTCAACGGAAGGGACGCCTTCCTGTTCCTGTTCCTGATCGACGATACGGTCGTGACCGCGTTTGACGCCTTCATCAAGGGCGGGACGATCTCGTCCCAGGGGCTCACCGGGGCGCTGCCGGGCGACCTCGTCGTGACCGAGTTCACCGGCACCATCGAGAAGCACTCGAAGGGCCGCGGCAAGCAGCGCCGCAACCTGATCACCTCTCCGGCGGTGTGCCCTCCGCGCACCAAGAAGTGGACGAACACCGCCAGCTTCGTGTTCGTGAACAACGACAAGGACACGGGCTCCAGCGCGAGCCCCTGTAAGCCGGGCCGCTAGCCGGCCAGCTTGGTGCCGTGTGGCTGCGCCAGCATCGTGCGCAGCTGATGGGCGTCCACCGGCCGCGAGAACAGGAAGCCCTGGCCCAGCGGGCACTCGAACGCCCGCAGGATCTCGTGCTGCTCGGCGTGCTCGATCCCCTCGGCCACCAGCCGCAGCCCGAGGCTGCGGGCCAGCTCGATGATGCCTCGAACGAGTGCCGCGTCGTGGTCGTCCTCGGCAAGCTCGCGCACGAACGGACGCGCGATCTTCAGGATGTCGATCGGGAGCTGACGCAGCTGTCCCAGTGACGAGTAGCCCTCGCCGAAGTCGTCGAGCGCGATGCGAACGCCGGACTCCGAGATGCGATCGAGCTTGGCGATCGTCACGTCGGCGTTCTGTATCACCGACGATTCGGTCACCTCGAGGATCAGCCCCGTGGGCTCGAGGCCGCTCGTCGAGAGGGCTTTCGCCACGATGCTCTCGAAGCGCGTGTCGAGCAGCTGCCGCGCCGAGACGTTCACCGTCACCGGCACGGTGACTCCGCCGGACTGCGCCCAGCGCCGCGCCTCGGCGCAGGCCTCGTTCAGCACCCACTCGCCGATGGAGACGATCACGCCGGTCTCCTCCGCGAGCGGGATGAACTCCAGCGGCGACACCAGGCCGTCACCCGGCCGGTTCCAGCGCAGCAGGGCCTCCGCGGCGCGCACCTCGCCCGTCTCCAGCCCGACGATCGGCTGGTAGTGGACCACCAGCTCGTGGCGGTCGACCGCACGACGCAGCGCGTTGACCATCTCGAGCCTGGCGGCGGCCTGGTCGTCTATGGCCGGGTCGAAGAACTCGCAGCCATTGCGGCCGTGCTCCTTGACGCGGTACATGGCCATGTCGGCTCGGCGCAGCAGCTCCGCCTCGTCGCTGGTGGAAGGCGTGGACAGCGCGATGCCCACGCTCGCGGTGACGAGAACCTCAGAACCCTTGACCACGAAGGGATCCGCGAACGCCTCGCGCATCCGCTCGGCCGTCCCCAGCGCGTCGTCCAGCCCGCGCACGTTCTCGAGCAGGACCCCGAACTCGTCGGAGCCCAGCCGGGCGAGCGTGTCCGAGGGTCGGAGCACGCCGGCCATGCGCTCCGACGCGTGTCGCAGCAGCGCGTCGCCGCACGAGTGCCCCAGGGCGTCGTTGACGAGCTTGAAGCCGTCCACGTCGACCACGAGGACGGCGACGCGCTCCGCGCCGCCGGCGAGCCGCGCGAGCGCGTGGCGGGCGCGGTCCTCGAACAGGGCGCGGTTCGCCAGGCCGGTGAGCGAATCCGTGAACGCTTGACGCTCCAGCTCCGACCGCTGGCGTTCGAGTGCCTCCGCCATCGCGTTGAAGGTGCCACCGACCTCGTTGAGCTCCGCGGTCGACTCGATGGCCACCCGATGGTCCAGGTGTCCTGCTGCCAGGAACCGGGCTGCGCGAGTGAGCTGCTCCAGCGGCTTGACCAGGCTCTTGCTCAGGCGGCTCGCCAGCAGCAGGGTCAGCAGCACGGCCACAGCCACGGCGGACACCCCCAGCAGCCAGTTGAGGCGGGCCTCGCGCGTACTCGTCGCCAGGTCGTGAGACACCTCCTCCTGCGAGCCGGACATAAGCCGCTCGAGGTGCCATGTGGCCAGATGCATGTCGGCCTGGAAGGCGCGCTCCGGTTTGACGGCCGAGCGGGGCGCGGGACCCGAACCGCGGTGAGGTCGGTACGTGGCGACCTGTCGCTTGGCGAGACCCCACGGACTCGAGATCGCGCCGAACGCGATGACCTCGGCAGGTTGGTCGTAGCGGCCCGCCCGGCCCAGGTGACGGTCGATGCGCGCGGACGTCCGCCGGAAGTGAGCTAGCTCGCCGTGGCGTCCGGTACGGAGGTAGCGCGTACCGGAGCGCTCGGCCGCGCCCAGCTGCTGGAGCAGCGCGACGCTGTCCTGGGACTCGCTCGCCACCTCGGTGGCGAGCTGGCGGTAGTCGCCTGCCGACTGGGACTGCAGGGCGGCCCAGACGCCCGCGCCCGCCAGCAGCGGCGCGATCGCCGCCATCGCGGCGAGCAGCAGCCGGCCGCGCAGGCTGGCTGCGAAGCGGACTCGGTGCCCGGGCGCCTGAAGACGCCCGTCTGCCCCTTCTTTCCGCACACGGGGAAGTATCGACAAGTCTGTCTCACTTTGTTAGCTCCGAGTGCCGCGATTTCAACGGGCGTGCGGGTGCCATAGCCTGCTCGGCGATGGCGGAAGAGCCGGTCACCCCGGCCCCGATGGTCTTTGCGGGAGCGCCGCTCGACCGCGCCCCGAGCGAACGGCGCGACGCCGCCTGGGTGGCGGGGCAGCGATCGCGCGACGATGCGGTGTCGCTCGTGCTCTCGGAGCGCGGGCTGTGGGTGGACGACGGACGGCTGCTGTTGGTGCCGCCGACCGCCGATGCCGTGTTCCTCGGCCTCGCCGGCGAGCGTCCGCTGTTCGCCGGCGACGCGGCGGAGGACGAGCCGGCCCGCGGGCGGCCGGCCGGCCTGCGCGAGGCGGCAACCGAGCTCCCAGCGGAGGACGCGGCGCTGGGCGCGTACGCCGCCTCGCTGCTGTCCTGGCACCGCCGCCACCGCTTCTGCGCGAGCTGCGGTGCTCAGACCGAGGCCGTCGACGGCGGCCACGAGCGGCGCTGCCCCGCCTGCGACGCTCACCACTTCCCGCGAACCGACCCGGTGGTGATCGTGCGCGTGGTCGACGAGAGCGACAGGCTGCTGCTCGGCCGTCAGGCCAGCTGGCCGGCAGGGCGCTTCTCGGTGCTGGCCGGCTTCGTGGAGCCCGGCGAGACGCTCGAGGAGGCCGTCCGGCGCGAGGTGCTCGAGGAATCAGGTGTGGTCGTGAGCGACGTGAGCTACGTGGCCTCGCAGCCGTGGCCGTTCCCCAGCTCACTGATGATCGGCTTCAGCGCTCTGGGGAGCGGCGATCCGCGGCCGGGCGACGCGGAGCTGGAGGAGGTGCGCTGGTTCGAGCGCGCGGAGGTCGAGGCCGCGGCAGCGGGTGGGGGCCCGGTCGAGCTGTCGCCGTCCTACTCGATCTCGCGCCGGCTGATCGACGGCTGGCTGACCGCCGAGCCGGGCTAGACGCGGTCGGGGCGGTCCGGGTAGACGTCGTCGATCGTGGTGAGCGGCCGGTAGGGAGCACCCGCGGCGGCCTCGATCGCGTCGGCGCCACCGGCCAGCCGATCCAGCACGCTGGTCACGGCAACCACCTCGAGTCCCTCCTCGCGCACGCGCTCGATCGCCTGCACGGTGGAGCCGCCCGTGGTCACCACGTCCTCCACGATCAGGCACCGCTCGCCGGCCTCGAGTGGCGGGCCCTCCACCCAGCGCTGCAGGCCGTGCTGCTTGCGGTCCTTGCGCACGAAGAACGCCTTGACGTCGGCGCCGGCGGCGAGGGCGGCGCAGGCGACCGGGTCGGCGCCCATGGTCATCCCCCCGACCGCGGTGGCGCCGGAGCGCTCCGCCTCGAGCCGCACGAGCTCACCGAGCGCGCGGAAGCCGGCGGGCAGCAGGATCGCGCGCTTGGCGTCCACGTAGTACTGGGCGGTGCGGCCGCTCGTGAGCGTCACCTCGCCGATCACCAGCGCGTGCTCGCGCAGCTGCTCGACCAGCTCCTGCTTGGGGTCAGGGTTCGGCACGCGGGTGCCGATAGTAGAGGCGATGGGATCGCTAATCCGCTTCGTGGCCATCGCGATTTCGCTCGTTGTGGTGATCGGGTTCGCCCTGTTCGCGCTCGACGAGACCGACAAGGGCTCCAAGGCCCAGCAGGCAAAGCTCGAGCGCGAGCTGGGCTCGACGGCCGCGCCGATCGCCCCCGATGCCAAGGTCGAAGCGGCGCGGGAGCGCCACCAGGACAGCGTCCGCGAGGCAGTGGACGACGCCAACGACGTGCTGCTCGCCCCCTTCGTGGACCTGGTCGGGTCCGACAACGACTGGGTCAGCCACGGAATCCCGGCGCTGTTGGCGCTGCTGATCTACGGCGTGGGACTGGGCTTCCTGGCGAACGCGATGCCCAAGCAACAGGCCCGCGGCGGCGACTGGCGCACGGCGCGGCCGTAGGCCGCTCCGCTCGTTGCCCGGCGGTCGCGTGAGCCCCGGCCAACTGCACCGATAACGGATGGGCCTCGGGCCGCTTCGGCAGGGGTCCCGGAAGTTAGTTCACTATGCGTGCACTTTCTTCCGGAACCCCCTCTCGGTTGTCGAGGGTCCCGGAAGATGCGTCGACATACCGCTGTCGCGCGCGGGAGAAGCCCGCGCCCAGGCGCCTACTCGTACAGGTAGATCGGGTCCCCGATGTCGACCCAGTTGTAGATCTGGGCCGCGTTGGGGATCGGCACTCGCAGGCAGCCGTGGCTGGCGGGGTAGGCCGGCACCGACGAGTAGCCGTGGATGGCGTACCCCCGGATGAAGTAGGACGAGTCCACCATTCCCTTCGCGTTCGTCCCCGGGGTCTTCAGGTAGAAGTGGTAGGTCCCGAACACCGTCGGCGTGGCCGGCGCGCCGGATGACGTGTGGTACGTCCGGTAGGGCTTGCCGTTCTGGGCCAGCACCAGCACCTGCCGCGACCAGTCGAACTCCACGTGCTTGCCCGCCTTCGGGTAGCGCAGCTGGTACGCACCCTCTTCACGCAGCAGCTTGCCGTACACCTCGCTGGTCGCGTATCCGTCGCGGCCCAGCTCGTTCGCCTTGCGGAACGCCAGCACGGCTCGGGCGGTGCCGTCGTCGTAGTAGCCCGTGACCGGCGTGGCGTAGCCCTCCGACAGCAGCGCGCGCTGGAGCATCAGCACCTTCACGCCGCGCTCGCCGGCTCCGGCGCGCCAGTCGACGACCATCACGCCCTTGTCGTGCGTGCGGAACGCCGCCTGCAGCGCGCTGGCCCGATGCTTGATCACGAACCGCAGCCGGCCGGCGTTGCCGACCTTGAAGCGGAACTCGAAGCGCCCGCCGGCCTTGACCTTGCGGCGCACCGCCTTGCTCGACTTCTTGCCGCGGATCGCGTAGAGCGTGAGCACCTCGCCGGCCACGGCGGGCGTCACGCGCCCGCGCACGACGACCAGCTGCTGGGGCGCGAGGTAGCGCATCTTCGAGGTCGCCAACCCGGAGTGGATCTTGTACGTGGCCTTGCCCGCGGCCGGAGCGGGAGCCGGAGGCGGCGGCGCCGGTGGGGCCGGCGGAGGTGTCTGCGCGAGCGCCGGGGAGGCTGCCAGCGAGGCCAACAGGACGGTGGGGAGGACCAGGACTCGCGCTTTCACGGCGCTCACTATGCCATGCATGGCAACCGTATCGGCCGATCGGCCGACGATCCTGAGTCCGCTCAGAGCGGCGAGGGAGCCGGGCGCTGCAGCCGCGGCGCCAGCACGCAGGCCAGCAACATCAGCGGGCCGAGCACCGCCGACACCGCCCCGCCGTCGGCCTGGGCGGCGTAGGCGATCGAGTTGTTGATCGCGTGCAGGGCGATCACCGGGTAGAGCGAGCGCGTGCGCTCGTAGATGAGGCAGAACGTCAAGCCCAGCACCGCCAACGGAGGCACGATCAGCAGCCCGTCGGTGCCGCCCTCGAAGTGGATCACGCCGAACAGCAGCCCGTCGATCGTCGCCGCCAGGGCCACCCCAAACTTCGTGCGCAGCGCGCCGTAGAAGAAGCCCCGAAAGAAGAACTCCTCCGCGAACGGGGCGACGCAGATGATCATGAAGCCCGCGGCAATCAGGCCGAACGAGCTCTCCCCCGCACCCAGGTCCTCGGCCACCGTCTGCTTGACGTCCGGGTGCAGGGCGACCTGGTAGACCGCCGCGAACACGTAGAAGGCCACCATTCCCAGCGCCGCCCAGCCCACCGCGGGCCAGAACGCCGTGCGCCGCAGGCCGAAGTGCCAGGCGCGCGGCTTGCGCACGAACGAGGCGAACAGCAGCGCGGCGCCGACCAGCGAGCCGTCCAGCAGCGCCGTGCCGGCCACGATCGCGCCGGGCGAGGTCGACGCGTCGTCCACCCCGAGCGCCGCCCACACGATCCCGGCGCTGATGAAGCCGGTGAGCGCGCCCGCGAGGAAGCCGAGTGGCCCGTACCACCAGGGCCAGCGCGGCCGCGCCTGCTCTGGCAACTCTGGCGGGGGCGTGACCGCGCTCTGCATGATCCTCAGAGTAGGGCGGGCAGCTCGGCCATCGAGCGGATCGCCTCCACTCCCTCGGGCGGGCTGCCGTCGCGGGCCACCAGCACCGGCCGGATGCCGGCCGCGCGGGCCCCAGCCACGTCGTTGGCGAGCGAGTCGCCCACGTGGACCGCGTCGCCCGGTCCGGCGCCGGCGAGCTCCAGCGCGCGCTCGAAGATGCCCCGCCCCGGCTTGGCCACTCCCACCTCCCCCGAGGTGACAACCCCCTGGAAGTGCTCCAGCAGCCCCGCGGGCCCGAGCCAGTCCGCCAGCGAGCAGTCCCAGTTGCTCACCACCACGAGCGTGCGGCCGCGCAGCGCCGCCAGCGTGGGCAGCACGTCCGGGTAGGGCACGAACTCCAGCGAGTCCAGCATCACCTCGCGCGCGGTGGCGTGGTCCAGTCGCGGCAGCTCCAGCGCCTCCATCATCACCGCGGCGCAGCGGTCGCGCAGGGCGTCCAGCCGCTGCCGATCCGATCCCTCGAGATGGTGCTCGAGGTAGTACGAGATCTCGGCCGCGAAAGCGGCGGCCGCGCGCTGCTCGTCGACCTTGAAGCCCCGCTCCGCGAGCAGGCGGCGCAGCCGCGGGGCCGGGGGCTGCAGCTCGACGAGCGTGCCGAGGGCGTCGAAGAGGACGACCACTATGCGATCCAGTGCCAGCCGGCGAACTGGGCCGTGAACAGCCCCAAACCGATCGCGGAGACCGCTGCGACCCGCTCGGTCGCGCGGCGCTCCTCGCACCACAGCGCGAGCCACATGAAGATCGGGAACAGCACGGCCAGGAAGCGTGGCAGGGACATCAGGGGCTGGGGCCTGACCGGCGTGCTCAGCGGCAGCACCAGCGAGACCGTCACCCAAGCGCCGTAGGCGGCCGGCAGGCGCCGCCAAACGCCCACGCACGCGGCCACGCCGAACACCAGCGACCCGAGCAGCATGAGGTTGATCGCCGCGATCCGGTACGGGTCGCCGACGGCCGCCTCGAAGTAGACGACGTCGCGCTGACCCGAGGCCAGCTGGCGCACGCCGTCGATCGCCGCGCCGAGTCCCTGCCACGCCCCGGAGAGCGGTACGCCCAACTCGCGGTGCCAGGCCTCGTGCGCGTGTAGGAAAGCGAGGGCGTCCCCTTCGGCGAGCCCGAGATAGAGCGCGAAGGCGCCCAGCCCCAGCGGGGTCAGCATGATCCACGCCGCGTCGCCCGGGCGCCGCTCCCGCGTGCCCCACCAGACGATCAGCAGCGGCACCATCAACAGCACGCCCGAGTTGCGGGTGGCCGCCGCCGCGGCGGCGCAGGCGCCGGCCCAGGCCCAGCGGCCCGTCCGGGCGGCGTAGAACGCCCCCACCCCGAGCAGCAGGAACAGGCTCTCCGCGTAAGGCGCGCCGAAGTAGACCGCCGCCGGGAACACCGCCAGCAGCAGCAGCGCGGGCCGCGCCAGCGGACGACCCAGCTCAAGCGCCACCAGCCGGTACAGCAGCGTCAGCGCCCCGAGGAAGGCCGCCAGGGCGATCGCGTACGCGGCCGCCAGCAGCGCCGCCGGGGTGGCGCCGAACGGCGTGGCCCGCGCGCGCACCAGCAGCGGGTAGAGCGGGAAGAACGCGGCCCGCGGCCCGCTCCCGCCGTAGCCCGCCTCGGCGATGCGCAGGTACCAGACGGCGTCCCAGCGAGCGAGCGGAGCGAGCAGCGGATCGGCGAGCGCGTGGGTCAGATGCGGCGTGTCGAACTTCATCGCGTTCTCGGCCGCCAGCCCGCCCGTCGCAGGACCGAAGGACAGCGCGGCGAACACGGCCACGAGGAGAACGCCCATCCGGGTCGGCCAGAACACGCGCCAAGCGGCGGCCGCGGGGGTAGCGTCATAGCCCATGCCGGAAGCCGAGTTCTACACAGCCGCAGTCGAGACCAGTGACTGGATCACTGCGGGCGCGTACATCGTCGGCGCGCTGGTGATCGCCGAGCTCGTCGACCGCGCTCTGTCGCGCCGGGGCAAGAAGCTGTCGATCGCCGTCGGCGTGGGCGAGCTGTCGCCCGTGGCCACCACGCGCCTGCGGCTGGTGCGCCGCCTCATCTTCGCCACGATCGTGCTGATCGGCGTGGCCCTGGCCGCGGCGCAGATCCCCACGGTCAGCCGCCTCGCCACCGGCATCCTCGCCTCGTCGGCGGTGCTCGGCCTGGTCGTCGGCTTCGCGGCCCGCCAGACGCTCGCCAACGCGATCGCCGGCATCCTGCTCGCGATCACCCAGCCGATCCGGATCGGCGACATCGTCACGTTCGAGGACCAGACCGGCGAGGTCGAGGACGTGAAGCTCACCTACACCTACATCCGCCTCGACGACGGCCGGCGCCTGGTGGTGCCCAACGAGCGGCTCGCGCAGAGCTCTATCGCCAACCACACGATCCTCGATCCGCGCGTGCAGGTGGAGGCGTCCGTCTGGCTCCGGCCCGAGGCCGACATCGACCGTGCGATCGAGCTGATCGAGGACGAGCAGGCCGGCATCACCGCAAGCGTGGCGGAGGTGGACAAGGAAGGCGTGCGCCTGAGCGCCACCACTTGGGCGGCGAGCCCGCGCGACCGGGGCCCCGCCGCCGCCGAGCTGCGCCGCCGCTGGCTGCGGCTGCTCCGGGAGCACGGTCTATCCTCAGTCGAGGCCTCCTAGCCCGCCTCGGCCACCCCAAATGAGCTACCGGCAGCGAAAGTCCAGGAGGCGCAACCGCCATGGCGCTCGCGGCAAGATGCTGCTGGCTCTCGGCGTGGTCGCCACCGTCTGCGTCATCGGCGTGCTCTCGCTGGCCGGCTACGTGCTCGCGATCGCGTCCACCGCACCCGACCTGAGCGAGCTCAAGCCGGTCGACAAGGGCGAGATCTCCGTGGTGTACGCGGCCGACGGCTCCCGGCTCGGCTACGTGCAATCGGACATCCTGCGGCGCGTCGTGCCCTGGGCCGACATCCCGCTGGAGCTGCGCCGCGCCACGGTGGCCATCGAGGACGAGCGCTTCTACAAGCACAAGGGCGTCGACCTCAACGCGATCGTCCGCGCCGCCATCAAGAACCTCGAGTCGGGCAAGAAGGTCCAGGGCGGCTCGACGATCACCCAGCAGCTGGTGCGCGCCCTCTACATCAAGGACCCGAAGCGCAACTTCGCCCGCAAGATCCGCGAGGCCAAGCTGGCATCGGAGCTCGAGCAGGAGCACTCCAAGACCTGGATCCTCGAGAACTACCTCAACTCGGTGCCCTACGGGACCGTCGACGGCCGCACCGCGATCGGCGCCGAGGCGGCCGCCGTCACGTTCTTCGACAAGCACGCCAACGACCTCAACCTGGACGAGTCGGCGCTGCTGGCCGGACTGACCCAGGCGCCGTCGCAGTACAACCCGTTCCGCAACCCGCAGGCCGCGATCGAGCGCCGCAACGAGGTGCTCAAGAAGATGCTCGACAACGGCTACATCACGCGGCCGGAGTACGTGGACGCGGCCGCCCGCGGTCTCAGGCTCAAGCGCGGGCGGCGCTACGAGCAGCGCCGGGAGCCCTACTTCTTCGACTACATGCAGGAGAAGCTGATCGAGCGCTACGGCGTGGGCGTGGTGCGACGCGGCGGCCTGCGTATCCACACGACGATCGACCCGAAGATGCAGGACCAGGCGCGCACCGCGATCAACTCGTACTACGCCGACCCGGCCGGGCCGAGCTCCGCCATCGTCGCGATCGATCCCGCCAACGGGAAGATCAGGGCGATGGCCTCGAGCGGGACCTACGGCGAGCGCCGGTTCAACCTCGCCGCCCAGGGCCATCGCCAGCCCGGCTCGGCGTTCAAGACCTTCGTGCTGACGGCGGCCATACGCAAGGGAATCGACCCGGACTCGACCACGTACACGTCGAAGCCGCTCAACCTCGACGACCCCGCCTACGGCAAGTGGGAGGTCAAGACCTTCGGCAACAGCTACATCGGCACGGTCAGCCTCACGCGCGCCACGCTCTCGTCTGACAACACCGTTTACGCGCAGCTGATCCTCGACGTCGGGCCGAAGGCGGTCTGCGAGACGGCCAAGCTGCTCGGCATCACGACAAAGCTCGACTGCTACCCCGCGGAGGGCCTCGGCGGCCTTACGCGCGGTGTCACGACGCTCGAGATGGCGGGCGCGTACGCGACGCTCGCGAGCGGCGGCGTCCGCCACCGGCCGACCGGGATCGAGCGGGTCGTGTTCCCAGACGGGAAGAGCGAGAAGCTGGCGGGCGGCGAGGGCAAGCGAGTCCTGACCGACGGTCAGGCCTACGAAGTCACGCGCGTGCTCAAGATGAACGTCCAGTCGGGCACCGGGACCGCCGCCAACTACGGCTGCCCCGCCGCCGGCAAGACCGGCACCACCGACGAGGCGAAGGACGCCTGGTTCGTCGGCTACACGCCGCACCTGTCGGCGTCCGTCTGGGTCGGCTATCCGGACGCCGGCGTGGCGATGCCGGGCGCGCAGGGCGGCACCTACGCGGCCCCGGTCTGGCACGCCTTCATGGTCGAGGCGCACGGGGAGGACTGCGAGGACTTCCCGCTGCCCGAGCAGCCGGCCGAGTTCCATCCGTTCTTCGGCAAGTACGCGGCCACCGGCAAGCCGGTCACGCCCACGGTCGACCCGAACCAGGAGGGCACCACCACGAACGGCACCGGTGGCACCGGCACCGACCAGCCGCTCGACCCGCGCTACTACGAGCAGGCGCCGCAGAACCCGCCCGATGTGCAGGTGCCACCCGACGGCGCCCCGCAGGGGCAGGACCAGCAGGGCGCCGCGCCCGGCACCCCGTAGCGGCGCCGGCGTGCCAGAGCTCGACCTGATCCGCGCTATACAGGCGGCGCTCACCAACCGCAGCGACCGCACCGTGCGCTGGACCGGCGACGACGCGGCGGTGGTGCGGGCGCGACCGCTGGCGGTGACCTCGATCGACACGGTGGTGGAAGGCGTGCACTTCTCGCTCGGCACTCACGGGCCGGGTGACGTGGGCTGGAAGGCGCTGGCGACCGCGCTCTCCGACATCGCCGCGATGGGCGCGCAGCCCGGCGAGGCGTACGTGGCGCTGGTGCTGCCGGCGGACTTCGACGGCGCCCTCGAGCTGGTCGCCGCGATGGAGGAGCTGGCCGCCCGCCACGGCGTGACGATCGCCGGCGGGGACGTGGTGAGCGGGCCGGCGCTGACGGCGACCGTCGCGGTGACCGGCTGGGCCGAGCGCGAGGAGGAGCTCGCGGGACGCGACGGCGCCCAACCGGGGGACCTCGTGGGTGTGACCGGCGAGCTGGGCGGATCGGAGGCCGGACGGCGACTGCTGGAGCAGGGCAGCCGCGAGCCGGCCGACCTGCTGCGGCGCCACCTGCGCCCCGAGCCGCGGCTCGACGAGGGGCGCGCGCTGGCGGCCGCGGGGGCCAGCTCGATGATCGACGTGAGCGACGGGCTGGCCACCGACGCCGAGCACCTCGCCGCGGCGAGCGGCGTGCAGCTGCGCCTGCGCCTGGATTCAGTGCCGAGCGCCGCCGGCGTGGAGCCGATCGCCGCGGCGAGCGGCGGCGACGACTACGAGCTGCTGTTCACGATCGCCCCCGAGCGTCGCGAGCGGGCCGAAGCGGCCGCGTCCGTGAGCTGGCTAGGCGACGTCGGCGTCGGCGCTGGCCTCGTCCTGGTCGACGGCGACGGTCGGCCGGTCGAGGGGCTGCGGGGGTACGAGCACCAGTGAGTTGAGGGCGCCCCGGCGCAGCATGGCGTCCGCCACCGCATGGGTGTCGACGACGTACTCGCCGCGCGCGATCTGGGACGCAAGCCCGTCCTTGCTCGTGGTGCTCATCATTGGAAACGTACCTCCTGCCTGCCCTGTCATGCGGGGTATCGGCACCCGGGTTGCACGCGGCGAGCGGCGAGCCGCTCGGCTGGACTACCTGCGGAGGGCGAAGCCCGGGCCCAGGGGGCTCGGGCGCTCCGCCTCTGGCCGCTCGGCGGGCGCGGCCGGTGAGCGGTAGACCAGCTCGACAGAGGCGCACAGCGCGCCCAGCATCACGCAACCCACCAGGGCCGTGAGCAGGCCCACCGAGTGCCCGGTGACCAGCAGCAGCAGGTACCAGGCCCCGGTGAGCGGGTCCATCGAGAGCGCGATCAGGTAGTAGAGCGCGACCAGCAGCGCGGGCAGGGCGCCCAGCGCGAGCAGCACGCCGCGCACGCGCCGCTTGGGCTGGACGCCGGCCAGCAGCACGAGCAGCCAGAGGTGCGCCGCCGGCACCGCCAGCAGCCCCGCGTACGGATTGGCCAGCCAGAGCAGCAGCGCCGCCGCGCTCGACACCAGCGCCAGCGCCACGCCAGCCCCCGGAGCCTGCGGCCGGATCAGGCGCTGGTCGGGGCGGGCGGCGAGGAAGCGGGCCAGCAGCAGCGCGAGCGCCATCGCCGCCGCCACGCCGCCGAGCACGCCCAGCGCCCCGCCGTCGAGCGGCAGCACGTCGGGCGGCACCGGCGCCGGTGGAGGCGGCGGCGTGGCCCCGGTCAGCGCCAGCAGCTCGGCGACCGTCAGGCCCGCGAGGAAGGGCGCCACCCAGGCGGCCACCCAGCGCAGCCACGCCAGCACCTCCACGTGCTTGCGGCGCGCGCGGGCGAACGCGTCGACGGCAGCCACCAGCGCGGGGATCAGCAACGTCACCGCCAGCAGCGAGAGGACCCAGCCGGGCATCACCTGGCTGACCGCCGTCACGTAGCTGTCGGGGCCGTGCGCCGGCTTGGGACCCCGGTCGAGCGCCGTGATCGTGCGCAGCGTCGCGCGGCCGAGCGCCCCCAGCCTGTCCTCGTCGATCGATTCCACGGGCCCGCTGCCGCCCGGCGGCAGCTCGCCGGACCCGGCGATGCGCACCGCGTCGTAGCCGTGCTCGATCAGCACGCCCTGCGGGCCGATTCCGATGGGGAACGACAGCCGCGCCAGCTGGCCGAGCGTTCCCGAGCCCCCGGGCGCGGAGTTGAGCTCGCGGCTGATCGACTCCTCGACCGTGCGCTGGAGGCCGAGGCCCGCGCGCCGCTCGTCCGTCGACCAGGCCTGCACCAACGGGCCGCGGCTGGTGGGCGAGGCGAGGTCCGACATCGCCAGCACCCCGTCGACCAGATCCGGCCGCGGCAGCTCCGCGAGCAGCTCGCTCGCCCCGACCTGACCGAGGTTCGAGCCATCCAGCGAGACCAGGACGAGCGTCTTTGCCGTAGCGCGGCCCTGCAGCACGCGGGCGAGCTCGATCAGGGCGCCGGTGTCCGCGGCGCTGCCGGTGGCCTCGGGCACAACGGCGGCGTCGCGATTCGCCACGACCACGATCTGCCGGCGCGAGCGCCCGGCGCGGCGGCCGATCACGTTGACGAGCCGCTGTCCGGCGTGCGTGAACCGCTGCAGCTCGAGCCTGAAGCCGCCGTCGATGAGCGCCTGCTCGACCCGGGCGGCGGTGCGTCGGTCGCCCACGCCTCCGGCGCGCCGGTCCGGCGCGGCCGCCACGATCCGGCCCGTCTCGGCGGCCGCGACCCGCCCGTCGAACAGCACGTCGGCGGCCAATCCCTGCGGCAGCGGCCGTGGACTGCTCTGCAGCGAGAACATCGTCAGCACCAGCGCCAGCAGCGCCGGTACGAACGCCGCTCGGTACACGCGTGGCTCGAACATCAGGCCTCAACCTACAATTCCGAAGGTGACAGCTTCAGCACCACGGATCCTTCTCGTCGACGATGAGTTGTCGGTGCAGAAGCTGCTGACGTACCCGCTGCGCAAGGAGGGCTACGACGTGGTCCCGGCGCTGGACGGGCGCGAGGCGCTCGATCGCCTGCGCGAGGACAGCTTCGACCTCGTGGTGCTCGACGTCATGCTCCCCAAGCAGGACGGCTTCGACGTGTGCCGTCAGATCCGCGCCCGCAGCACGGTGCCGATCATCATGCTCACCGCCAAGACCGAGGAGATCGACAAGGTGCTCGGCCTGGAGCTGGGGGCGGACGACTACATCACCAAGCCGTTCTCCGTGCGCGAGTTCCGCAGCCGGGTGAAGGCCGTGCTGCGCCGCGCCGCGCTCGCGCAGCCCGACGACCAGTTCGAGGAGTCGATCCGCGAGGGCGACCTGGTGATCGACTTCGAGCGCCGCCAGGTGCTGGCGCGCGACGAACCGGTGCGGCTCACCTACGTGGAGTTCGAGGTGCTGGCCGCGCTGGCGCGCAATCCCGGCCGCGTGTTCAGCCGCACGATGCTGCTCGAGCGGGTCTGGGGCGACTCCTCCTACCGCGACCCGCGCACGATCGACGTGCACATCCGGCACCTGCGCGAGAAGCTCGAGGCCGAGCCCAAGCACCCGGAGCTGATCCTGACCGTGCGCGGAGTGGGATACCGCTTCCAGGACACATGAGCCGGCGGCCCCGACTGCGCTCCGTGCGCACGAAGCTGGCCCTGGTCTTCTTCGCGATCATCACGGCCGCGTTCGGCCTCCTCTACTTCATCGCCACGCCGCAGCTCGAGACGAAGCTCCAGCAGCGCCAGCTCGACGACATCCGCAAGGCCGCCCAGGACGTGCGGCCGCGCTTCGAGGCGCTGATCGGCGCCCCGAACCTGCGCGAGAAGGACGTGAACGAGCGCGTGCGCGCCTACGGAGAGGCCACGGACGCGCGCGTGACGCTGCTTCAGGTCGACAAGTACAAGCTCTTCTATCCGCAGTCCGACTCGCGCACCGAGAAGGCGGCGCCGATCGACAACGGGCTGGCGCGGACCGCAATCGATACACGGCACTCGCATACCCAGATCGCGACGGTCGGCGGCGAGGAGGTCGCTCAGGTCGCGCAGCCGTTCTTCGGCGGCGGCAAGCAGAAGCGACCGATCGCGGTGGTCGTCTACGCGCGCGACCTCAACGACGTGGCCGAGGCCGTCCATCTGGTCCGCAACCGGGTGCTGGTGGCCACCGGCTTCGCGCTCGCCCTGGCGATGGCGGGCGCCTTCCTCGTGGCCCAGGCGCTGGCACGGCGCGTCAGGCGGCTCGAGCTGGCTGCGAGCGAGGTGGCGCAGGGTCGCTTCATCGACCCGCTGCCGGTGGACTCCAGGGACGAGCTGGGTCAGCTCACCCGCACGTTCAACCAGATGCAGGCGCAGCTGCAGCAGGTGGACGTGGCGCGCAAGGAGTTCATCGCCACGGCGTCGCACGAGCTGCGCACCCCGATCTTCTCGCTGGCCGGATTCGTGGAGCTGCTCCAGGACGAGGAGCTCGACGAGGAGACCCGGCGCGAGTTCCTCGACACGATGAGCGAGCAGGTGGCGCGGCTCCAGAAGCTGTCGGTGGACCTGCTCGACCTGTCGCGCCTCGACGCCGGGTCGGTGGAGCTGCAGCCCGAGCCGGTCGACCTGGCCGAGCTCGCTCGCAGCGTCGTGAACGAGTTCACCCCGGCGCTGGCCAACCACGACACCGACCTGGAGATCCGGCTGCCGGACCACGGGCCCGAGGCGCTCTGCGACCCTGTCCGGGTGGCGCAGATCATGCGGATCCTGCTCGACAACGCGCTCCGGCACACGCCCTCGGGCACGCACGTGACGGTCGGAGCCGCGCGCAGGAACGGCACCGCCGGGCTGACCGTCACGGACAGCGGTCCCGGGCTGCCCGAGTACAGCGAGACGAAGGTCTTCGAGCGCTTCTACACCGGCGATGCCGCGCGCGGGGCCGGGCTGGGGCTGGCCATCGCCCGCGAGCTGGCCGAGCGCATGCAGGGGCGGCTGCGCGTGAGCTCCCCCGGGCGCGGCGCGGCATTCACCCTCGAGCTGCCAACGGACGGGAACGGCGCGTGAGGCGCGGCGTTGCGGTGCTCCTGGCCGCAATCGGCCTGGTGGCGGCCGGCTGCAGCTCCGGGGGCGACGACCAGTCGAGCGCGCCGACCAAGGTCACCACCACGCGCGTGCAGGTGGTGGAGGGCGTGGGCCAGAAGGGCGGCTTCGATCCCGCTCAGATCTACGACCGCCTCGCCCCGGGCGTGGTCACGATCCTGTCGGTCTTCGGCGACGGCGGCAGCATCCTCGACGGCGGGGGCGAGGGCGGCCAGGGCTCGGGCTTCGTGCTCGACGGCGACGGCTACATCGCCACGAACGCCCACGTGGTCACCAGCGACAGCGGCGGGCGCGCCCACGACGTGTTCGTCGAGTTCTCCGACGGCAACCGGGTGCCGGGCGAGATCGTCGGAGTCGACCCCAACGCCGACGTCGCGCTGCTCAAGGTCGACCCCAAGGGACTGTCGCTCACGCCGCTGGCGCTGGGCGTCTCGCACCGCATCGCCGTGGGTGAGCCGGTGGCCGCGATCGGCAGCCCGTTCGGGGAGCGGCAGTCGCTATCGATCGGGGTGATCTCGGCGGTCGACCGCAACATCGAGTCGCTCACGCGCTTCCAGATCGGCGACGCGGTCCAGACCGACGCTGCCATCAACCCCGGCAACTCCGGCGGGCCGCTGCTGGACGCGCACGGCCGGGTGCTCGGCATCAATGCCCAGATCAAGTCGCAGTCCGGCGGCGGCGAGGGTGTCGGGTTCGCGATCCCCGTGGACGCGGTGCGCCGCTCGCTGCGCGAGCTGCGCGACGACGGGCGGGTTCACTACGGCTACCTCGGCGTGCAGACGCTCGTGCTGTGGCCGCAGCTCGCCGACCGGCTCGGCCTCGACGTGCGCGACGGGGCGCTCGTCCAGGAGATCGAGAAGGGCAGCCCGGCCGAGAAGGCGGACCTGCGGGCCGGCGGCGACGAGATCGAATTCCAGGCCACAAGGGTGCGCACCGGCGGTGACGTGATCGTGGCCGTCGACGGCAAGCCCCTCACGCGGCGCGAGGATCTGGCCGACGAGATCAGCGCCATGAGCTCCGGTGACGAGGTGCGGCTGGAGGTCGTGCGCGACGGCAAGCACAAGACGATCCGCCTGCGGTTGGGGGAGCGACCGCGCGGTTCGGGCTGAGCCGCTACCGGGTAGGGTCCTCAACGTGATCGAGGCAGGGCAGGCAGCCGGCAGCCGCGACGTCTCGCTGACGATCCCGGCGCGACCCGATTATCTGGTGCTCGCCCGCTTGGCCCTGTCCGCCGTCTGCCGGTTGACGCCGCTCTCCCCCGAGGAGATCGCCGACCTCAAGCTGGCCATCACCGAGGCGGCCAACGACTATGTCGACGAGACGCGGCCGCTCGACGACGAGAGCCGGCTGAGCTTCGGCTTCCACCTGCTCGACGACCGGCTCGCGATGGACCTGGAGGGCCCCGACACGAGCGTGTCGGCCATGGAGCAGGAGCTGAGCCGGGCCATCATCGAGGCCACCGTCGACGAGTGCAATTTCGGCGGAGGCCGCACGCAGCTCGTCAAGTACCTGTCTACGGCCAAGAGCTAGATAGGCTCCTTCGCCGTGCTACAGCCCGTTTCGGTCGGGACCAAGAGTCTCGCCGACTACACCCACCTGGCCGGCCGGCCGCTCATCGAGGAGATCCGCGAGCTCGCGGAGCCGCTCAAGGGGCTGCGCGTGCTGCACCTCTCCGCCACCGCGTTCGGAGGCGGCGTCTCGGAGATCCTCTATACGCTGATCCCGCTGATGAACGACGTCGGCATCGACACCCAGTGGGAGGTGATGCTGGGGCGCGAGGAGTTCTACAACGTCACCAAGCGCCTCCACAACGCGCTGCAGGGCAACCCCGACTCGCTCTCCGCCGAGGAATGGAAGATCTTCGAGCGCTACAACGCGCTCAACGCCACCGAGGTGTCCGGCGGCTGGGACGTGATCATCGTGCACGACCCGCAGCCGGTGGGCGTGCGCCAGCACGTGCCGGACAAGGCCAAGACGTGGGTCTGGCGCTGCCACATCGACCTGTCCACGCCCAACCCGGACGCGATCGACCACCTGGTGCCGCTGGTCCGCGAGTACGACGCCTCGGTCTGGCACGTGCCCGCGTACGTGCCGCCGAGCCTCGACGGCAACGCCGGCGCCGTGACGATCTGCCCGCCCGCGATCGACCCCCTGTCGCCCAAGAACATGGCGCTGTCGCCCGAGGACGCGGCGTTCGTGTGCGACCAGTTCGGCATCGACGTGGACCGGCCGCTGATGTGCCAGGTGTCGCGCTTCGACCCCTGGAAGGACCCGATGGGCGTGATCGACGCCTACCGGCTGGTCAAGCTCGAGATGCCCGAGGTGCAGCTGGCGCTGGTCGGGTCGATGGCCACGGACGACCCGGAGGGCTGGGAGTTCTTCAACTCGACGATGGCCTACGCCGACGGCGATCCGGACATCCACATCCTCAACAACCTCAACAGCGTCGGGGCGATCGAGGTGAACGCCTTCCAGTCGCAGGCGGACGTGGTGATCCAGAAGTCCACGCGCGAGGGGTTCGGCCTGACGGTCTCCGAGGCGCTCTGGAAGGGCCGCCCGTTCATCGGCGGCGACGTGGGGGGCATCCCCCTGCAGGTGGAGGACGGCAAGACGGGGTTCCTGGTCTCCTCGCCGGTCGAGTGCGCGGAGCGCTCGCTGCGGATCCTGCGTGAGCCGGACCTCGGCAAGCAGCTCGGGCGGGCCGGCAAGGAGCACGTGCGGAAGCACTTCCTGACGCCGCGCCTCCTGCGCGACTGGCTCAAGCTCTTCCAGGCCCACCAATGACGCAGGACGCCGCGCTCGTCCTCGTGTCGAACCGCGGCCCCGCAACGTTCGAGGGCGCGGAGCCCCGGCGGGGCGGCGGCGGGCTCGTCACAGCCCTGACCGGCCTGGTGCACCACCGCGACGCGGTCTGGGTGGCATCGACGATGAGCGAGGGCGACGTGGCGGTCAGTCGCGAGCACGGCGGCGGGTCGTTCGAGATCGAGCTCGACGACGCGCGCTACCGGATCCGGCTGGTGGAGTCGGACCCGGAGGCGTACGAGGCCTTCTACAACGTCGTGGCGAACCCGATGCTCTGGTTCATCCAGCACTACCTGTGGGACCTCTCGAACGCGCCGGACATCCGGCGCCACGAGGTGGAGGCCTACGAGCACGGGTACTGCGCGGTGAACAGGGACCTGGCGCAGGCCGTGCTGGAGGAGGTGGAGGGCAAGCGCGACGCGGTGGTGATGCTGCACGACTACCACCTCTACGAGGCGCCCAAGATGATCCGCGCCGAGCGCCCGGACCTGTTCCTGCACCACTTCGTCCACATCCCGTGGACGCAGCCGGACGCCTGGCGGGTGCTGCCCGCCGACATGCGCGAGGGCATCTACGAGGGGATCCTCTCGAACGACATCATCGCCTTCCACACGCGCTCCTACCGGCGCAACTTCCTGCTCTGCTGCCGGGAGCTGTTCGACCTCGAGGTGGACGAGGAGGCGGGCGTCGTGCGGTTCGAGGGCCGCGACGTGTGGGTGCGCTCGTATCCGCTGCCGATCTCGGCGGAGACGTTCTACAAGACGGCCCAGCGCCCGGCCGTGCACGAGTACGAGCGGGAGATCCTGCGGCGCCGGCGCGAGCACCTGATCCTGCGCGTGGACCGCGCGGACCTGTCGAAGAACGTGCTGCGCGGCTTCACGGCGTTCGACCTGTTCCTGGAGCAGCACCCGGAGTTCAAGGAGAACGTGACCTTCATCGCGCACCTGATCCCGTCGCGGCAGGACGTGCCGGAGTACGCGGAGTACCTGGAGCGCATCGAGGCGCTGGCGGCGGTGGTCAACCACCGGCACGGCACGACCGACTGGATGCCGATCGACCTGCGGCTGCGCGAGAACCTCGAGGAGGCGATCGCGGCGTACAAGCACTACGACCTGCTGATGGTCAACGCGATGTTCGACGGGATGAACCTGATCGCGAAGGAAGGGCCGCTGGTGAACGAGCGCAACGGGGTGTCGCTGCTGTCGGAGAACACGGGCGCCCACGAGGAGCTGGCGGACTTCGCGCTGTCGGTGAATCCGTTCGACGTGCAGGAGCAGGCGGACGCGATCTACCGGGCTCTTTCGATGTCCGCCGAAGAGCGCTCGTGGAGAGCGCAGGGCCTGAAGCGGATAGTGACGGCCCGCGACCCAGGCGACTGGGTGGACGACCAGCTGGTCGACATCAACGCCAAGCGCCGGGGCGAAGCGCCGGTGCGCTCGTAGGGGCTGCCGCGGCCGGGCGCCGCTCCCGGCTCCGGACCGAACTCGCCGGGGGCGGACGGAGCGTGCGGAGCCGGACTCGCCGGGGGTGATCGCGGCGGCGGCGGGCGCGGGGCGGCCCGGGGCGCAACCGGCACGGCCGGCGGCGCAACCGGAGCGGCCCGCGGCGCAACCGGAGTGGCCCGGGGCGCAACCGGAGTGGCCCGGGGCGCAACCGGCGCGGCCAGCGGCGCAACCGGCGCGGCCGGCCGCTCCACCCCCTTCTTCGCCGGCTTCCGCCCGCGCCGCCGAGGCGGCCGGAGCCCAACGCGAGCGCCCGGGGGCCCCACCCCCCGCTTAGCCGCCTTCCGCCCGCGGCGCGGCGCAGCCGGAGGCCGCCGCGGAGCGGGCCGAGCCCGCACGCCGCGCGACCCCGCCCCGCGCTCCACCCGAACCTCCCCCTGCCGCGGCCTCTCGACCCCCTCGCCGGCCCCTCTCGGCCACGTGGCGATCAGCAGCCCGGCGGCCATCAAGGCCGTCAGCCGCCCCACGTTCGCCCATCGGACCCGGCGCACCAGCGCCGCGACTCCACTCGACCGCCGCCGGCCCATGGACGGCAAAGCCCCGCTCCAGGGCCCTTTCGCCCCGTCCGGACCACCGGCCCGCTGCTAACCTGCCCGGCTCGATGACACGCCTGTACGACCTGATGCTGCTGATCGATCCGAACGCTCCCGAGGAGCGCCGCACAGCGGCGGTCGCGGAGGCCGAGACGCTGATGACGTCGGGCGGCGAGATCGTCGCCTCCGACGATTGGGGCCAGCGCCGCATGGCGTACGAGATCGACCACCGACCGGAGGCCGAGTACCGGCTCTACCAGTTCAACGGCGACACCGAGCTGCTCGGTCGGCTCAACCAGCGCCTGCGCATCAACGACGCCGTGCTGCGCTTCCGCATCATCAAGGCGAAGGCCGGCCAGCCCCTACCGCCGCCGCCGGAGCAGCAGTCCCCACGCCGCCGCGACGACCGCGAGGCCCAGGACACCCGCGTAGCCGCCCGCGCGGCCGCGGACGCGCCGGCCGCCGGAGACGCCGCGTCAACAGACGCCGCGCCCACGGACGCACCCGCGCCCGACGCTCCCGCCGCCGCAGACGCCCCCGCACCCGCCGAGACCCCCGCCGCCGCACCTGCCGCCGCAGACGCCCCCGCCGCCGCGGACGCCCCGGCCGCCTCGGACGCACCCGCGCCCGCCGAGACCCCCGCCGCCACGGAGGCACCCGCCGCCGCGGAAGCAGCCCCTGCGGAAGCGCCTCCCGCCGAGGAAGCGCCTCCCGCCGGGGACGCACCCGCCGAGGAGTAGCCGCCGCACCCGCCGCACCCCGCCGCCCTGCGAAAGCGCCCCCGGAGGCCCCTCGTCTGTAACGGCTCTGCGAAAGAAGCCGCTCTTTTCAGCAACTTCCCGCAGGCATCCGCCCAGGGTCGCCGACCGTCTTCGTACACTCGCTCGACAGCCATCGAGCCGTCTTCATAGACGCCAAGAAGGGAGTTGGACCGCCTCATGGCATCAACCAACATCAACAGGGTCGTCCTGACGGGGAACCTGACCCGCGACCCCGAGCTGCGCTCGCTGCCGAGCGGCATGGCCGTCTGCAACCTGCGGATCGCCTCGAACACGCGCCGCAAGGACAACTCCACGGGCGAGTGGGTCGACAAGCCCAACTACTTCGACGTCACCGTTTGGGGCGCCCAGGGCGAGAATTGCGCCCAGTACCTGGCCAAGGGAAGGCCCGTCGCGATCGACGGCCGGCTCGAGTGGCGGGAGTGGGAAGAGAAGGAAACCGGCAAGAAGCGCCAGTCGGTGGATATCATTGCCGATTCCGTCCAGTTCCTCGGCTCTCGCGAAGGTGGCGAGAACGGAGGCCGGTTCACGCCCCAGAGCGATGTCCCGGCCGACACCGGAGACTTCGAGTCGGCGCCAGTGGGTGCCGGGGGATCAGACGACGACATCCCGTTCTGACCCCGAAGTAGCGAGTACGCAGGAAGGATTACGTGGCGAAGCAGCGTGGAGCAACCCCCACTCGTGACCGCAAGCGCGGTCGGCGGGTCGCACCCGGAGCGGGACGGTTCAAGCCGTGCCCGTTCTGCCGGGACAAGATCGACGTGGTCGATTACAAGGACCTCGGAGCGCTGCGTCGGGCGATCAGCGACAAGGGCAAGATCCGTTCGTCGCGTGTGACCGGCGCCTGCCGCCGCCACCAGTCCCAGCTCGCTCGCGCGGTCAAGCGCGCCCGGGAGCTGGGCCTCCTGCCGTACGTCGCAGACAGGTAAGGACGGGGACCTAAAGCATGGCCCAGGCAATCCTCCTCAAGGAAGTGGACAATCTCGGCGAACGCGGCGACGTGATCGACGTGTCGGCCGGGTACCTCCGCAACTTCCTGGTTCCGCGCAAGCTCGCCCAGCCGGCCACGCCGGCGGCGATCGCGGACTCGCAGCGTCGCCGCGAAGCGGCCGAGCGTGCCGCCGTCGAGGCGGCCGCGAAGGCCGAGGAGACGGCTGCCCTGCTGCGCAAGACGGTGCTCACGATCTCCCACCAGGCGGGTGACGACGGCCGGCTGTTCGGCTCGGTCACCTCCCAGGAGATCGTGGACGCCATCCGTCAGGCGCGCGGCGTGCGGCTCGACAAGCGTCGAGTGCAGCTGGAGGACGCCATCAAGTCAACGGGCACGCACATGGTCACCGTCGAAGTCGCGGACGGCGTGACGACGGAGATCAAGACGATCGTCACACCGCAGGCCTAGCGCACACCCGTGGCGGTAGCCGTCCCGCCCGAGTCCGCGGGCAGCGTCCCTCCGCATAACGAGGAGGCCGAGGCTTCTGTCCTCGGCGCGATCCTGCTCACCGAGCAGGCGCTCGACGGCGTGGTTCTCGAGATCGGGCTGAAGCCCGATCACTTCTACCGCCCGCGCCACCAGCGGATCTTCCGGTCGATGATCCGCCTGAAGGAGAAGGCGGAGCCCGAGGCCGTCGACGCCCTCACCGTCTGCGACGAGCTGCGCAGCCAGGGCGACCTGGAGGAGGCCGGCGGCGAGGCCTACATCCACTCGCTGCCGACGGTCGTGCCGGCCGTCGGCGCCGTGCTCGACTACGCGCGTATCGTCCGCGACGACGCCCTGATGCGGGGCATCCTCGAGACGACCCGCCATATCCAGGCCGAGGTGCTGGCCCACCGCGGCGACCCGCGCGAGCTGATCGAGCGTGCCGAGGCGGCCCTCTTCAAGATCGGCCACGAGGGCGGCATGGCCGAGATGCGGACGATCGAGGCCGTCCTCCACGAGGAGATCGACAAGCTCGAGGAGCTCTCGCGCAGGGACATCGGCCTCACCGGCACCGCGTCCGGGTTCGTGGACATCGACGACCTGACCGGTGGCTTCCAGCCCGGCAACCTGATCGTGCTGGCCGCGCGGCCGTCGATGGGCAAGTCGACCCTGGCCACCAACATCGCCGAGAACGCCGCCATCGACCACGGCAAGCCGGTCGCGCTGTTCTCGCTCGAGATGTCCGAGACCGAGCTGGCCCACCGCTTCATCGCCTCCCAGGCGAAGGTGTCCAGCGACGAGCTGCGCAAGGGGCGCGTCAAGGCCGACCGCTGGCCCAAGGTCCTGCGTGCCGTCGAGAAGCTCGCGGCCGCACCGATCTTCATCGACGACTCCAGCGACATCGGCGTGCTCGAGATGCGCGCCAAGGCACGCCGGCTCCACGCGCGCCACGGGGGTCTCGGCCTGATCGTGGTGGACTACCTCCAGCTGGTTCGCCCCGACGGCCGCTCCGACAACCGCGTCGAGCAGGTCGGCGCGATCAGCCGTGGGCTGAAGATCCTCGCCCGCGAGCTCGACATCCCGGTGATAGCTGTGTCCCAGCTCTCGCGAGCGGTGGAGTCGCGTCACCCGCCGCTCCCGATGCTCTCCGACCTGCGCGAGAGCGGCCAGCTCGAGCAGGACGCCGACGTGGTCATGTTCGTCTACCGCGAGGAGTACTACGACCAGGAGTCCGAGCGCCTGGGCGAGGCCGACATCATCTTCGCCAAGCACCGCAACGGGCCGATCGGCAAGGTCACGCTCAGCTTCATGCCGAAGTACCCCCGCTTCGCGAGCCTCTACCGCGACCACGGGGCCGTGCCGGCGATCTCGGATAGCAACGGGGCCGGCTGACGTGCTGCGCCGGGTGGAGCCGCAGGAAGACGTCGCCTGCCCCTACGGGGAGTGCGACGGCACCACGTGGGTGCTGGACGAGGCCGGCAGCGCCCGGCCCTGCCGCTGCCGCGACCAGCGTGTGCGCAAGGCCGCCAGCGGCGGTGTCGGCACGGGCATCGGCCGGCGCTTCCTCGAGGTGTCCTTCGACCGCGAGCCGATCGTGTCGCTGGACTCGATGGTGCTCAGGCAGGTGCGCGCGTTCGTCCGCTCGATCGAGGACCACCTGGACTCCGGCCGCGGGCTGTGGTTCGACGGGCCGGTCGGCACGGGGAAGACGTCGCTGGCGATCCTGGTGGCGAAGGCGGCCAAGGAGGCCGGCCGCTCCTACGCGGTCTACCCGGTGCCGCGCCTGCTGGCCGAGATCAAGCGCACGTTCGACCGCGACGCCAGCGACACCTACCTCGGCTTCTTTCGCCGCCTCTGCTCCGTCGACGTGCTCGTGCTCGACGACCTGGGCGCCGAGAAGCAGACCGAGTGGGTGCTCGAGCAGCTCTACTCGATCGTCAACGAGCGCTGGCAGGACCGCCGCTCGATCGTCGTGACCACCAACATCCCCGACGCCGACCCCGAGGCCCCGGCGCGCATGCTGCAAGCGAGCGTCCGCGACCTGCGCGACGCCACCACGTCCGGGCGCGTCGACGGCCGCGACCTGGAGGACCTCAGGCGGCTGGTCGACCGCGTGGAGCAGGTGACCACCAGGGTGGCCGAGCTGGACGTCGACAGCGGCTACGACCCGATCCTGCGGCTGCGGCGCCAGATCGGCGCGCGCACGGTTTCACGGCTGGTGGAGATCTGCGACGACCCGATCCCGATCATGGGCCCGGACCTCCGCATGGCGGCACAGGGCGCGTAGCCACGCGACGGCCCTAGACTCGCTCCTGGAATGGCTGGTCTCGTAATCGTAGGCGCCCAGTGGGGCGACGAGGGAAAAGGCAAGGTCGTCGACTTGATCGCCGAGCAGGCCGATCTCGTCGTTCGCTTCCAGGG
>JAXDIH010000163.1:0-7986 GCA_034664105.1 Thermoleophilaceae bacterium
AAGTCGCGGAGCTTCGGTTGCTTCGCTCCCTCCACGACGCTCGGGAGCTTGGTCTCGTCGCTGGAGCTGCCGCCGCCGCCACATCCAGCCGTGGCGAGCACAGCGAAACCGAGGGCGAACAAAGCTCCACAACGCATCGGCGGCGGAAGAGTAGTGAGCCCCCGGGCCCTCTCAATACCTCAACGGACGTTAGGATGTATCGCTGTGTCGGACGATCGCTGCGACCTGCTCTGCCTGGACCTGCCGCGCGCCGAAGCACTGCGCCGGGCACGGCTGTCGGTGGAGCGCGCCGAGCGACTTGCTCACGCGGCCCGTGCGCTCGGCGACCCGACGCGACTGATGCTCGCCGGCGCGCTCGCCGAGGGGGGAGAGCTGTGCGTCTGCGACCTGAGCTGGATCGCGGAGCGTCCGGAGAACCTCGTCTCGCACCACCTGCGGACCCTCCGTTCCGCCGGGCTGGCGCGGTCGCGCCGCGACGGGAAGATGGTCATGTACTCGCTGACCGAGCGGGGTCAGTCGCTGCTCGGCGCGACGCTCCGGGAGGACCCTGTCCGCGCGTGAGCGACGTCCTCGTTTCGCCGCTACCGTCGCCCGCGTCGCCCGACTGGTTCGCCGCCGCGCGGCGAGCCAAGCTCCTCTCCTGGCTGAGCCTCGTATGGATGGGCCTGGAGGGCGGCATTGCGATCACCGCCGGTGTCCTGGCCGGCTCCATCGCCCTTATCGGATTCGGGATCGACTCGGCGATCGAGGGGTTCGCGAGCGTCGTGATCATCTGGCGCTTCACCGGCGCTCGAGCGCTCTCCCACGCCGCGGAGGAGCGCGCCCAGAAGCTCGTCGCGATCCAGTTCTTCCTACTCGCCCCGTACGTGACCTTCGAAGCCATCCGACACTTCGCCTCGGCGGAGCGGCCAGAGGTCAGCGTGCTGGGAATGGTCCTCACCGCCTCGAGCCTGGTCGGGATGCCGCTGCTCGGGATCGCCAAGCAGCGGGTCGCGCATCAGCTCGGGTCGCAGGCGACTCACGGCGAAGGGACGCAGAACCTGCTCTGCGCCTACCTCGCCGCGGCGGTCCTGCTCGGGTTGGCCGGGAATGCGCTCTTCGGCTGGTGGTGGCTCGATCCGACCGCCGCGCTGGTGATCGCCGGCGTCGCCGCGAAGGAGGGGCTCGAGACCTGGCGCGGAGACGGGTGCTGCGCGGCACCCGCGCTGACCGCGACCCCCGCTGGGTGCGACGACGAGTGCTGTGCGCCGGGTACTCGCTGACCCTCGGGGCCATTGGCGGGTCCGCCATCGGCGGTCTGTGGGGGTCGCCAGCGTCGCCGTGAACGCGGTTGGGGTGGCCGCGGTCGGTCACGCTACGAACGTTGCGGCGACCGGCCGGAACGCGCAACAGCCGTCCAATCAGCGCGCCGTGGGCCGACAGTACGCTCGGCGCCAGTGTTCAGGGGGCTGAGCCGAAGCGGTGCGTTGTCGACTCCGCGCGAGGACAGGACATCGCCGCGGGTCGAGCTCCGGGCGATCAGCAAGCGCTTTCACGGCGTCTCCGCCCTAGCGGACGTCTCGCTGGAAGTCACCCCCGGCTCGGTCCACGGTCTCGTCGGTGAGAACGGTGCGGGGAAGTCCACCCTGATGAAGATCACCGGTGGCGTCATCCGGCCCGACTCCGGTGACCTGCTGGTCGACGGGGCAGCCGTCAGCTATCGCTCCCCACGGGATGCCCTGGCAGACGGGATCACCATCATCGCGCAGGAGATCTCGCTCGTGCCCGCGCGGTCGGTCATCGAGAACGTGTTCTTGGGAACCGAGCCGACGCGGGGCGGTTTTGTCGACACGGACAAGCTTCACACCCGCTTTCTCGCGCTCTGCGAACGCGTGGGCTTCGAGCTCGATCCGACCGAGCAGGTCCGCCTTCTGAGACTTGCCGACCAGCAGAAGGTGGAGATCCTGCGTGCGCTCGCCCGCGACGCGTCGTTCATCATCATGGACGAGCCGACCGCTTCGCTCACAACCGACGAAGCCCAGCGGCTGCTGGCCACCGTCCGACGCCTCCGCGACGGGGGTACGTCGGTCGTCTACGTCTCGCATTTCCTGCAAGAAGTCCTCGATATCGCGGACACGGTGACGGTGCTCAAGGACGGGCAGCTCGTCCGGACCGCCCCGGCTGATGGAGAGTCGCAGGAGAGTCTCGTCCGAGCGATGCTCGGCCGGCCTTTGGCGAGCGCGTTTCCGCCCAAGCGACCGCCCGCGGAGACCGCACCGGTGGTGCTCGAGTGCCGGGGGCTTGCGCGCGGACACGCCGTCCAAGACGTCTCGCTGACCGTTCGCGCGGGAGAGATCCTCGGACTGGCAGGCCTGATCGGATCCGGCCGCTCGGAGGTCGCGCGGCTCATCTTCGGCCTCGACCGGGCGGAGACAGGGACTGTTTCCGTGAACGGGCAACCGGCGCACATCCGGCACGCGCGGCACGCCATGAACCTGGGACTCAGGATGGTTCCGGAGTCACGCAAGGACCAGGGCCTCGTCATGGGCCGGTCGAGCGTCGAGAACGTCACGCTGGCCTATCTTCGGGACCTCAGCACAGGCCCGTTGATCTCGCTGTCGCGCGAGCGTTCGCGCGCAAGCGGGGTGCTGTCGGACCTGGACGTGCGCGGCGAGACGAGCAGCGCCCCCGTCTCGACTCTCTCGGGGGGCAACCAGCAGAAGGTCGTCTTCGCCAAGGCGCTGTTTCAAGCCCCGACGCTGCTCATCGCGGACGAGCCGACTCGCGGCGTCGACGTGGGCGCGAAGGAGAGCATCTACAAGATCCTCGTAGATCTGGCGGCGCAGGGCCTGGCGATCGTGCTGATCTCGTCGGACCTGGAAGAGGTACTCGGATTGGCGCACCGCGTCGCGGTGATGAGAAACGGCCGCTTGGTGGCCGAGTTTCCAGGTGACGTCGCGGATGCGGAAGTGATGAGCGCGGCGTTCGGCACGAAGGCCGCCAGATGACCGCTCTGTCGTTGTCACCAAAAAAGGCGGGCATGGCGGCCCTGCGCGACTACGGCATCGTGCTGAGCTGCATCGCGCTGTTCATCGCGCTCTGCTTCGCGTCGGACGCCTTCTTCACGCAGACGAACCTGCTCAACATCCTCGATCAGTGGTCCGGTGTCGGGATCGCGGCCTGCGGTATCACGCTGGTTCTGATCGTCAGCGGTTTCGATCTATCCATCGGTGCGATCTTCGCGCTCGGTGGGGTTGTTGCCGCCAAGCTCGCGATGTCGCTGGGCGTGGCGCCGGGTCTGCTGGCCGGATGCGTCGCGGGGTTGGCTGTCGGCGGGATCAACGGGGGTCTCGTGACGCTTGGACGGATCAACCCCTTCATAGCCACCCTGGCCACCGGCACGATGGTGGGCGGCGTATCGCTCGCCATCAGCGCGGGCTTTCTGGTCACCGTCGACAAGGACGGCTTCGATGTTCTGGGCCGCGGGCAGCTGCTGGGCCTGAGGTACTCGATCTGGATGCTCGTGGCATCGCTCGTCATCACCGGTCTGATCCTGCACCGATCGAGGTTCGGCCGTTACATCTACGCCGTAGGCGGAAACCCCGAGGCAGCCCGCTTGTCGGGCATTCGAGTCGGCCTCGTTCAGGGAACGACCTACGCGGTCGCCGGGCTTACCGCCGCCGTGGCCGGCGTGATCGCGGCCTCGCGTGTCTCTACCGGACAAGCGGATGCGGGCGGCTTCAACTTTCTGTTCGACGTCTACTCGGCGGTGATCGTCGGTGGGACATCGGTGTCCGGTGGTGAAGGCGCAATCTGGCGCACCGCCGTCGGCGTGCTGCTGCTCGCCATGATCCGAAACGGGTTCAACCTGCTTGGGATCAGCACCGTGTACCAGTCGATTCTGCTGGGGGCGATCATCCTCGCCGCGGTCAGCCTCGACGTGTGGTCACGCGCGCGAACGACAGCCAGCTGAGCAATAAAGGTAAAACAGTACGAGACGGGAGAAGATGCCGGTGAACCTGCGTAGATGGGTGTTTGTGTCGTGTGTCATATTGGCGACGACGGCCGTGTTGGCGGCGTGCGGAGGCGGCTCGGACGACGGCGCCTCCACAAGCGACTCGTCGGCCGACGCGCCGGCGAGCGACTCCAAGAAGAAGGTCCGGCTGGCATACGTCGCGGCGCAGGCGAACAGCGTGTTCAAGTCGATCTATGACGGCGTCAACGAGATCGCCCAGAAGGACGGCGCGGTCGAGATCGATCGGCTGGATACAGGGTTCGACCCGACGAAGCAGTTCTCCGTGATGCAGGACGCCATCGCATCGGGGAGGTACGACGGCATGATCGTGGTCCCGCTCGATGCGGTGGGCCTCGTCCCGCAAGCCGAGGCTGCCGTGGCTGCGGACATCGCGCTCGTGAACGTCAACAGCCAGTTTGGGGACAGCTTCGTCACGGTCGACCCGCAGGTCGAGGGCCAGGTCGGAAGCGTCCTTCAGACGATCGAGAACATAGGGACGGGTCAAGGCGAGCTGATCATCGGCGCGTGCAAGGACATCGATCCGTGCAAGGTGGGGTGGATCGCGGGGGATGCCAAGCTGCCGTTCGAGGTCTACGAGCGCAAGATCCGCGAAGGGCTGGTGGCGAAGCACGACAACATCGAGCTGGTCACGTTCCTGGACGGGGGCGCCTACCTCACCGAGGAGGGCTACAAGATCGCGCAGGACCTGCTCCAGGCGCATCCCGACGTGAACGTGATCGCGACGGCCGGCGATCAGATGGGGAGGGGCGCCGAGCTCGCCCTGAAGGACATCGGTCGTCTCGACGAGATCAAGATCACCGGCGAGGGGTCGTCGAAGTACGGCGTCAAGGCCGTCCGGGACGGGCGCTGGTACGGGACGGTGACCTACGCGCCGCTGGAGACCGGTCGTGTCGCCGCTGACCTGGCGATCCGCGCCGCCCGCGGCGAGAAGCTCAGCGTCGGCGTCAATCCGGTGGAAGAGGCCGGGTTCCCGCAGACGTTCAACCAGGACAACCTGAAGGAGTTCCCCGCCGACTTCGCCGGCGAGTGGGATACCTGATCAGACGGAAGCTCGCCCGGTGCCCTCGACGTCGAGGGCACCGGGCTGCTCGCACGCACGCCACGTTTCGCCTCGCAAGCGGGCGAGCTTGAGGCCCAGGTGCAGCATCAGGCGGTCCTCTCCCCGGTTGAGGTTCACGCCGGCCAGCTCCTCTATGCGACGGAGCCGATGCCACAGGCTCGTGCGATGCACATAGAGCGCGGCCGCCGTGGCCTGTACGTCCCCGGCGTTGTCGAGGAAGGACTCGAGCGTCGCAACGAGAGAGTGATGACGCGGGTCGTCGACGAGTGCCTGCAAGCCGGCATGAAGCTCCGTCGCGCCGAGCTGATCGAGGGGCAGGTTCACCAGCAGCCGGTAGATGCCGAGGTCGTCCCATTCGACGACGTGGCCAAAGCTCGAGACGGCTTCGGCCACGTCGAGCGCGCGAACCGCCTGCCGATACGAGATCACCGCTTCCACCAGGCTCTTTGCGCTGCCGCCGACCGAGACGACGCCGACGTGATCCCCCGAGGCGGCCAGTGTGCCCTGGAGCTCGCTTTGGAGCAGTTCGGCGAAGGACCTGATTCCCTGCGAGCGCAACTTGGGTTCCGCAAGGGAGACGAGGAGCAGCGCGTGTCCTGGGCGCAGCAGGTGCAGGCCATGCTTCGGCGCAAGCTGCCGTCGGATGCGCGCAAGTGCGGTGTCGAGGGCGAGCTGCTTGGCCTCCGGCGAGATCGTCGCGCACGGGTCGGTGATACGCAGGGCCAGGACGGCGAAGGGGCCGTCGGGAGTTATCAGCCCGAGTTGACCGGCCTGCGCGAGCGCGTGCTCTCGTACTTCCCCATCTTGGGACAGGACGTCGCGAAGGAACTCTCGCTCGGCCGCTCTGTCGAGATCGCGCAGGAGGAGCTCGCGGTATAGGACGATCGCGGCCTCGCGGCCGAAGGCGGCTGCCCGCTCGATGTCGTCGGCGGTGAGAGTCCCATCGGCATCGATGAGCCACATATGGCCCAGCAGGTGCTCGTAGCAATCGATGGGAATGCACACGCGCGGCAGAAGGCCGAGCTCCTCGCTCCCGGAGACGGCAACGGGCCCGCTACTCGTGCCCACCCCGTGGTCGCGGAACCATTGGATGACCTCACGTTGGAACGGTTGGCGCAAGACCGACGCCAAGCGGACCTCGTCCACTTCGTCGCGTTGGTGTTGCGTGTACGCGAGCAGGCGCAGCTGGCGGTCGTCGATCGCGACAGGTCGTCCCAGCGCCAGTCCGGCCTCGTCCACGATGTCCTGGAGACGTCGCTGGCTGCCGCTCGCCGTCAGCTGCTCAGCCGCAAGTGCCCCTCCCGCCATCGCGCCAAGCTAAATGAGGTACACCAAATGTTCAACCCGCGCCGTTGCGCGCTGTCCCGGGCTCGAAGGGGCCGGCCCGCAAAACGCAATCGTGGTAAGACCAGCCGCGTCCTGATCGCGATCGCCGACAACTCGAGCGCACTCTGACCGCCACCACGCCCGGGCCCGGCCGCCTGGTCAGGACGGTCACGCTGACCGCGGGGGTGGCGATGGTGCTCGAGGCCTCGCTGTTCACGGTCTTGGCTCCGCTGCTGGCCGGCTACTCCGACGAGTTCCACCTGTCGAAGGCCGGCGCGGGGATCCTGGCGGCGTCGTACGGAGCCGGTGTGCTGGCGGGAGGGCTGCCCGGCGGTGCGCTCGCCAGCCGGATTGGATGTCGCGCCACGATCCTGCTGGCCCTGGGGCTGATGGCCGTCACGAGCGCGGGGTTCGGTGTGGCGCCGACGGCGGCGGTGCTCGTCGGGACGCGCTTCGGCCAGGGCTTCGCCGGCGGAATGCTCTGGACGGCCGGTCTCACCTGGGTCTCGCTGCTGGCGCCGCCCGACCGTCGCGGAGAGGCCCTCGGAGGGCTGGTGGCGATCGCGCTCGCCGGGTCGCTCGTGGGCCCGCCGCTCGGCGCCCTCGCGGATGCGACGAGCCCGGAAGCGGTGTTCCTCTCGATACCGCTCATCTGCGCCGCGCTGGCGGCGATCATCCTGCGGCTTCCCGCCGACCGCGGGCCGGAGGGCCAAACGCGGCTGCTAACGCTGCTGTCGGCGCGCGGCCGCGATCGAGTGTGGGCCGCGTGCTGGCTCGTGTTTGCCGGGGCATCGGTCTCGGGGCTCGTGCTCACGATCGGACCGCTGCGCTTGAGCGACCTCGGAGCCGGCACGGGGATGGTCGGGGCCATCTTCCTCGCCGCCGCTGCCGGTCAGGCGGTTGTGACTCCCTGGGTTGGCCGGCTTGTCGATCGGCACGGGGCGGGAGCGCTGCTGCTTCCGGGGCTCGTCGGCGTCGGGCTGGCGGTCCTGCTCGTGGTCCCGCCTGGCAGCACCGCCGCCTTGGCCGCGGTGGTAATCGGCCTGACCGCCGCGGGCGGGCTGTTCGTGGTGCCGGGCGCGCTGCTCCTCCGCCAGGCAGCCGGTGCGGCCGGTCTGTCGGAAGGGCAGTCGATGGGAGTGTTCAACATCGCGTGGGCCATGGGCCAGACAGCCGGCGCCGCCGGCGGCGGCGCCATCGCGCAGCTCACCTCGGACTTCGTGCCGTGCCTGCTGCTCTCGGTGACCTTCGTCGCGACCTTCGCCGTCTTCAGAACCGGTCGCGGGCGTCGACTGCTCGCCGCCTGAAGTTCAAGCGACGCCCGCCGCCAGCGCGCCGCAGCGCGCCTCGTCGAGCGGCTGACCCGACGCTCCGAACCCGGCGGCGGCGCTCTGGAAGTGGTCGCGCGCCGCGGCGGTGTCGCCGCCGGCCTGCGCGCGGTGGCCCCTGACCTCCTCGAGCGCCGCGTCCCAGGCGGGCAGGCGCATCACGACGGTGGCCAGGTACTCCGAGGCCTCTTCCCACTCCGCCGCACGCTCGAGATCCCCGGCCCGGGCGGCCGCGATCGCGGCCGGCACGGCCAGCG
>JAXDIH010000177.1:0-3928 GCA_034664105.1 Thermoleophilaceae bacterium
GGAGGCGCTGGCCGCGGCCGGTGTGCGCTTCGAGATCGTGCCGGGCGTCACGGCCGGGGTGGCGGCGCCGGCCTACGCGGGCATACCGGTGACCCATCGCGACGCCGCCTCGGCGGTGGCCTTCGTCCCCGGGCACGAGGACCCGTCCAAGGACGGGTCCGCGCGCGCTTGGGAGGCGCTGGCGCGCTTCCCGGGGACGCTCGTCTTCTACATGGGAATCAAGAACCAGCCGCTGATCGCGGAGCGCCTCACGGCGGCCGGCCGGGATGCCGCCCAACCCGTGGCGGTGGTGGCGCGGGGCACGCTCTCCGGGCAGCGCACGGTCGCCGGCACGCTCGAGGACATCGCCGCGCGAGTGGCCGAGGCCGAGGTGCGCCCGCCGGCGATCACGCTGGTCGGGCCGGTGGCGGAGCTGCGCGAGACGCTCGCGTGGCTCGAGCAGCGTCCGCTGCACGACGAGGTGGTGGCGGTCACGCGCGCGCGGGCGCAGGCCAGCGAGCTGGCCGGGCGACTGCGCGCGCTCGGCGCGGAGGTGGTTGAGACGCCGGCGATCCGGATCGAGCCGGTCCCGGTCGAGCTGCCCCGGCTCGACTCCTACACCCTCATCTGCCTCACGAGCCCGAACGGCGTGCGGCTGCTCTTCGATGCCCTTCCCGGCGACGCCCGCTCGCTGGCCGGCACCCGGATTGCCGCGATCGGCCCGGGCACGGCCGCGGCGCTGCGCGAGCGCGGCATCGAGGCGGACGTGGTGCCGGAGCGCTTCGTGGCCGAGGGCCTGCTGGAGGCGCTGGCGGACGAGCCGCTCGAGGGCCAGCGCGTGCTGGTGGCGCGCGCGGCCGAGGCGCGCGACGTGCTGCCCGAGGGCCTGCGCGAGCGCGGAGCGGAGGTGGACGTGGTGGCGCTCTACCGCACGGTCGCGGAGCCACTCGGCGAAGCGCAGGCGGAGGCATTGAAGAGGGCGACGTACGTGACGTTCACCTCGTCTTCCACGGTGCGGTACTTGTTCGAGTCGCTGGCGGAGGAAGCGCCCGCCGATCGCCCCGGCGCCCCCTGCGATCGGCCCGCCACGCTCGGCGACCGCCGCGCCGCGCTCGGCGCCGCCCGGCTCGCTTCGATCGGCCCGGTCACGAGCGCGACCCTGCGCGAGCACGGCCTGGAGCCGGATGTCGAGGCCGAGCGCCACGACATCGACGGCCTCGTCGCGGCGCTGGTCGCGGACGCGGCCGCGCGCAAGGTCCCCGCGCCTTGATTGTCACGCTGCTCACCGACTACGGCCGCGACGACGACTTCGTCGGCGTCTGCCACGGCGTGATCCACACGATCCACCCGGAGGCGCAGATCGTCGACATCACGCACGGGGTCAGTCGCTACGCGGTGCGCCAGGGCGCGCTGGTGCTGCGCAACACGCTGCCCTATATGCCGGTCGGGGTGCACGTGGCGGTGGTGGACCCCCAGGTCGGGACCGAGCGCCGCGCCCTGGCGGTGCGCACGGGTGACGGCCGGGTCCTCGTGGGACCGGACAACGGCCTGCTGAGCCTGGCCTGGCAGCGCTGCGGCGGGATCGACCTGGCGGTGGACGTGACCCGCTCCCCGCACCGGCTCGAGCCGGTGTCGGCGACCTTCCACGGCCGCGACATCTTCTCCCCCGTGGCAGCCCACCTCGCCCGCGGGGCGGAGCTGGCGGATGCCGGCGACCAGCTCGACGACACCGAGCTCCAGACCGTCGAGCTGCCCGAGCCCCGCGTGGAGGACGGCGCTTTGGTGGCGCACGTGCTCGTGGTGGACCGCTTCGGCAACGCCGCCCTCAACGTGGACCACGACGACATGGGCGGAACTCAGATCACGCTCGGCGCCACCGTGGAGATCGAGGTGACCGGCGAGCGCTACCTCGCGACCTATGCTCAGACCTTCGCGGACGTGCGACCCGGCGAGCTGATCGTCTACGAGGACGCCTACCGCACGCTCGCGGTGGCGATCAACCGCGGCGACGCCGCCGCGACGCTGGGCCTGCGGCCGGACGCCGAAGTGCGCCTGCGGCCGCGATGATCGGCAGCCCGCGCGTCCACTTCCGGCTGACCGACTCGACCAACGAGCGCGCGCGGGCGCTGGCGGCGGGCGGGGCGCCGCACGGCACGCTGGTGACCGCGGACGAGCAGCAGGCCGGGCGCGGGCGCCAGGGACGCAGCTGGAGCGCGCCACCACGGTCGGCGGTGCTGATGTCGGTGGTGCTGCGGGAGCTGAGCGAGACGCTGCCGCTGGCCGCGGCCGTGGCCGTTTGCGAGGCGCTGCCGGTGGACGCACGGATCAAGTGGCCCAACGACGTCTGGATCGGCGGGCGCAAGGTCGCCGGCATCCTGGTGGAGGCGCGGCCCCAGGAGGGGTGGGCGGTGCTGGGAATCGGCCTGAACGTCGCGACCGAGGAGTTCCCGGAGGAGCTGCACGCCACCTCGCTGCTGCTGGAGGGTGCGCCCATCACCGTGGAGGCGGCCCTGGACGCGCTGCTCGGGGCGCTGGAGGCCTGGCTCGCGCGGCCGGCCGCGGAGGTCCTGGCCGCGTGGCGCTCCCGTGACGCGCTGCTGGGCGAGACGGTGCGCTGGGCGAACGGCAGCAAGCAGGGGACCGCGGCCGGGGTGGACTCCTCGGGCGCGCTGATCGTCGACACGGCGGACGGCCGCGTCACGCTCGACGCCGGCGAAGTGCACCTGCGGCGCTAGGCCGCCGGGCGGCGCCGGGCCAGGCGGCGCTAGGCCGCGTCGCGCTCGTCGTGCGGCTCGCCGAGCCAGGCGGCGCTAGGCCGCGTCGCGCTCGTCGTGCGGCTCGCCGGGCGCGTCCTGCTCTTCGCCCGGGGCGTCCTGGTCATCGTCGCTGTCGTCGTCGCCCGGGCCGTCGTCGTCATCCGGGAAGTCCGGAGCGTCCTCTTCGGGCCCCTCGTCCGGCGGCGATTCCGGCTCTTGCGTCTCCTGGCCCTTAACCCGCTTCACGGCCACCTCGGCGCCATCCGTGCCCTCGGTGTCCCCGCCGCCCTTCTTGCGGCGGCGCCGGCCGCCGCGGCGGCGCTTGCCCTTCGGGAAGTTCTTCAGCAGCTCGCGCGCCAGCGCGCTCGGCTTGCGCGCCATCCGCATGCGCGCGCCATCGAGCACCTGCTGGGCCTCGGGGGTGTGCGCCAGCGCGGCCGCCAGCAGCGCCGCCGACAGGCGCCGGTCGTGCTTGCGCGCCGCCTGCACCAGCCGCCGCGCGTTGCGTGCGTGCGCCGCGCCCGCCGAGTTCACCAGCAGCCCGAGCAGGCGCTTGGTCTCCGGCCAGCGCTGCACCGCGTACTCCTCGTGCACCTCGCGCGAGTACTCGGCCAGGTGCCAGAGCCAGCGGGCCGCCTGATCGCGGCGCCCGATCTGCTTCTCGGTCAGCGACTGCAGCAGCACCTTCACGCCCTCGCGGCGCTCGTCGCGCGACCAGCTGCCGACGATCTCCACGGCGTCGTCGAACGCCTCCGGGTCGCGCAGGCTGCCGACCTCGCCGAGCGCGCGCACCCGCAGCTGCGTGTTGCGATTGCGTCGCAGGCACGTGACCAGGAACAGCCGCCGCAGCTCGCCGGTCGAGTCGAAGTGCAGCATCGCCTTCGCGCGCCGCCAGTTGTTCGACGCCACACGCGCCCCGGCCAGCATCGCCCAGGCCTGCTGCTCGCCCCAGCTCAGGTGCTCCACGGCGATGCGCCACAGCTCGCGCTCGAACACCTGCGCGCGTCGCTCCGGATCGGCCGTGACGGGCACCACCCGGCGCTCCACCCGCAGCCGCCGGCCGCGTCCGCGGCGCACCGGGCCGACCACGATGGCGCCGCCGCGGTAGACGTCGCGGTCGAGCAGCGAGTGCAGCGTCACCACGGGGTCGTCGTTGGGCGTCGCCGGGTGCACGAAGTCGACGACGATGCCGG
>JAXDIH010000180.1:0-18404 GCA_034664105.1 Thermoleophilaceae bacterium
GCATCGTGGCCGACATCAGCACACCGATCATCGTGCCGCGGGCGGTGTCGCGCCTGCGCACGCGGACGCCCGGCAGCGCGGCGCGCAGGATCGCGTGCCAGGCCTCCGCGCGGAGCAGCATCGAGGCGCACATCAGCGCGAACGCGACCAGCACCCACATCGGAGTGGCGGCGAGCAGGGAGCGCCCGATCGGCTCGAGCCCGATGCGCTCGAGGGCGAGCGCGGTCAGGCCGATGCCCGCCACAGCGCCGGCAACCACCGCGCCGCGACGCGCCAGGCGCGCGGCCCGGCGCCGGCCACCGGGAGAGTCCTTCGGCTCCAGCGTTGCCAGGCGCCGCGGGCGCAGCCGCGGCCCCGACTCCGCCGGCCTGGCGCCCACGGCGGAGGCCACGCGCGCCGCCCGGCGCTCCGGCTGCGGCTGCGCGAGCGCCTCCTCGTAGACCTCGGCCACCTCGCCGGTCACCTGGGGCCACGCGAAGCGCTCGGCGCGCTCGCGGGCGGAGCTGGCCATGCGCTGGCGGCGCTCCGGGTCGAGGGCGAGGTCGCGGAGCGCCTCGCCCAGCTCGACCGCGTCGCCCGGGGGCACCAGCAGACCGTCCTGGCGCGAGCGCACGACGTTGCGGTAGCCGGCGATGCGCGAGGCCACCACCGGGGTGGACGACGCGAACGCCTCCGTCAGCACCATGCCGAAGCTCTCGCCGCCCAGCGAGGGCGCGCAGAGCAGGTCGGCGGCGCCGAGCAGGCGCCACTTCTCCTCCTCGGAGACGCGCCCGGCAACCTCGACGCCATCGGTGTCCAGCAGCAGCGGGGCGACCTCTTCGTCGGTGGCCCCGGCGACGGTCAGGCGCGCGTCCACGCCGGCGCCGCGCAGCGCCTCGAAGGCGCGCAGCAGCACGGGCAGGCCCTTGCGGCCCTCGGCGCGACCGATGAACAGGATCTCGAGCCGCTCGTGGGGCCGCTCGCCGCTGGGCCGAGCCGCGCTGAGGTCCACGCCGTTGGGCACGATCCGGTAGCGACCGCCGTAGAAGCGACGGGCCGTCCATTCGGCGGCCTCGGACACCGCGATGCGGGCGCTCAGCTTGGAGTAGATGCGGCGCGCGCCCATGACGTTGGCGGCGATCGAGTTCGACAGCCAGCTGGTGGAGTAGGTGTGGAACGTGGCCACAGTGGGGGCGCGGGCGGCATCCGCGGCGAACCAGCTGATCACGGGGACGTTCGGCTCGTGGACGTGCACGACGTCGTAGCCGCCGTAGCGCAGCTCGCGGCCGAGCACCCTGATCGCCTCGGGCGAGGAGGACAGGTTCGTGACCGCGCCGTTCATCGGAAGGCCGAACGTGCGCCCGAGCGGTATCAGGTAGTCGGGCGCGGGCCGCCGCTCGGGGGCAGCGCCGCGGTGGAGCACACGTGCCAGACGGTCGTCGGGGTCGTATGGGGCGAGAAGGCGGACCTCGTGGCCCTGTACCGACAGCTCATGGGCGAGAGCTTCGACATGTCGCCCGACTCCACCTGGATACGTGTACGAGTAGGGCGATACGAGCGCTACACGCACAGCGGCATCGTAGCCCCCACACCCGCTCGACACAGTGCGGTTCGCCACACTACGTGCAGTGAGCGAGCAGCGTAACTTCGTCAAGTACACGTTTTTGGCGGTCGATCCGGCCTGGCGCAGGCGCTCGGCCGAGGAGCGCGCGGAGGACAAGCGCGAGTTCATCGCCGCCTGCCGGGAGTTCGGCGCCGACCATTACCTGCGCGCCTATTCGCTGGTCGGCACGCGCGGCGACTGCGACCTGATGGTGCGATCGCTCGCGCGCACGCTGGAGCCGATCCACGAGCTGCACGTGCTGCTCAACCAGAGCGGGCTGATGCGCTACGCGAAGATCGCGCACTCGTACCTGGCGATGACCAAGGAGTCGCCCTACTCGGACCAGCCCGACCAGCCGCTGGAGCCGCGGCCGGGGGCCGACTCGAAGTACTTCATCGTCTACCCGATGTGGAAGAAGCGCGACTGGTATCGGCTGCCCGGCGAGGAGCGCATGCGCGTGATGCGCGAGCACATCGAGGTGGCGCGGCGCTTCCCGGGGATCGAGACCAACACCGCCTACTCGTTCGGCCTGGACGACCAGGAGTTCGTGGTCGCGTTCGACGCCGACGACCCGGCCGAGTTCCTCGACCTCGTGCACGAGCTGCGGGCGACGGAGTCGAGCGCGTACACGGAGTCGGAGACACCGATCTTCACGTGCATCTCGGCGTCGCTGGAGCGAGCGCTGGACGCGCTGGACGGCGAGCGCGCGGTGCGCGAGCCGGCCTAGCGAGCCGGCCTAGCGAGCCGGGCTGGCGAGCCGGGCTGGCGAGCCGGCCTAGCGAGCGGCCTAGCTGACCCGGTCGCGAGCTGCTTCGAGCAGCTCCTCGGTGCGGGTCAGCTTGACCCGCGGGCGGCCGTGGGGCTCGCCGGCTGCCTTTTCCACGCTGTCGATCGCTTCCCAGCCGGCGTACGTGACGTGGTCGGGTGCGCGCTCGGCCAGGAGCTCCTCCAGCGAGTCGCGGCTCGGGTCCGCCGGGTCGTTGAGGCGCCCGGCGTCGAAGTCGGCCAGCACTGCGTCGACAGTCTCCTGCGCGTCGCGCTTGTTGGTGCCGATGATCCCGGTCGGCCCGCGCTTGATCCAGCCGACCGCGTAGTCCCCGCGCAGCGGCGCGCCCTGGTCGTCGAGGATGCGGCCGCCCTCGTTCGGGATCGTGCCCCGCCGCTCGTCGAACGGCAGGCCCTCCTGGGGCGTGCCGCGGTAGCCGATCGAGCGGAACACGATGCCGCAGCCGAGCTCCTCGATCGTCTCGGTCGAGCAGGCGCGTAGCCCGCCGTCTTCCTCGCGCAGCTCGTTGCGGCAGAGGCGGATGCCCTCCACCTGCTGATCGCCGAGCAGCTCCAGCGGCGACACCATGAAGCGCAGCACGATCCGGCGCCGCTTGCCCTCCGGCGCGCGGCCGGAGTAGCGGCTCAGGATCTCCACGTTCTTGCGGGCCGTGGCGCTCGCTGCCTCGCTCTCCAGCCAGGCCTGGCTGAGCGGGTCCATAGCGGCGTCGCCGGGGTCGACGAACACGTCCGCGTCGGTCATCTCCCCCAGCTCGAGCAGCTCGGGGTTGGTGAAGGCGACCTGGGCGGGGCCGCGCCGGCCCAACACCACGATCTCCCTGATCTGGCTCTCGGCGAGCGCCTCGAGCGCGTGGTCGGCGACGTCGGTCTGGGCGAGCTCGTCGCGGGTCAGGGCCAGCATCCGGGCCACGTCGGCGGCCACGTTGCCGTTGCCGATCACGATCGCGCGCTCACACGAGAGGTCGAACTCGCGGTCGCGGAAGTCCGGGTGGCCGTTGTACCAGGCCACGAACTCGGTGGCGGCCCAGCTACCGGGCAGGTCCTCGCCGGGGATGCCCATGCGCCTGTCCGTCTGGGCACCGACCGCGTAGATCACCGCGTGGTAGCGCGCGAGCAGGTCGTCGTGCCTGATGTCCCTGCCGTACTCGACGTTGCCGTAGAAACGGAACTCGGGGTGGGCCGCGGTCTTCTCGTACACGCGGCTGACGGCCTTGATGTTGGGGTGGTCGGGCGCCACTCCGCCGCGCACCAGTCCCCACGGCGTGGGCAGGCGGTCGTAGATGTCCACCTGGACATTCAGATCGGGGTGCGACTTGCTCTTCAGCAGGTGCCCGGCCGCGTAGAAGCCCGAGGGGCCAGACCCCACTACGGCCACGCGCAGCGGCTGCTCCGGTGTTCCGATCGATCCCATCGAGCAGGCGAGTCTAGAAGCCGGCGCTGACCGGCTGCCGTGCGGTGGCTAGCGACGCGGAGCGTCGGCGTGGTGCTCGGCGACCGCGTCCTGGTCGGCTTCGCCCATCACGACGTCCATGGCGGAGACCGTCTCGACGGACTTGACGGTGACCTCTTCCTCGGCCTCGTCGGGCTCGTCCGCGTCGGCATCCTCGGCCTCGGCGACGGGCTCCTCATCGGGCTCCGCGAGCGGGTCGTCCGCATCCGCGGGCGGATCCTCGTCGAGCTCCGCATACGGCTCGTCGTCGAGCGCCTCGTCGAGTACGACGACGGGCTCCTCGGCCTCCTCGACCTCCCGCTCAGGCGACTCCGTCACCGCGGTCACATCCGCGGCCAGCTCCCTCAGCGACGGCGAGGCGACATCGAGCTCCGAAGCCGGCTGGGCCTCCTGCTCCTCCTCCACGGTCTCGGCGAACGCGGGCCCGGACTCGGCGATCGGCACGCGCGACACGGCCGGCTCCGGAACCGGTGCGGGCGCGGGCGCGGGCGCGGCCACGCGCGCGGCCGCGCGCGCCGGCTGCCCGGCGTCCACGATCTTCGTGTGTGCGACCAGGTCGCCCAGCCGTCCGCGGCGCTCCCCGGTGGCGATCATCACGATCAGCCCGACCAGGTAGAAGAACAGCCCGTCGATCACCCGCAGCACGGTGCGCAGGCCGATTTCGCGCATCTCCGCGGGACGGCCGTCGGCCCCTGCCACGCGGATCTTCATCACGCGCTTGCCGAGCGTCTGCCCGGAGCCCGATTCGCAGGCGAAGTAGTAGTAGAGCGCCCAACCGACGGCCACGGCCGACAATCCGGGTCCGATCTCGGACGCGGACTGGCCCAGCACGCCGGCGGCGGCCAGGATCACGGCCCAGCCCAGTCCCACGATCGCAAGATCGATCAGGGCGGCCAGGACGCGGCGGTTGTCCAGCTTGGAGCCGGAGACGGGGACGGCGTTTGCATTAGCCATGGCGTTCACACCCCCTAGATCGGCTATTTGAGGGTGTCCCCTTAGACCCGCAGGGACCGCTTGGACGGCGGTCAGGAATGATCCGGCGCAATGGAGCGCGTCGCAGTTGCCGACTTGGGCTCGAACTCCTGGCGCCTGGTGGTCTACGGGTATGAGCCGAACACGCCTTGGTGGAGCCTCGTGGACGAGATCCGGGAGGCGGTCCGCATCGGCGCGGGCATGGGCGACGAGCGCGTTCTCCGCCCCGAGCGGATCGACCGCGCCGTCCATACCGCGGCCGTCTTCGCCTCCTTCTGCCGCGCCTCCGGCATCGATCAGATCGAGGCCGTCGCGACCAGCGCCATCCGCGACGCCTCCAACCGCGACGAGCTGCTGACCGCCGTCCGCGAGCGGACGGGGCTCCAGCCGCGGGTGATCAGCGGTCGCGAGGAGGCGCGCTACGGCTGGCTGGCCGTCGCCAACTCCACGACGATCGGGGACGGCTTCGGCCTGGACATCGGCGGCGGCAGCATCCAGACCCTGCGGCTGGAGGGCCGGCGGCTGGCCGAGGCCGAGTCGCTGCCGCTCGGCTCGGTCCGGGTCAGCGAGCGCTTCCTCCCGGAAGAGAAGGCCGCCGCCAAGGGTATGAAGGCGCTGCGCAAGCACGTGGCGGCCGAGCTGGAGAAGCTCGGGTGGTGGACCGGCGGGGGCCGCCTGGTCGGCATCGGCGGGACGATCCGCAACCTCGCGGCCGCGGCGATGCGGCGCGAGGACCTTCCGGCGGTCGGGGTCCAGGGCTTCGAGCTCGAGCGCGACAAGCTGGAGGAGCTGATCGAGCTGCTCGCGTCGAAGCCGGCCGGCAAGCGCGGCGAGGTGAGCGGCATCAAGTACGACCGCGGCGACGTGATCCTCGGCGGTGCGCTCACGCTGGCCGCCACGATGGAGCAGGGCGGCTTCGACGTCATCGAGGTGACCGAGGCGGGGCTACGGGAGGGGATCTTCTTCGAGCGGCTGCTGGGCGAGCCCGAGCTGTTCGACGACGTGCGGCGCGAGTCGGTCGAGAACCTGGCCCACCGCTTCAACTCGGTCCCCGACCACGCGAACCGGGTCGCCGCCCTGTCGCTCGAGATGTTCGACGGGCTCAAGGCAGTGGGGCTGCACGACCTCGGCGAGGAGGAGCGCGGGCTGCTCTGGGCGGCGGGCATCCTGCACGACATCGGCACGGCGATCGACTACGAGGACCACCACCGCCACTCCCACTACATGATCCTGAACGCGGGGCTGCCGGGCTTCACGCCACGCGAGCTCGTCCTGGTCGGGCTGATCGCGCGCTACCACCGCCGCGGCGACCCCGACGCCTCGGACCTGCGCGGCCTGGCGCTGCCCGACGACGAGCAACGCCTGCGGCTGCTCTGCGCGCTGATCCGGCTGGCCGAGCAGTTCGAGCGCAGCCGCGACGGCACGATCAGACGGGTGAGCGTGGCCGCGGAGAACGGCACCGTGATGCTCGCCGCCGACCCGGATCCCACCCGCGACCCGACCGTCCCGATCTGGGCCGCCCGGCGCCACGCCGACCTGCTGGCGCAGGCACTCGAGCGAGAGGTGAAGATCGTCCCGTGAGACGGCTGGCCGCGTCCGTGCCGCTCGCCGCCGTCCTGCTGAACGTCACGGCGCTGGCCGTGCTGGTGCCCGACATCCGGCTGGCCCTGGGCTCGTCGAGCTCGGGCGGGCAGTGGGTACTGAACGCCTACCTGCTGGGGCTGGCGGCCCCGTTGCCGCTGTTCGCGGCGCTGGCCGGCCGCACCAGCGTCCGCGCGCTCGCGGCAGGGGGCGCGCTCACCATGGCGGTGGGAGCCGTGGTCGGCGCCAGGGCGCACTCGACCGCGGTGCTGGTGGCCGGCGAGGCGTTGCAGGGCGCCGGGGCGGCGGCCGTGCTCGCCTGCGTGGCGCCGATGCTCGCCGGGGCGCGTCGGGGGATCCTCGCCATCGCGGTGCTGCCCGCGGTCGCGCTCGCGCTCGGCCCGTTCGTGGGCGGCGTGTTCGCCGAGCAGAACTGGTGGCGGGTGTTCCTCTGGGCGGGTGTGCCGCTGGCCGCGGTCGCGGGCCTGGCCGCGGTCACGGGCCTGGCCACGCTGGCGAGCGCCCCGGCGCCGCGGCGCGCGACCGCCCCGGCGGGGGCGCTCGCCTTCGCGGCCGGCCTGACCGCGGCCACGATCGCGCTCGTCCAGAGCCACGTGTGGTCCTCGGGCTGGTGCCTCCTGCTGCTGCTCGCCGGCGCGCTGCTGCTCAGAGGCGGGCTCCGCCCGCAGGCGCGCGGGGCGGCGGTCGCCTGGGCCCTCGCCGGCTGCCTGGCCGGGCTGCTCTTCCTGATTCCCCAGTACTTCCAGCTCGCCCGCAACCTGTCCGGCCTGCGCAGCGGCACGCTGCTGCTCGCGGTCACCTTGACGGCGGTGACGGCGTGGACGCTGTCGCGATGGCTGGCCGGCCGCGTGCCCGCCGTGGCCCTGTCGGCCGCCGGGCTCGCGTGCGCCGGCATCGCGCTCGCCGCGCTGTTCACGATCGCTCCCGATACGCGCTATGCGCTGCTGATCGGCCTGCTCGGCCTGGTGGGCACCGGTCTGGGCGCGGCCGCTGGGGCAGCGGCGGCCATGGAGGCGGACGAATCGCCGCTCGGATTGCTCGCGCCCGCGCTCACGGGCGCGACGCTCGGGCTGGCCGCGGCAGGGGCGGCCTTCCAGTCCGGCCAGGCCGACGACCGCGCCGGTGGCGGCTCGTTCGAGCAGGCACTGGCCGCGGGGGTGGGCTGGGCCGCCCTCGTCATGCTGGCGCTGGTGGTGATCGCCGCGGCGGTCGTCTGGCTGCCGCGGCGCCGCGCGGGCGCGCCGGCCTAGGCCAGCGTCGTCCGCAGCTCGCCCAGCTGCGGGGAGCTGACCACGACCTCGTCGCCCGGCTTCAGCCAGATCTTCGGGTCGCGCAGGCTGCCAACGCCGGCCGGCGTGCCGGTGGCGACCACGTCGCCGGGCTCCAGCGTCATCAGCATCGACAGGTACTCGATCAGCGCGGGGATCGAGTGCACGAGGTCGGCCGTCGAGCTCTCCTGCATCCGCTCGCCGTTTAGGTCGAGCGCGATCCCGATCGCGTCGTGCGGCCCCGCCTCGTCGGGCGTGACCAGCGCGGGCCCGAACGGCGCCGACCCGTCGAACGCCTTGCCGGGCATCCACTGCGGCGTCTTGAACTGGTAGTCGCGCGCCGAGAGGTCGTTCAGCAGCGTGTATCCGGCCACGTGATCGAGCGCGCCGGCGGCGGAGATGTCCTTGCCGGTCTTGCCGATAACGAACGCCACCTCGGCCTCGTAGTCGACCTTGGAGCTCCAGTGCGGCAGCTCGACGGTGGCCCCGTCCGGCCGCAGCGACGTGGCGAACTTGGCGAAGAACGCCGGCGTCTCGGGCGCCTCGCGGCCGCCCTCCTCGGCGTGCGCGCGGTAGTTGAGGCCGATGCAGATGATCTTGCCCGGCCGGTCGATGGGCGGGAGCAGCTCGGCGTCGCGGACCTCGTCGCCGGCCTCCGCCTCGTCCAGCGAACCGGAAGCCAGCAGCGCCTGCAGGCCCCCGGCCGGGGCGTCCCGCACCTCGAACACGCGGCCATCGCGCAGCAGGCCGGCGCGTGCGCCCTCCGGTGTGGAGTAGTTGACGAATCGCATGGGCGCAGAGCCTATGCGTACCCTGGATGGATGGCCGACGACCTCCCCACCGGACGCTGGCGTCGCGCCGCGAAGGTGGGCCGGCTGGCCGGGGGCCAGACCGCGCGCGGCTACGCCACCAAGGCCGCCAACCTCACCCGCTCCGAGCAATCCCGCCACGACGCCGCGGCGCGCCGGCAGATGGAGGCGGCCGAGCAGATCTTCGACGTGCTGGGGCAGATGAAGGGCGCCGCGATGAAGGTCGGCCAGGTGGCCTCGTTCATCGACACCGGCGCCTTCCCACCGGAGTTCCAGGAGCGCATCCAGGCGAAGCTGGCGGAGCTGCGCGACGCCGCGCCGCGCGTGCCCTTCGACCGCATGCGCAAGGTGATCGAGGGCGATCTCGGCGAGCGGCTCGCCGAAGTGTTCGCCGAGTTCGACGAGGAGGCGGTGGCCGCCGCCTCGATCGGGCAGGTCTACCGCGCCCGCCTGCACGACGGGCGCGAGGTCGCGGTCAAGGTCCAGTACCCGGGCGTGGCCCAGGCGGTGCGGGCCGACCTCCAGAACCTGGGGCTGATCATGAGGGTCGCCAAGCGCATGGCGCCCGGGATGGACGTCAAGGCGATGACTCGCGAGATCCGCGAGCGCCTGACCGACGAGCTCGACTACGAGCACGAGGCCCAGCAGCATCGCGCCTTCGCGCGCTCGTGGCGCGCGCACCCGTTCATCTACGTGCCACCGGTGGTCACGGAGCGCTGCAGCGAGCACGTGCTCGTGTCCGAGTGGGTCGAGGGGATCGGGTTCGAGGAGGTCAAGCAGATGGATCGCGCGACCCGGGATCGCTTCGGCGAGATCGTGTTCCGCTTCTTCTTCGGCTCGCTCTACCGCAACGGGCACTTCTCGGGCGACCCGCACCCGGGCAACTACCGCCTGATGGACGACGGGCGCGTGGCGTTCATCGACTTCGGGATGACCAAGCGCGTCGATCGCGCCGATCTCGAGGCCGAGATCGCGGCGCTGCGCTTCCTCGTGGACCACGACGTCGAGGGCGTGCACCGCCAGCTCGGGGCGATGGGCTTCTACGACCCGGCCGACGAGCAGGTGACCGCCGAGGCGGTGTTCGAGCACTTCCACGACGTCACGCGCTGGTACATCGAGGATCGCGACGTGAGCGTCGACCGCGAGCTGGTGGCGCAGGTCCTGATCGACTTCGGCGACCCACGCTCGCGCCACTGGCAGCTGATGCGCCGCGAGACGATGCCGCCCCAGGCCATGCTGGCGCGGCGCATGGAGGCGCTCACGCTCGGGGTGCTGGGGCAGCTCGAGGCCACGGCCAACTGGCACCGGATCGCCCGCGAGTGGCTGTTCGGCGATCCGCCGTCCACCGAGCTGGGACGGCTGGAGCAGCCGTTCCACGACCGAGCGGCCGCTTAGGCTCCGGCCACATGCCCCGCCCGAGCGCCGGCTCGCGTACCAACCCGCTCAAGGCCACACCGAAGGCCGTGCGGACCCTGCGCGAGGCCGACCCGGTGATGGCACGGCTGGTGGACGAGCACGGGGCGCTGGTGCGGCGCGACCTGAAGCGCGAGCGTCCGGGAGACGCGTACGGCGCGCTGCTGCGCTCGATCGTCGGCCAGCAGCTTTCGACCAAAGCCGCGCGCACGATCTACGGGCGCCTGACGGACATCTTCGGCGGCCACGCGCCCACGCCCAAGCAGCTGCTCGCGGCCGACCCCGCGGCCATCCGCGCCGCCGGCCTGTCGGGCCCCAAGATCGCCTACCTGCGCGACCTGGCCCAGCACGTGGAGGAGGGCACGCTCGAGCTGGAGCGGCTCCCCGACCTGCCCGACGAGGAGGTGGCGGAGCAGCTCACCGCGATCAAGGGCCTCGGCCAGTGGACCGCGGACATGTTCCTGATGTTCCACCTCGGCCGGCCCGACGTCCTGCCCGTCGGCGACCAGGGCATCCGCAGGGCCGCGCAGGTCGAGTACGGGCTGCGCAAGCTGCCCAGCCCGGAGCGCCTGGAGAAGCTCGCCAGGCCCTGGCGCCCCTACCGCACGCTGGCCTGCCTCTACCTCTGGAGCTCGCTCGACAACACGCCGGGGTAGGCGCCCGGCTCGCAGCAGATCAGCGCCGCGCGCTCGAGTCCGGCCAGCCGATGCTCGCGCGCCTCGAGCACCTCCGGGGCCGTGGCCAGCGCCGTGAAGGCGGCGAGGTTCGGATACCAGACGGCGATCACCTCGTCGTAGCTGTCGCTGTCGTCGCCGATCACCGTGCTCTTGGCCTCCGTGTACCAGAGGATCCGCCCGCCGACCCGTTCGAGCACCGCGCTGGCGACCTCGCCGTAGCGCATGTAGGCCTCCCGGTCGCGGTAGCGGTTGAGGTTCAGCATCACCACGGGCCCGTCGCGGTCGCCGCCGGCGACCGCGGCAACCGCGGCGAACTGCTCGGCGTCCGGTTCGACGGCCATCAGCGGGCGGGCGCCCCGAACGCGGCCAGCATCGCGTCGGCGATCTCGCGGCCGCGGTCCTCCTGCAGGAAGTGCGCGGCGCCTTCGATGCGGACCTGCTCGCCAGCCGTGGGGATCACCTCGGTGAACCGCTCGCCGGCCTTGGGGAACGGGAAGATCGGATCGGTATCGGAGAACGCCACCAGCGCCGGCTTGTGCCAGCGGCTGAGGGCATCGCGCGTGGCCTGCATCTCGGGGACGCCCGGGTCCTCGGGAGTCAGCGGCACGAGCAGCGGGAACTGCTGCGCGCCCGCCTTGCTCTCGGGCGTGGGGAACGGCGCCTCGTAGGCCGCGACCACCTCGGGGGCGAGGTCGGTCGTGGTGGCGCCCTGGATGATCGTCCCGATCGGCAGGTCGGGCGTGCGCTCGGCGAACTCCCGCCAGGCCATGAAGCCCTTGCTGACGCGGCCGGTGAAGAGGCCGGTGTTGAGCACGACCAGCCGCGCGACCGTGTCGGCGTTCTCGACCGCCCAGCGCAGCCCGATCGGCCCGCCCCAGTCCTGCACGACGACCGTCACGTCCTCCAGGTCGATCTGCGCGAGGTGACGGCTGACGAAGTCGACGTGGCGGTCGTACGTGTACCAGCTCTGGTCGGTTGGCTTGTCCGATCGGCCGAAGCCCACGAGGTCCGGGCACACGACTCGGTGACCGGTCTCGACGAGCCGGTCGAGCATGTGCCGGTAGAGGTAGCTCCAGCTCGGCTCGCCGTGGAAGCAGAGGACGGTCGGGCCCTCGCCCTCGTCGATGTGGTGCAGGCGCAGGCCGTCCACCTCGGCGTAGTCGGGCTCGTAGGAATAGCCCGGGAGGTTCTCGAAGCGCTCGTCTGGGGTGCGGAAGACGTCCATTCGGCCGGCTCCTGTCGTCAACGGCGGATGACCGAGTCCCAGATCTCGACGAGAGTCTGGACGGCGGTCTCGGGCGACACGCGCGGCTCGCCGCCGAACGCGTCCTGCAGGTAGGTCTCGTTCATCAGGTTCAGCGCCCGCGCGGTCTCGGCGAGGTCGGAGAGCCGCCCCCCATCCAGGCCGGCCACCTCCCGCAGCGACTGCTCGGCGAAGTCGTCGAAGCGCCTGCGGATCTCGGCATAGGCGGTCGCGACCTCCTCGTCGCGGGCCGCGGCCTCGGCCACGCACCGCAGTAGCGGCCCATGGCGCTGGTAGACGACCACGGCGGCCTCCAGCGCCCGCCGCACCGCATCCGTGGCATCGCCCGGATGTGCGGCGACCAAGCCGCGCTGCGCCTCGAAGAGCTGCTCGACAGCCTCGCCGCTCGTGCGCATCAGCAGGTCCGCCAGGTCGTCGAAGTGGCGATAGAAGATCGTGCGGCCGAGGCCCGCTTCGCGCATCACGGCGTCGACGCTGAGCTCGCCGTACGTCCGCCGCCGGACCAGCTCCGTCGCGGCAGCGACGATGCGCTGCCGGCTCTCGCGGCGGCTCAGGCGAGCGCGGGTCTGGCGGTCCGCCGGGGTGGCGGTCAGCTGCGAGTCGATGGCCATCACGGCGGCGAGCATACCGAAGTTGACACTGTGTGACACGCACTGTACGCTCGCGCCCGGAATGAGAGCTCGAATCGCTTGTGGACTGGCAATCGCGGCGGCACTCGCACTGCCGGCCGCCGCTCAGGGGCGCCCTGCCGCCGCCGCGCACGACGGGCGTCCGAACATCCTGGTCGTGATGACCGACGATCAGGCCAAGGCGGACCTGGCCCACATGCCGAACGTGAGGCGCCTGCTCGCGAGGCAGGGGACCACGTTCGCCGACGCCGTCGACTCGTTCCCGCTCTGCTGCCCCTCGCGCGCCACGTTCATCACCGGCCAGTACGCGCACAACCACGGCGTGGCCGGCAATTTCTGGCCCTACGGCTGGTACGGCATGAAGCGCCGCGGCAACACGCTGCCGGCGTGGCTCCAGGACGCCGGCTACCGCACCGCGCTGATCGGCAAGTGGCTCAACGGCTACGGCGCGCGTGACGCGCACGGCGAGGTCCCGGCCGGCTTCGACATCTGGCGCGGCCTGCTCGACGTGTCCGCGTACGACTACTTCAACTACGTGATGAACCGCAACGGCAAGCTGAAGACCTGGGGCGACGCCGACTTCGCCCGCAAGCTGGTCGAGTTCGCCAAGATCGAGGTGGTCCCCGACCCCGGCGGCCTGCAGGGGGTGCTCGACCACCTCCACGACATCTTCGGCGACGCGCCGTACAGCTACTGGGGCACGGAGAACCCCAAGGACTACTCGCCGGACGTGACCGGCAAGATCACCGAGGGCCTGGTGCGCGCCGAGGAGAAGTCCAAGCAGCCTTTCTTCATCTGGTGGGCGCCCGCCGCACCTCATCGCGAGGACGTCGCGACGACGCTCATGGGCCGCCCCGGCCGCGACCCGCGCCCCGCCCCTCGCTACGAGTCGAAGAGCTCGCGCTACCGCCTGCCGCGCCCGCCGAGCTTCAACGAGACGGACTTCGAGGACAAGCCCTCCAACATGAAGAAGGCCGCGCCGTCGCTGACCGACGCGCAGATCGACCAGCTCCAGCTCGACTACGAGGGCCGGATCGGCTCGCTGCTGGCGGTGGACGACCACGTCAAGAAGCTCGTGGCCACGCTGCGCCAGACCGGCCAGCTCCAGAACACCATGATCGTGTTCGTCTCCGACAACGGCTGGCTGCAGGGCGAGCACCGGATCCCCGGCGACAAGTTCCTGCCCTACGAGGAATCGCTACGGATACCGCTGATCGTGCGCGGCCCGGGCGTGCCGGCCGGCAAGACCGTCAGGGGCCAGGTGGCGAACATCGACTTCGCGCCCACGCTCGTGGACCTGGCCAACGCCCGTGCGGGACGCAAGATGGACGGGCTGTCGCTGCTGCCGACGATCGGCAACCACCGCAAGCGGCCCAACCGCGCGATCGAGATCGAGGCGCTGCAGCCACTGTTCGAAGGCGACATCCCGGTGAACGGCTGGGACCGGCCCTACAAGGGCGTGCGCACCGACCGCTACACGTACGTCGTCTACAAGGAGACCGGCGAGCAGGAGCTGTACGACCGCCGCAAGGACCCGCACCAGCTGCGCAACGTCGCCGCGGACCCGGCCTACGCGCGGATCAAGGCGCGGCTTGCCGCGCGGCTCTCCAAGCTCGACCGCTGCAAGGGCCGCTCGTGCGACGTCAAGCCCTGAGGCTGGCGGGCGCGCTGCTGGGCGCCGCCGCGGTGGCTGCGCTCGCGGCCGCCCCCGCGCCGGCCGCGTCGCTCGACGGGCTGCACGACGCCCGCTACTGCGAGATCATCGAGCTGAAGGGAGCGCCGCCCGACGCGAGCGCGACCGTCTGGAACACGCTCGGGCTCAACCGCTGCCCCGCGGCGTGGTGGAACGCCTTCGACGCGGGCGACCTGGCCAAGGAGCTCGGCGACACCGTCGTGGTCCTCAACGGCCCGCGGCACTTCCTGATGGACTCGGTCACCGCCAAGGTGGGCCACGTGCGGTCGTTCCACGGCGAGCGCCTGCGCAAGGTCGCGAGGATCCCGATCCGCACGACCGCCGACCTGGCCCGGACCCCGTACACCGACCGCACCATCGAGCGCGACAACACCTGGCGCTGGCGTAGCGGGCGGCTCGTGTACGAGCTGGTCGCCCCGGGGGGCGACGTCTACGTCATGCAGAGCTACTCGCAGATCCGCGACCCGAAGCTCTCGATCGGCAAGCTGCCCAGGCTCGGCCGGCGGCTCGACCTGCCCACCGGCTGGCGCTACCGCACGCGCCGCCTGCGCCGCGACCTCGCGGTCGGCGCCAACGGCCAGGCCACGATCGTCCAGGACGACCTTCAGAACACCTACCAGCTGGCGCACGGCGGCCGCCGACCCGGCCCGCGCAAGCGCCACCGCGTGAGCATCGACGGCGCGACCAAGATGGTCAGCCAGACCGCCGGCACGATCGAGGACCGCGGCACCGTCACCGGCACTCCGTTCGGCCGCGGCTCGCTCGTGGTCCAGGTCGCGCTGGCGGGCGGGCGCGCCACCGGCACCTTCCGGCTGTTCTACCCGAACGGCTCGATCACGGGCACCGTCGACATGCCGTTCACGATCCAGGGCAACGAGATCGACTTCAACGGCACGGCGCGCTTCATAGCCGGCACCGGCGCCTACCGGGGCATCTCGAGCGGCGTGCTGGCGGCGCACGACCACAACACGCTGGACGGCCAGAACGGCGTCGTGACCGTCAAGGGCTTCGCCACCTACTAGCGAGCCACCCGGAAGCCGAGGTTCCCCACCGAGCTGTCCGGCGTGTTGGAGCCGCGCGAGTCCACCCGGTAGCGGTTGCAGTACGAGGCGTGGCACAGGTACGAGCCGCCGCGCGTCACGCGGTGGGTGCCGCTGTCCGGGCCGCGCGGGTCCTCCCCCGGGCTGCGGCGGTAGTAGTCCGGGTCGAACCAGTCGGCGGTCCACTCCCACACGTTGCCGGTCACGTTGTGCAGCCCGAAGCCATTCGGCGCGAACGCGTCGACGGGCACGGTGCCGACCCGCCCGTCGGGCACCGGAAACGACCCCTGGAAGACGTTCATGCGCCGCTCGCCGCCCGGCTCCAGCTGGTCGCCCCAAGGGAAGCGCGCCCCCGCGACCCCGCCGCGCGCGGCGAACTCCCATTCGGCTTCGGTCGGCAGACGCGTGGCGCTCCACGCGCAGAACGCCTGGGCATCGGCGAACGACACGTGCACGACCGGGTGGTCGGGGCGATCCTCGATCGAGGAGCCCGGCCCTTCGGGGTGCGCCCAGTCGGCGCCCTCGACCTGCCGCCACCACGTAGCGCCGGCGACGGCGCGGGTATCGCGAAAGTCCTCCGCGAGCAGCCCCGCGAAGACGAACGACCAGCCGAAGCGCTCCGCATCGGTCTGGTGACCGGTCGCGTGCACGAAGTCCGCGAACCCGGCATTCGAGACGGCGTGCGGGGAGATCGCGAACGGGGCGATCCGCACCTCGTGCGCGGGTCCCTCGCCGTCCTCGCCATAGCCGTAGGTCCCGTCGGTGCCCATCGTGAAGGCGCCGCCCGGCAGCTCCACGAACTCCGTCACGGCGACGGCAGCGGCGGCGTGAGCGTCCCGCTCGCGGCGCACGCCCGCTCGAGCCGCTCGTGGAGGCGCAGGCGCTCGCGCTCGGCCTGCTCGTTGCGGCCCCGGCCGGTGCGCTTGTCCACGAGGTTGAGCCTCTCGTGCGGGTCGCTGTCGAGGTCGTACAGCTCGTACTCGGGCGCGGCCTCGCCGGAGGGGTCGAGGTAGACGGCGTACTTCCAGCGCGCGTCGCGCACGCAGCGGATCCGGTTGGGCTGGCCGGGAACGTCCTGGAAGGCGGTGCCGGCCTGGTGGTCGTCGTAGGTGAACAGCACGGCGTCGCGCACGGACTCGCCCGCACCGGACAGGATCGGGCCCAGGTCCAGGCCGTCGAATCGCTGCGGCTCGGCCGGATCGCCGGACAGGCCCAGCAACGTCGGGACCAGGTCCACCAGCGAGACCAGCGCGTCGCTCTGGCGCGGCTCCGGGAACAGCACCGGGTTGGAGATCACGAGCGGCACGCGGATCGACTCCTCGTAGCCGTTGAACATCTTCTGGCGCAGCCCGCCGTGGGAGAGCCCGAGCTCGCCGTGATCGGAGGTGCGCGCGATGACGGTGCGCGAGCGCAGCGAGTCCGGGTCGGCGGGATCGCCCAGCGCCGCCAGCAGCCGGCCGATCTTCTCGTCCACCACGCGGTGCAGGTACGCGTAGAAGTTCACGTAGTCGCGGCGCGCGCGCTCGTTCGGCAGCGCCCCGATGTACGCGGTCTGACCGAGCTTCATCAGCGAGTGCACGGTCGGCTTCTCGCGCAGGTCCTCGTCGACGGTCGGTGGCAGCGGCAGGTTGAGCTCCCTGAACAGGTCAGCGGTGTAGCCACCCTCCTCGAAGGAAGACGGATAGCCCAGCACGTCGTGCGGGTTCACCAGCGAGAACACCAGGCAGAACGGCTCGGGCAGCCGCTCCTGCGCCAGCCACTCCTCCATCTGCCGCGTGTAGTCCTCGTCCCAGCCCTCGTGCGTCACGCCCGCGTTGCCGCCGCCGAACGTGTGGGCCTTCGCGTCGCCGCCGGCGTCCGGCGGCTCCCAGTCGGCAAAGCCGTAGTCGCGCTCGATCCGCTCCGGGTCGGCGGCGCTCCACTCGCGCCCGTTCACGGGCTTCGACAGGTGCCACTTGCCCTTCAGCGCCACGTGATAGCCACGGTCGCGCAGCAGCGTGGCGAGCGTGTCGATGCCGGGAGGCAGCTCGGGCTCGTTGCCGCTCTTGGGGCCGAGCCGCAGCAGTCCGCGCAGGAACGAGCGGGCCAGCCGCAGCCGCGGGACCTCGCCGCTGCGCGCCAGCCGCGCGACCGCCCGCAGCACGTCCGGGACGTTGCGCTTGTCCGGGAACAGGTCGCCCTCGGTGAGGGTCAGCGTGACCCCGTGGCGCGACGGATAGGTCCCGGTCAGGAAGCTCGCGCGGCTCGGCGAGCACATCGCCGTGGCGGTGAACGCGCGCGTGAAGCTGATGCCCGTGCGGCGCAGCTCGGCGTCGTTCGGCATCAGCTCGTCGAGCCAGGCCTGATCGCGCGCCCAGTGCTGCGGCGCGCGCTGCTGATCGGTCACGAGCAGGACCAGATTCGGCTTGGCCACGCCCGGAGCATGCCCCAACCGAAGCGCTTCTGCGTTCAGGTAGGCTCGCCTCGTGTCCATCGACCAGACACCGATCGAGGAGGTTCTGGTCACGGAGCGCGAGCAGTGGCTCGACGGTCCGCCGCACGAGCTGTTCCGCGAGCTGCGCGGGAAGTGCCCCGTCCACTGGACCTCGCGCATCACCGAGTACCCGGAGGAGGCCGGCTTCTGGTCGGTCACTCGCGCCGACGAGGTGCACCAGGTCAGCCGCGACTGGGAGACCTACTCGTCCGAGATCGGCGGCATCACCGCGCTGACGAACGCGATCATGCCGCTGGAGCTGATCCAGGCGATGTTCATCGGCATGGACCCGCCCAAGCACGACCGGCTCAAGGCGCTCTTCCAGCGCGGCTTCACGCCCAAGCGGATCGCCGAGCACGAGCAGGCGATTCGCGAGATCACGATCGGGGTGCTGGACCGGCTCGAGGGGCGCGAGACCTGCGACCTCGTCGTCGACGTCGCGCAGCCCGTCGTGTCGCGCGTGATCGGGAGCTTCATGGGCATCCCGCCGGAGGACGACGAGATCTGGGCGCGCCTCATGAACACGACGCTCGGCGCCGGCGATCCCGACCTCAACCCCGAGGGCGTGCAGTCGGTGATGGAGCGCGACGTGCCCGAGATCTTCGCGCGCTGCGGCCGCCTGATCGCCGAGCGTCGCGAGCGCCCCACCGACGATCTCACCAGCGTGCTGGTCAATTCCGAGGTGGACGGGGAGCAGCTCGAGGAGCACGAGATCGTGATGGGCTTCTTCCTGCTGGTCGCGGCGG
>JAXDIH010000181.1:0-20601 GCA_034664105.1 Thermoleophilaceae bacterium
TGACGCCGGCGATCATCGCCGGAGCGGGCCTCGCCTTCGCGCGCGCGGTCGGGGAGTTCGGCTCGCTGGTGCTGATCACGGGCAACATCCCGTTCAAGACCCAGGCCGCCTCGGTGTTCATCTTCTCTCAGGTCGAGAGCGACAACCCGATCGGCGCCGCGGCGGTGTCGGTCGTCCTGCTGCTGGTGGCGCTGGTGGTGCTGCTGATCTTCGGCTTCTTCTCGAAGCGAGCGCTGCGCCATGAAGAGTAAGTACGCGCTGCGCTTCGTCGCGCTTGGGTACCTGACGCTGCTCCTGGGCATTCCCGTCGTGCTCGTGTTCATCAACGCCTTCCAGGACGGCATCGGGGCGGCCTGGGACGCCGTGACCACTCCGGAGGCCCAGCACGCGTTCTGGCTGACGTTCGTCATGGTCGCGGTCGCGGTGCCGCTGAACACGGTCTTCGGCGTGCTCTGCGCGCTCGCGGTCGTCCGCCAGCGCTTCCGGGGCCGCGCCCTGCTCAACGCGATGGTCGACCTGCCCTTCGCCGTTTCGCCGGTTGTCGTGGGACTGGCCCTGCTGCTCGTCTACGGTCGCCGCGACGGCTGGATCGGCCCGTGGCTGTCCGACCACGGCGTCCAGATCATCTTCTCCACGCCCGGCATGATCCTGGCGACGATCTTCGTCTCGCTGCCGTTCGTGGTGCGCGAGGTGATCCCGGTGCTGCGTGAGATCGGCACGGAGCAGGAGCAGGCGGCCGCCACGCTCGGCGCGAGCGGGCTCCAGACGTTCTTTCGCGTGACCCTGCCGGCGATTCGCTGGGGCGTGGCCTACGGCGTGGTGCTGACGATCGCGCGCGCGCTCGGCGAGTTCGGCGCCGTCAGCGTGGTGTCGGGCAAGCTGTCCGGTCGCACGGAGACGGCGACCCTGTTCGTCGAGAACCGCTTCCAGCGCTTCGACGAGACCGGGGCTTATGCTGCATCGGCTGTGCTCGCGCTGCTCGCCTTCGCAACCCTGCTCGCGATGAACTTGATCAAGCCCAAGGAGGCGCAGGGATGAGCATCGTCGTCGAATCGGTGTCCAAGCGCTTCGGCGACTTCGTGGCGCTCAACGACGTGTCGCTGCAGGTCCGCGACGGGTCGCTGACCGCGCTGCTCGGTCCGAGCGGCGGCGGCAAGTCCACCCTGCTGCGCGTGATCGCCGGGCTCGAGCAGCCCGACAGCGGGCGCGTGCTGATCGGCGGCGAGGACGCCACCCCCAAGCCCCCGCAGCGACGCGACGTCGGCTTCGTGTTCCAGCACTACGCCGCGTTCAAGCACATGACCGTGGCCAAGAACGTGGCGTTCGGCCTGACGATCCGCAAGCGGCCGAAGGAGGAGATCGAGGCGCGCGTTGACGAGCTGCTCAAGCTCGTGCATCTGGACGGCTTCGCGCACCGCTATCCCTCGCAGCTGTCGGGTGGCCAGCGCCAGCGCATGGCCCTGGCCCGCGCGCTGGCGGTGCAGCCGCGCGTGCTGCTGCTGGACGAGCCCTTCGGGGCGCTCGACGCGACGGTGCGCAAGGAGCTGCGCGCCTGGCTGCGCCGCCTGCACGACGAGGTCCACGTGACCACCGTCTTCGTGACCCACGATCAGGAGGAGGCGATGGAGGTCGCCGAGCAGATCGTGGTGCTCAACCACGGCGACATCGAGCAGGTCGGCACCCCGCGCGACCTCTACGAGAAGCCCGCCAACGAGTTCGTCATGCGCTTCGTCGGCCCGGTCAGCGAGCTGTCTGGGCGCTGGATCCGTCCCCACGACCTGGAGATCCTCACCGAGCCGACCGACGGGGCCTCGGAGGCGCAGATCGACCGGATCGTCCACCTCGGCTTCGAGGTGCGCGTGGAGCTGTCGCTCGGCGACGGCGACTCGACCTGGGTTCAGACCACCCGGGCCAGGGTCGAGGAGCTCGAGCTGGCCGAGAGCCAGATCGTGTGGCTCCGGCTCGAGTCCGAGCCGGTCAGCGTCTAGACCAGGCGTCCGGCTTCTCGGTGAGCCGGCGCACCCGCTGCGGCATGCGTCCCGCGACCACGTCGGCGAGGGTGAGGTCGTCGAGCACGCTGCGCAGGCTGGCGCGCACGGCCACCCAGACGGTCTGAAGGTTCTCGGCGGCACCGCTGTAGGTGACCGACTCGGGCGGCTCGCCGCGCACGCTGGCCAGCGGGCCCTCGACCGCGCGGATCACGTCGCCCACCGTCACCTCTGCCGGGTCGCGTGCCAGCCGGTAGCCGCCCTCGGCGCCGCGCTGGGCGTGCACGATGCCGGCGTGGCGCAGGTCGATCAGGATGTTCTCGAGGAACTTGAGCGGGATGCCCTGAGCCGTGGCGATGCGCTCGCCCTTGGTCAGGCCCGCTTCCACGGTGGCCAGCTCCAACACGGCTCGCACCGCGTAGTCCGCTTTGGCAGTGACCTTCACAGTGCCCCATTGTGCTGGACTTCTCAGACGATGGTCGACGCCGAGGCAATCAAGCAGCGCCAACTCCGCATGTGGGGGATGGGCGACTACTCCGTCCTGTCGCGCCAGCTCGCCCCCGCCGCGGTGGAGCTGTGCGACGCCTGCGCGGTGTCCGCCGGGCAGGAGGTGCTCGACGTGGCGGCCGGCAACGGCAACTTCGCGGTCGCCTGCGCGAGCGAGGGCGCGAGCGTCGTCGCCTCCGACCTCGTGCCGCGGATGGTGGAGCTGGGCCGCGCCCGCACAGAGGAAGAGGGCTACGACGTGGAGTGGGTCCAGGCCGACGCGGAGGCGCTGCCGTTCGAGGACGGTCGCTTCGACTGCGCCGGCTCGGTGTTCGGCGCTTTCCTGACGCCCCAGCCGGACGTCGTGGCGAGCGAGCTGTTCCGGGTGGTGCGGCCCGGGAACACCGTCGGGCTCACGGCCTGGGCGGCGGACAGCGTGTTCATCCGGATGTTCGAGGTGGCCAGGCGCCTGCAGCCGCCCCCACCCGGTGTGGCGCTGCCGGAGGAGTGGGGCGACGAGGCCATCGCTCGCGAGCGCTTGGAGGACCTGGCGGCACACGTGGAGATCGAGCGGCGCACGCTGGCCTGGACGGGTGACTCACCCGACGCGCTCGTCGCCGAGATGGTCGAGAGCGCGCCCAGCTACGCCGCCGCCCGCGAGTCGCTGTCGGACGAGCAGTTCGCCGAGCTGCGGGACGGGACGCTGGAGCTGCTGCGGGACGTGAACACCGCGGACGACGGCACCGCGCGCATCGAAGCCGACTACCTCGTGATCGTCGCGCGCAAGCGCGGGTAGCGCGCTGACCGCCAGGCTGCTGCTCGAGTACGACGGCTCGGAGTTCGCGGGCTGGGCGCGCCAGCCGGGGAAGCGCACGGTGCAGGGGGCGTTGGAGGAGGCGCTGGCCACCGCCCTGCGTGGCGACGTGCAGCTGACCGTGGCCGGGCGCACCGACCGCGGGGTGCACGCGCTCGGCCAGGTGGCGAGCCACGAGGGCGAACCGGCGTCGCGGCGATCGCTGAACGGGCTGCTCCCGGACGACGTCGCGGTGCTCGAGAGCGAGGCGGCGGCGGACGGCTTCGACGCCCGCCGCGACGCCACCAGCCGCACCTACCGCTACCGCCTGCTCCAGCGCTCGGCGCCGAGCCCGTTCGAGCAGCGCCGGTCGCTCTGGTGGCCGCGACCGCTGGACGCCGAGCGACTCGACGCCTACGCGGCGGCGCTGCGGGGCAGCCACGACTTCACGGCCTTCACTCCGACCGACACCTCCCACACGCGCTTCGAGCGGCAAGTGCTGAGGGCGGAGTGGATCCGCGAGAGCGACGACGTGCTGGCGTTCGTGATCGAGGCCGACGCGTTCATGCGCAACATGGTGCGCGTGCTGGTGGGCACGATGCTGAACGGCCCCGACCCGGACGGCTTCCGGCGGCTGCTGGAGGGGCGCCCGCGCAGCGAGGCGGGGGCGACCGCGCCTCCCCACGGGCTTTACCTGGAGTCGGTGCGCTACTGAGTAACCTCGCCCGTGATGAAGGTCCTGCTCACAAACGACGACGGCATCAGCGCCACCGGGCTCGACGCCATGCGGCGGGCGCTGCTCGACGTGCCCGGCGTCGAAGTGGCCGTGATCGCGCCGGACTCCAACCGCTCGGCCACCGCCCGCAGCATCACCACGCGCGAGCCGCTCTGGGTCGAGGAGGTGGAGTTCGAGGACGGCACCACCGGCTTCGCCACCGACGGCACGCCGGTCGACTGCGTGCGCTTCGCCGCCCTCGGGCTGATCGACTTCGAGCCCGAGCTGATCGTCTCCGGCATCAACCACGGGTCCAACCTCGGCGATGACATCACCTACTCCGGCACGGTGGCGGCCGCGCTGGAGGGGATCGTCCTGGGCATCCCCGCGATTGCCGTCTCCCAGCAGGCCGATCACGGCCAGATGGACTTCCGCGCCGGCAGCGCCTGGGCGCTCGAGGACTTCACGCGCGGTGCCGCCTTCGCCGCCAGGCTGGTCGAGGAGCTCGAGCGCGTGCCGATTCCCCCGGGCACGCTGCTCAACGTGAACTGCCCGGTGGGCGACATCGCCGGGGTGCGCTCCGCGCGGCTGGGCAAGCGCATCTACAACGACCGGATGGAGCTGACCGAGGAGGTCGACGGCCGCCGGCGCTACCGCATCTACGGGGAGACGCCGGGCTACCAGCACGAGGACGGGACCGACTTCGCCGCCATCGCGGATCGGTGCATCGCGGTCACGCCGCTGCACTTCGACCTCACCGACCAGGCCGGCGTGGAGGAGCTTGCCGGCTTCGACCTCGACGCGCTGCTGAGGCCCGCGGCGCGGGAAGTGTGAGCGCCACCGCCGAGGACAGGGCGGCGGAGCTGCGCCGGCAGCTCGCGCACCACAACCACCGCTACTACGTCCTCGACGACCCCGAGGTCTCGGACTCCGACTACGACGCGCTGCTGAACGAGCTGCGCGACCTCGAGGCCGAGCACCCGGAGCTGCGCACGCCGGACTCGCCCACGCAGCGGGTCGGCGCCGAGCCGCTGGAGAAGTTCCAGCAGGTGCGCCACCTGCAGCCGATGCTCTCGCTGGCGAACGCCCGCAACGAAGAGGAGATGGCCGCCTGGGTCGTGCGCTCCGAGCGCTACCTGGCTCGCCAGGGCGTGGAGATGGGCGACGTGCGCTTCGTGACCGAGCCGAAGATCGACGGCCTGGCGATCTCGCTCGTCTACGAGAACGGCGTGCTGGTGCGCGGCGCCACCCGCGGCAACGGCGAGATCGGCGAGGAGGTCACCCAGAACCTGCGCACGATCGGGGCGATCCCGCTCCGGATCGAGGGCGCCCCGCCGCTGCTGGAGGTGCGCGGCGAGATCTATCTCCCGCTGGCGGCCTTCGCGCGCCTAAACGAGCAGCGCGCCGAGGCCGGCGAGCCGACCTACGCCAACCCGCGCAACACGGCGGCGGGATCGATCCGCCAGCTCGATCCCCAGCTCGCGGCGTCGCGCCCGCTGTCGATGTGGTGCTACGGCATCGGAGCGGTGGAGGGGCTCGAGTTCGACTCGCACTGGGAGTGGCTCGAGTGGCTGCGCGAGCACGGCTTCAGGGTCAACCGCGACGTCGAGCTGCACGACACCGTCGACGAGGTCGTGGCGGCGTGCCGCGCCTGGGAGGAGCGCCGCGACCGGCTCGAGTTCGAGATCGACGGCGTGGTGGTGAAGGTGGACGACCTCAACCTCCAGCGCCAGCTAGGGGTGGTCGGCCGGGAGCCCCGTGGCGCGATCGCCTGGAAGTTCCCGCCGTCCACGGCCACCACGACGCTGCGGGACGTGGCCTGGAACGTCGGCCGCACCGGGCACATGGTGCCGTTCGCGCAGCTCGAGCCGGTGCAGGTCTCCGGGGTGACGGTGAAGCTGGCGACGCTGCACAACGAGGAGGACCTGCGGCGCAAGGACGTGAGGCCGGGCGACGAGGTGATCGTGATGCGCGCCGGCGACGTGATCCCCCAGGTGGTGTCGCCTACGGCCAAGGCGCAGAAGCGCAAGGGCCGCAGCGCGCCGCCGGGCCCGCCGGAGAAGTGCCCCGCCTGCGGCACGCCCACCGTGAAGCCCGAGAGCGCCGTCTTCACGATCTGCCCGAACCGCACCGGCTGCCCGGGGCAGGTCTTCCAGGCGGTCAAGCACTTCGTCGGGGCAATGGACATCGACGGCCTGGGCGAGGAGAACGTGCGGCGCTTCCTCCAGGAAGGCCTGATCGAGAACATGGCCGACATCTACGACCTGACCGTCGAGCGGCTGTGCGAGCTGGACCGCTTCGCCGAGACCTCGGCGCGCAACCTCGTCGAGGCGATCGAGGCCTCCAAGCAGCAGCCGTTCCACCTGGTGCTGTACGCGCTCGGGATCCCCGGGGTCGGGTACGTGAACGCGCGCAACCTGGCACGGCACTTCCGCTCGATGGACGCGCTGCTGGCGGCCTCCGAGGAGGAGCTGACCGGTGTCGAGGGCGTAGGGCCGATCATGGCCACGACCGTGCACGAGACGCTCGCCGAGGACCGCACGCGCGAGCTGGTGGAGCGGCTGCGCGGCTACGGGCTGCGGATGGAGGAGGAGGGCGCGGCTCCCCCGGCGGAGGGACCGTTGGTGGGCAAGACACTGGTGCTGACCGGCACCCTGCCCAACTTGACGCGGCCGGAGGCCACCGCTCGCATCGAGGTCGCCGGGGGCAAGGTCACCGGCTCGGTGTCGAAGAAGACCGACTACCTGGTGGCCGGCGAGGACCCCGGCACCAAGCTCACGAAGGCGCAGGAGCTGGGGACGGAGGTGCTGGACGAGGGGGGGCTGCTGGCGCTGCTGCCCGAAGCCCCGCCCGATGTGCCCGCGGCGCCCCCAAGGCGCCGATGACAGCCGGGGGCTCGCGCCCCCGGTCCCCCGGCACGCTGGCCGGTTAGCGCTGCCCGGCCAGTGCCTGCGCCATCCGGTCCTGCAGCAGCCGTGCGGTCGTGGGGTTGATCCGGTTCATCAGGAACGAGAACCCGTAGACATCGCCGGAGCGCGCCTCGCAGTAGCCGGATAGGGCGCTGACGTCGGACAGCGTGCCGGTCTTGGCGTGGCAGTTCGACCGCGCTGGGCCGCGGCGCATGCGGTCGAAGAGCGTGCCGTCGCGGCCCGCGATCGGCAGCGAGTCGAGCAGGGCGCCGTACTCGTCGCGGCGCGCCATGGCCGCGAGCAGGCGCACGATCCGGTACGGCGAGGCGCGGTTTCCGCGCGACAGCCCGGAGCCGTCGACCAGCTGGGCGCCCGCCCCCAGCCGGCGGGCGAAGCCGGCGACCAGCGCAGCTCCCGCGGATGTGGTCCCGCGGCCGTTCACCTGCATGGCGATGTCCTTGGCCAGCAGCTCGGCGAAGAAGTTGTCGGACGGCTTGTTCATCAGCTTGACGATGCGCTCCATCGGCGGCGAGTCGACGCTGGCCAGCACGTCCAGGCCACCGGGCGCGGCGCCGCCGGCCGGCTTGCCCTTCACCTCGATCCCGCGTGCCGCCAGGGCCCCGTCGAGGCGCGCCGCGGCGAAGGCCGGCGGGTTGACCTGGAACGCGCTGCCGCCCTCGTTGGCGAGCCCGCGGTTGAAGGAGAGCGCGCTCAGCGGCCCGACCCAGATCGACACGCCATAGCCCGAGTCGGGCCCGCCGCGCAGCGAGTCCTGGCGCGACTCGTCGCCGTACACGCGGCCGGTCACCCGCTCGACGCCGGCCTGGTCGATCAGCTTGGCCAGCTGCTCGACGGTGGCCCCGCCCCCGTAGAACTTGCGCGTGTAGGTGCTGGAGCCGAAGGTCGGGTCGCCGCCGCCGCGCAGGTACAGGTTCCCGCGCCAGACGCCGTCGTCCCCGAGCTGGCCATCGCCCAGGACCTCGGTGCCAAGAGTTCCATCGGTGCCGAAGCGGGCGAGCGCGGCCGATGACGTGAACAGCTTGGTGTTCGAGGCCAGGATGCGCGGCGTGCCGGCGCGCCAGGCGAACACCTTCTCCCCGTTGCTGAGGTTGACCACGTAGGCACCGGACTGGGTGCCCGACAGGCGCATGTAGCGCGTGAGCGAGGTCGTGAGGTCCGCCTGGGCCGCCTCGGCGGGCAGCAGGAGCAGTACCGCGAGCAGGATGAGAACGGCGCGCCGCATCGAGAAGGGCAACACCGTAGCGGCCGTTGCGGAGCGGTCCGGCGCGGTCCGCCCACCGCATCCGCGATACTCGGGGGCGGATGGGCGAGGTCGTCAAGCTCCAGAAGCCGGCCGGTAAGACAGGCAAGACCCAGGCGAAGCCGCGGCGGCGCCGGCCGCGCCGCTCGCGCACCGCGCTGGTGCTGGGCGGGGGCGGTTTCACCGGCGGCGTGTACGAGATCGGGGCCCTGCGGGCGCTCGACCTGCTGGCCGTGAACCGCACGGTCAACGACTTCGACGTGTACGTGGGCACCAGCGCCGGGTCGTTTCTGGCCGCCCTGACGGCCAACGGCGTGACCCCCGAGGAAATGATGCGGGTGGTCAACCAGCAGGTGCCCACGCCGTTCGCGGACGTCGACCGGGACACGCTGATGCGCCCGAACGCGCTGGAGTTCGTCCAGAGCGCCGCGCTGCTGCCGCTGCGCCTGCTCGGCCTCGGGCGCAACTTCCTCGGCAACCTGCGCTCGTCGTCGCTGATCGACATCGCCGTGGGGCTGGCCGAGGCGCTGCCGTCCGGGCTCTACGACGGGCGCGGCATCCAGGACTACCTCGAGAGCGTGCTGTCGGACCCCGACCGCGTGAACGACTTCCGCCTGCTGGAGAACGAGCTCTACCTGACCGCGACCGACCTCGACACGTGCGAGCGCATCGTCCTCGGCGGGCCGGAGTGGGAGGACGTGCCGATCTCGCGCTCTGTCGCGGCGTCCACGGCGCTGCCGATGGTCTACAAGCCGGTCGAGATCAAGGGGCGCCACCTGGTGGACGGCGGTCTGCGCTCCACGACGAACGTGGACGTGGCGGTGGAGGCGGGCGCGACGTTCGTGGTCGTGGTCAACCCGCTGGTGCCGTACGTGAACGACTTCCAGAAGGTGATCCCCACGATGCTGGGCAGCCGCGTGCGGCGCGTGCGGGACATGGGGTTCCCGCAGATCGGCTACCAGGCGTTCAAGCTGCTGGCCCACCAGCGGCTGCACGAGGCGGTCAGCCACTGGAAGGAGCGCTATCCGGGCGTCGACATCATCCTGATCGAGCCCGACCCGAACGACGAGCTGATGTTCGAGACGAACATCCTCAACTTCACGCGGCGGGTGGAGATCGCCCGCCACGGCTTCGAGTCGGTCACGCTCAAGCTCGCGTCCGAGTACGACGACCTCAAGGCGATCTGCGCGAAGCACGGGATCGAGATCTCGGCCACGCGGGTGCGCAAGGTGGTGGGCAAGTTCGCCGAGGAACGGGAGCGCTCCGCGGGCTGGCGGCGCATCCTCGAGCAGACCACGGCGGGTTTGCTGCGGCAGTCCGAAGAGGGCTAGGGCGCGTCCAGCACCCGCCGCTCAGCTCAAGCTGACGCCGGCCCGCCCGATCTAAGTAGGTGATGGAATTGGACCGGTACGCGGGAGTCGACAGGGGTCTGGCGGGTCGTATGTCCGCCGCCTTCTGGATCGTTGGCGCGGCGCTCGCGCTCGCGGTCACTCCGTTCGCCCCGCCGACGGTCGTGATCGGCGACCTCGGCTGGGTGCTGGCGGCTGTCGACGCCCTCGCCGCTTTCGGGGCGGCTGCACTGCTGCTGCGCCGGCCCGAGGTCCGGTACTCGACGTTGCTGCTGGGCGGCTACGTGGGCATCGTCCAGATCGCGGTCGCGCAGTGGCTCGCAGGCGGGCTCGATGCCCCCTACTGGCAGCTCTACATCCTTCCGGTTCTCCAGATCACCGCCGTTCACCCGCCGCGCCGGATCCTTGCGCTGTTCGCCACGCTGGTGGTCGCCGCCGCCGCCCCGCTCGTGTACGACGGCTGGCGGGCGGGGGCCGCGGGAGCCATCCTGCTCGGCATCCTGCTGTGGATCGGCACCGGGGTGATCACCTACCGGCTGATGCGTGAGCTGCGGCGCCGGCGGGTGGAGTCGCTGCGCGAGGAGGATGACGCCCGCCAGCTCGCCCGGCTGGACGCGCTCACCGGCCTCAACAACCGCCGCGCCTTCGACGAGGCGATCGGCGACCAGATCTCGCACGCGCGCACCACCAGTCAGCCGCTCAGCGTCCTGCTCTCCGACGTCGACGCCTTCAAGCAGATCAACGATGTCTACGGGCACGTGGCCGGCGATTCGTGCCTGCGTCAGGTGGCGCGCACCATCCAGGTGAGCGTGCGCGCGACCGATGCCTGCTTCCGCTGGGGCGGCGACGAGTTCGCGGTCCTACTGCCGGACACCGACGCCGAGCATGCCGCCGAGCTGTCCGAGCGCATCCAGACGGCGGTGCGGTCCTCCTGCCGCGACCCCGCCGGCATGCCGCTGGGCGTCTCCTGCGGACACACCCAGCTCGCGGACGGGATGGGCACCCGCGAGCTGCTCCAGGCCGCCGACCTCGCCCTGCTGGCGCTCAAGCGCTCGCTGACTCGCTAGCGCCGACGGCGTTTCCGTAGGCCCGTACCAGCCGGTTGGTCGCCGCCTCGTTCAGGACGGCGGCCCGGACGTGGTCGTCCGCCCCGAGCGGACCGCCCGGCGCCACCAGCACACCCTGGCGGCGCAGCGCCTGCGCGAGCGCGTCGCCGCTGAGCCCGGGGGCGCGCACCCACACGAAGTTCGCCTGCGAGCGGGTCACCTCCGCGCCCAGGGCCGTCAATCCGTCGGTCACCCGCTGGCGCTCCCGGCTCACGGCCTGGCGGCGCCGCTCGATCTCGTCGTCGCTGGTGCGCAGCGTGTGCTCCACGGCCGCCTGGGTCAGCGCGTTCACCCCGAGCACCGGCGCCACCGCAGCGAGCAGGTCGGGATCGGAGCCGACCGCGTAGCCGGCGCGCAGCCCCGACAGCCCGTAGATCTTGGAGAACGTGCGCACCACCAGCAGGCGCGGGAACGCGTCGACAAGGCGCAGGCAGGCGTCGAGGTGCTCCTCGTCCTGGAAGTGCACGAGCGCCTCGTCGAGCAGCACGTGCACGTGCCCGGGCAGCCCGGCCAGCACCGCCCCGAGCTCGTGCGAGCGCATGTACTCGCCGGTCGGGTCGTTGGGGTTGCACACGATCAGCACCCGGGTGCGGCCGGTCACCGCGTCGCTCAAGCGGCCGTGCTCGGCGATCACCGGCCGCGCCCCCGCGTGGGCCGCCAGCAGCGGGTAGAGCGGGTAGGACGGCCACGGAATCACCACCTCGTCGCCACGGCCGAGCAGCGCCAGCGTGGCGACCTGCAGCAGCTCGGCCGCGCCGTTGCCGAGCGCGATCTGCTCCGGGGCGACCCCGTGGCGCTCGGACAGCAATCGCCGCACCGCCGCGGCGTGGCGGTCCGGGTAGCGGTTGACCAGCCCGCGTGCGCGCGCGATCGCGGCGTTGGCGACCTCCGAGTGCGGCAGCTCGGGCCACTCGGTCCCCGACAGATCGAGGTCGGGCAGCCGCTCCAGCGCCAGGCGCTTCTCGTTTTCCCGGCGCGCGCGGCGCTCGCGGTTCAGCTCCCGCTCGTCGAGGTCGTCGAACTGGCGGTAGTAGTCGCGGAAGCCCACGCTCAGTTGCCGGACGAGAGCGTCGGCCCCGGCCCCTGGATGATCAGGAACCAGAACGTGAACGCCACCGCGGCCACGCCGACGCTCATCGCGAAGATGCGCTCGAGCGCTCCCTGCTCCTGGCGATGGCCAGCCGCCCGTCGGACCAGCTTCCAGGCGTGATCCACGCGCTTGCCCGCCGCCATCGTCAGCATCAGCGATGCCAGGCAGCCGATCATCACCGTGGAGATCCCAGCGGTGACGTAGCCGGTCAGGTAGTCGACCTGGGAGCCGATCCACAGCCATGCCAGCGGCTGCGGGCCGAACAGCGACAGGCAAAGCACCAGTTCGAACGCCAGCAGCGCGTGGGCGAGGAAGCGGTCGTAGCGGCGGCGCCGCTCGGATGACGGCTCGACCTCGCGGTAGCGCACCGGCCCCGTACCCGGGCGCCTCCCGATGAACAGTCCGCCGGTATCGCTGGGATCGTTGCTGGCCACGCCGCCTTCGGGACGTTAGCGAGGGCCGCTGTAGATCCGGTCGACCACGTCGGCGAACTTCTCGTGCACGACGTTGCGCTTGACCTTCAGCGTCGGGGTCAGCTCGCCCGTCTCCTGCGAGAGGTCGTGGTCGAGGATCTCGAACCGCTTCACCTGCTCCACCGGGCCGACGTGCGAGTTCACCTCGTCGAGTGCCTTCTGGACCTCGGCGCGCACGCGCTCGTCCTGCGCCATCGTGGCGATGTCGGCCCCGGCGAGCCCGAGCTGCTCGGCGAGTGCCGGTGCCTCCTCGGCATCGAGCGTCACCAGCGCCACCAGGTACGGCCGGCGGTCGCCGACCACCACCGCCTGCGAGATCCAGCGGCTCTGCTTGAGCCCGTTCTCGAGGTTGGCTGGGGTGATGTTCTTGCCCCCCGCCGTGATGATGATGTCCTTCTTGCGGCCGGTGATGAAGACGAACCCGTCCTCGTCGACACGGCCAAGGTCGCCGGTGTGCAGCCAGCCGTTCTCGAGCGCCTCGCTCGTGGCGTCCTCGTTCTTGTAGTAGCCCTTGAAGATGTTCGGGCCCTTGATCAGCACCTCGCCGTCGTCGGCGATCTTGACCTCCACGTTGGCCTGTGGCTTGCCCACCGAGCCGAAGCGGAACCCGCCGGCGTGGGGCCGGTTGACGGTCGCGCTGGTGGAGGTCTCGGTCATGCCGTACCCCTCCATCACCGGGACGCCGCAGGCGTAGAAGAACTCGAGGATCTCCGCCGCGATCGGGGCCGCGCCCGTCACGCACTCGCGGATGTTCTGGCCGAACAGCCCGCGCACGTTCTTGAACAGCTGCTCCTCGGCGGCGTCGAAGGCCTGCGCGAGCTCGTCCGGCACCGGCTCGCCGGCGTCGCGCATCAGGCGGACCTTCACGCCCACCTGCACGGCCTTGCGCAGGCTCTCCTTGTCCTCGACGTTCGCCGTGGCGAGCGTGTAGATCTTCTCGAACATGCGCGGGACCGACGGGAAGTAGCTCGGGCTCACCTGGGCGATGTCCGCGATGATCATCTTCGGGTCTCGCGACCAATAGGCGATCGCCGCGCCCAGCTCGAACGTCGCGAACTGGATCAGGATCGCGAAGGCGTGCGCAAGCGGGAGGAACAGGTAGGTGCTGTCCCCGGCCTGTACCACGCCCTCCTGCACGACCGCGTCCGTGATCGCCCGATAGTTCGCGTGCGAGAGCAGGCATCCCTTGGGCGGGCCGGTGGTGCCCGAGGTGTAGATGTAGAGGCAGATGTCCTCGGGGGACACGGCCTCGTAGCGCTGCCGCAGCTCGGCGACGTCACGCGCCCGGCCACGCTCGCGGAGCGCGTCGAGAGTGAGCGCGTCGCCGATGTCGGCGTCGCCCGGGTCGAGGACGATCACGTGCTCCAGCTCGGGGCAGTCGCCCTCGATCTCGCGGATCTTCGCGAGCTGCTCGGCGTCCTCGACGAACACCGCTCGTGAATCGGAGTGGTGCAGGACGTACTGGCACTCCTCCGGTGAGTTGGTCTGGTAGATCGTGACGAGCGTCGCGCCCGTCGTGAGGATGCCGAAGCAGGCGTGGGTCCACTCGGGCCGGGTGTGGGCGAGGATCGAGATCTTCTCGCCGGGCTCGATGCCCAGGTCGATCAGGCCGAGGCCGACCTCCGTGACCACCTCGCCGAGCTCGGCGTAGGAGGAGTCACGCCACTCCTCGCCGACCTTGAAGCGCTGGGCGGGTGCGTCTCCGTACTTCTCGACCGCGAGCGGCAGCAGGTCGGCGATGGTCTTGGAGCCCGTTCCCTGGGCGTGACGGGCGTCGGCACCCGCCGTCACAGCTTCCATCGATTTGCTCTCCCTCCGAGGGTTCCTCGAAATTTGGCCGCGGAGCCAATCCGCGGGGTAAGTCGATTCTAGGCGGAGAGAGGCGCGCCGTGGTAGTGCCTACCGGCGCGCTTGCGACTGGCGCTCAGGCGCGCGCCAGCTCCTTCTTCTGCGCGGCCTCCTTGAGACTGCACATGAACAGGGTCTTGTCGATCCGTCCCTGGAAGATCGGCACCCCGAGCTCCATGCACTTCGCGATTACGTCGCGGCGGTGCATTCCTGCCTCCCGTCCGAGCTCGGTGGGCGTCAGGTGGATCGCCATATAGCTACTCCTATTCCTCGCTGCCGAAGGACTACCAAGAGGGTATCGGTTGGTCGGTCGGAAGCAAGCGAATTTACGCAGGCTTCGTACAACGAACGGCCATCGTTCGAGCGGCCTCGTCGGGAATTGTTCGACCGGCGTCGAAGCAGGCAGGATGCGCTTGCTTCTGGCCCTCGCGGGCTGCCTCGTCCTGTCCGCTGCCCTGGCCGTTCCGGCCGGTGCCGACACCACCGTGCGCGGCACCCTCGAGGGTGCCCGCGGCTACACGCTCAACGGCACCACGGCGAACGGGCAGGTGGTCTTCCAGCGGCTGCCCGCATCCGGCAAGTTCAAGCTGCGGTTCAAGGGACGGACCGGCCGCGGCGCCACGCTGCACCTGATCCGCCGCGGCGGCGGCTACCTCGGCCCCGTGGTGCTGTCGCGCAAGGGCCGCCAGGCGTTCCTCAAGCTGAGCGGCAAGTCGGTCGACCTCGGCCGGATCAAGCTGCGCCGCGGTTACGCGGCGCCGCTGGTGGCCGTCAAGAAGCAGGCGTTCGCCGGAAGCGCGGCGCGCGCCGACGCCCGCGGCCGGCCGCTCGGCGCCGGACGCGTCGGGCTGGTGGCCGCGAAGGCGAGCGCGCGCAGCTCTCAGAACGGCGGCGGGTCGGGCGCCGCCGGGGCGGACACCGATCGCGACGGCGTGGCGAACGCCTACGACGTCGACGACGACGGCGACCTCACGCTCGACAGCGTCGACTCGGACGCGAGTCCCAGCGGCGCCGGGCTGTTCTCGACGCTGTTCCTCGGCTTCACGGAGGCGGTGAACGCCAACGCCGGCGCCACGCGTGCGCAGATCGACTCGATCTTCAGCGGTGAGAACCGCTTCGCGCTGGTCTTCTACTTCGATGCGGGGCAGTTCGGCAGCCGGAGGGTGACGGGCGCGCACGTGGACTGCTTCGCGCTCGCCTACTGCCGGCGCGGAGGCGGCACCGCGGTGCTCACCGGGGTGAGCGAGTCATCGTCGTCGCTGCCGCGCGGGAGCCTGTGGACCGACTACGACCCCGACGGCAGCGGCTATCCCAACCTCGAGCGGCTCGACCAGCGGTCTGCCTTCGTGGCGGGGATCCAACCGCGCGTGACCACGAGCCAGATCACGCCCGGAGACACCTACAACGTGGTCTTCCGGACCAGCGGGGGGACCATCACGGTGCCGACCACGCTGTCGTCCTACTTCGTGACGACCCCGATGCTCACGAACGTCTCCGGGGCAGAGCCGATCGCGCTGGGCTCCGAGCAGTTCAGCGCCACCTTCTGGCGCCCGCAGCGGGCGGCGGTCCCCGGGGCGGAGGCGGGCTCGTTCGCCGACATGGGGCACCTGCACTACGGGGTGACGATCGGGGGCGAGGGGATCTCGCGAGAGTTCAGCTGCGCCGGTCACTACAGCGCGCTGTCCTCGACCCTGACGGCCGAGGCGTCGAGCGGTGTGCTCCCCGAGGAGGGAGCGAGCCTGTTCCCGCTCGTGGACTCGGCCGAGGACGCCGCGCCGAACCCGGCGCGCACGCTCTCCTTCACGGTCGACGTGGGTGCCTGCCTGCGCGGCGCCGGGTTCAGCTCGGCCGGCCGCACGGTGTCGCTGACGCTGACCGCGGCGAGCGAGCCGCGCCCGGGCGGCCAGGACCGCGCGGCGCAGACGGTGCGCGTGCAGTTGCCGTAGGCGGCGCTAGATCGGGTTCGGGATCTCCACGAAGCGCTGCTCCACCCCGAAGCGCTCCGCCACCAGCTCGCCCAGCCGCCGGATGCCGAACCGCTCCGTGGCGTAGTGCCCGCATGCGATGAAGTGCACGTGGTTCTCGCGCGCGTCAGCCATCACGTGCTCCGCCGTCTCGCCCGTGAGGAAGGCGTCGACGCCGTGCGCGATCGCCTGGCTGAAGTCGCCCGGCGCGCCGCCCGAGACGATCGCCACGCTGTGCACCACCTCGGGCCCGCAGTCCCACACGAACGGCCCCTGCTCGAACGCGCTGGTACAGCGCTCGCGCAGGTCCGCGAAAGCGATCCCCTCAGCCGAGCGGCCCACCAGCCCGATCGGGCGGCCTTTGTGCTCGGAGAACGGCTCCGCCGGCTCGAGGCCCAGCGCCGCGCAGATCAGGGCGTTGTTGCCGACCTCGCGGTGCGCGTCGAGCGGCAGGTGATAGCCGGCGAGCGAGATGTCGGCGTCGAACAGGATCCTCAGCCGCTGCTTCATGGCCGGGCCGATCGAGCGGGGATGGAACTCCCAGAACAGCCCGTGGTGACAGAGCACCAGCTCGGCTCCCAGGTCGGCGGCCTGCTCGAACAGCTCGCGCTGCGCGGACACCCCGGTGACCACGAGGGAGACCTCCTCGGCGCCCGGCACCTGGAGCCCGTTGGGCCCGTAGTCGCCGAACGCGTCGATCTCGAGCAGGTCGTCTAGGTAGGCGATGATCTCGTCGCGCGGCGCCATCGAGCGGGGACCTTATCCCCCCGGGTAACCTGCGGCCGATGGCCGCCAAGCGCAGCCCGGACACCGGCGCCGACTCGTTCCTCGAGACGCTCATGGACACGAGCCTCTACTCCATGGGGGCGTACTTCTCCGACGAGCACCCCGACCTCGTGGACGACGTGATCGCGGAGAGCGAGGCGATCGAGCGCGCCGGCCTACGCGCCTACGCGGACGCGAACGACATGACCGTCGAGACCTGCTTCGAGACCCTGCTGACGGGTCTGGCCGTGCGTTACTACAACGCGGTGGCCGCCTAGGGCGACGCCTGCGCGGTCCGCTCCAGCCAGGCCAGCCAGACGAGGCCGCGTCCGTCGGCGCGGTCGACGTCGAGGCCGGTGATGTGATGGATGCGGTTGATCCGGTTCGTCAGCGTGTTGCGGTGCACCGGCAGCGCCGCGGCGGTGGCTCCGCGGTCGAAGTCGTGCTCGATCAGGAGGTCGAGCGTGCGGGTGAGCTCCGGGTCGTGGGCGGCGAGCTGGTCGTAGACGCGCGAGTGCAGCCGCGCGGCTAGACGCGGCGAGCGGCGCAGCAGCAGCTCGGCGACGTGGTCGTCGGCCTCGACCGCCCCCGCGCGGCCCTGGCGCACCGCCAGGTCCACGACCGTGCGCAGCTCGTCGAACGTGTCGAGCAGCTCGCTGGGTCGTGTGCGCCGCCCCTGGGCGATCACGGCGCGCGGCTCGGCTCCAAGCTCGCTCCACGGAACCTTGCGCTGGGCGAGACCGGTGACTCGGCGCCCCTCGGACACGGCGAGCAGGTGGCGGGCTCGTAGGCGACCCGCGAGCTCCAGGTGGCGCTGGACGTCCCACGCCGGCGCCACCAGCACGAACGGCCGGTAGGCGCCGGTCAGCTCGAAGCCGATGCGCTCGGCCAGCTGTAGATCCTCGCCGCTGGGCTCCTCGCCCGAGCAGGTCCGCGCCAGCAGGCCGCGCGCGCGGCGCTCCTCGTCCGAGATCACCGCCGCCGGCCCGGTGGACTCGTAGGTGTCGGAGAACAGCTGCGAGACCCGGTCGACGAAGTCGAACAGCAGCTCGGCGCTCTCGAGCAGTGCCGGCCGCTCGTCGTCGCGCGCGCCCTCCAGCAGCGCTGTCCACGCGTAGCGGGCGCCGCGCCTGAAGTTGGCGGGGACGAGGTCGGCGGGCATCCCGTTGACAGCCAGCGCCCGGGCGCGCTCGCGGAAGCGCTCGAGGTCCGCCTCGGTGGGGGGCAGGCCGTCCACCAGCCAGCGGATCACGAGGTCGATGTTCCAGCGCACCCACTCGCGCACGTCCTCGCGCAGCGGCCGGAAGCGCTGGTACTCGGGGCGCTCCCAGAAGCTGTCCAGCACGCGCTCGGTGAAGTCGTCGAGGTCGGCCCGCCCGACGATCTGCCGGATCACGTCGCCCGCTCGCGGCTGCACGGCCATGCGATCGATTATCCACTAGGCCCTGTGCACGTGCACAGGGCACCGGCGCGAATACTGGTCACCGCGCGCTGGGCAGCGGGGGCGCGGGCGGGGATGATCCGCTGGACCGAAGGAGCGAGGGAGGAGCTTGATGCGTTCGAGGAGCGGAAGGACCGGGAGGCTCGCGCTTGCGGCGGTGGCCGCGGGGCTGGGGCTGGCCGCGCTGGCACCGGCGGCACCCGCCAAGGTGCACGTCAGCTTCGAACGGCTGAAGGGCTTCGACGCTCCGGCCACACCCGCCAAGTACGACAAGGTCGGCGTGCTGAAGATAGGGCCGAAGCACGCCCGCAACGTGCTGATCCTGAACCCCGGCACCTCGGCGAGCGCGTCCTACTTCGCGCCCGTGGCCAAGGACATCGTGGCGCGTGCCAAGGGCTGGCAGGTGTGGGCGGTGGAGCGGCGCGAGAACCTGCTCGAGGACCACTCGATGTTCAACCGCGCCAAGACCGGCAAGGCGACCCCCGCGCAGGTGTTCGACTACTACCTGCGCTACCTGACGGATCCGAGCGTCACCAAGCACTTCCAGACGATCCCGGACGCGAACGTCGCCTTCGCCCGCGAGTGGGGCATGCGCGTGGAGGTGGAGGACATCCACCGGGTCGTCAAGGCCGCGAAGCGGCTCGGCGGTCGGGTGGCGATGGGCGGCCACTCGCTCGGCGGCTCGATCACCACCGCGTACGCCACCTGGGACTTCAACGGCAAGTCCGGCGCCAGCGACCTGTGGGGCCTGGTGTTCATCGACGGCGGCAGCGGCCCGACCCCGGTCACGCCCGAGCAGGCCAACCAGTCGCTGCAGACGCTGTCCACCTCAACGCCCTGGCTCACCTTCGGCGGCATCCCGGCGCCGCTGGCGGGTCTGTTCAACACGAGCGGCGCGCTGAGCGTGCTGACGGCTCCGAACGAGACCTCGATCGGGTGGGCGTGGTCGGCCCTGCCGGCCAACCTCAAGCCGCCGGTGGAGCCGACCAACGAGGCCCAGTACGGGTTCGCGCTCGACTCCGAGACCTCGCCGGCGGGGCTGATCGCCGCCCAGGCGCACCTCGGCCGGCTGGCCCCGAGCGGCACGCCGCGCCGCTGGGAGCGGGCGGGCGAGCTCACGCCGATCAGGCGCTACGCCCAGATGTTCTCGGGGTGGGGCCTGAAGAGCCTCGACGGCACCGCGTGGTACCACCCGCAGCGCCTGACGATCGACTCCGGCGCCGTGGCGGCCGGTAACAAGAACCCGGCGCAGGACGTGCTCGACGTGCGTGCGACGCACGGCAAGGACCTGCCGAAGCGCCTGCGCATCTACGCGTTCGGCGCTGCGCTGGGCGGGACGCGCGTGCTCGATGCGGCCAGCGTCCTGGCGAGCCAGTCGGGCATTCCCAAGCGGCAGCTGGTCCTGATCGACAGACACACCACCTACTCGCACAACGACCCCAACTCGGCGAGCCCGACGAACGCGTTCGTCAAGAACCTGATCCCGTTCTTGAAGAAGGTCGCAGGACGGTAGCGGGGTCTTTTGGGCCTGGACGCGGCCCCGCGGGAGCGGGCCGCGTCCAGTTTTGGCCGTTTTCTGCGCGTTCTTGCGCATGCTTCCCGAGGGCATCTCGTGCATCTAGCCGACTGGTCTAGAAAGTGCGAGCGGGATTCAAGTTTCCGTCGTACGGTCGCCCCTCGGCTGGCAGAACGCAGGTCCCTACAGGGGAGGCGTTCGAGACGTAGCCCGCTTCCTGGGCAGCCGCCGAGCTAAGCGGGTTACCAGCATCCTCTGAAAAGGAGTTGTTCTTCATGGGTTCCTTTGGACTCAAGCGGTCGCGTGGGCGAATTTCGCACGCGAAGGCGCTTACAGCGTGCACCGGGGCGGCGTTGCTTGCCGGCGGTGCCATGGCAGCGGGGGCGATCCCCAGCGCAAACAACGGGACGATCGCGGGTTGTTACGTGAACAAGACCGGCGCGCTGCGAATCGTCGATGCAGGCGAGAAGTGCGGGAAGAAGGAAACCCGCCTGACTTGGAACGAGAAGGGCGTGAAGGGCGCTAACGGCGCCGCGGGACCGATGGGCCCGATGGGCCCCGCTGGCCCCGCCGCACCCAACGCCCTCTCGGCCGGCCTCACGGGCACGGACGGTGCTCAGGGCCCGGCCGGTCCCGAGGGTCCCGCCGGTCCCCAGGGACCGAAGGGCGACAAGGGTGACACCGGCGACACCGGTGCTGCCGGCGCCGATGGCGCTCAGGGCATTCAGGGCAACGTTGGCGTTGCCGGCGCCCAGGGCATCCAGGGCGTGCAGGGTGAGAAGGGCGACACCGGCGACGCCGGTGCGGCCGGTGCCGATGGAGCCAAGGGTGCCGATGGCGCCAACGGAGCCGACGGCGCGCAGGGCCTTCAGGGCCTTCAGGGAGACAAGGGCGACA
>JAXDIH010000214.1:0-7731 GCA_034664105.1 Thermoleophilaceae bacterium
CCGGGTCGATGATGCCGGCCTTGATCAGGTCCTTGTACTCGCCGGTGGCGGCGTCGAGGCCCTCACCCGCGGGAAGGGACTTGACCTTCTCCACCACAACGCCACCCTCAAGGCCGGCGTTGATGGCGATCTGCTTGAGCGGAGCCTCGAGCGCGACCTTGACGATGTTGGCGCCAGTGGCCTCGTCGCCCTCGAGCTTCAGGCCCGCGAACGCGGCCTCGGCAGCCTGGATGAGAGCGACGCCACCACCGGCGACGATGCCCTCTTCGACGGCGGCCTTGGCGTTGCGCACCGCGTCCTCGATGCGGTGCTTGCGCTCCTTGAGCTCGACCTCGGTCGCGGCGCCGGCCTTGATGACGGCCACGCCGCCGGCCAGCTTCGCGAGCCGCTCCTGCAGCTTCTCGCGGTCGTAGTCCGAGTCCGAGTTGTCGATCTCGGCGCGGATCTGGTTGACGCGACCCTGGATCTGGTCGGCGTCGCCCGCACCCTCGACGATGGTCGTCTCGTCCTTGGTGATGACGGCCTTGCGAGCCTTGCCCAGCAGGGAAAGGTCCGCGTTCTCCAGCTTGAGGCCGACGTCCTCGGAGATGACCTGGCCACCGGTCAGGATCGCGATGTCCTGCAGGATGGCCTTGCGGCGGTCACCGAAGCCGGGAGCCTTGACGGCAACCGACTTGAAGATGCCGCGGATCTTGTTGACGACGAGAGTGGCCAGAGCCTCTCCGTCGACGTCCTCGGCGATGATCAGGAGCGGCTTGCCGCCCTGCATCACCTTCTCGAGCACGGGCAGGAGGTCCTGGACCGAGCTGATCTTGCCGTTGACGATGAGGATGTAGGGGTCGTCGAGGACGGTCTCCATCCGCTCGGGATCGGTCACGAAGTACGGCGAGATGTAGCCCTTGTCGAACTGCATGCCCTCGGTGAACTCGAGGTCCATGCCGAACGTCTGGCCCTCCTCGACGTTGACCACGCCGTCCTTGCCAACCCGATCGATGGCATCGGCGATCACGTCGCCGATCTCGTCGTCGGCGGCAGAGATGGCCGCCACGCGGGCGATCTGGTCCTTGCCGGAGATCTCGGTCGAGATGTTCTTGATGTTCTCGACGACCTGGTCGACGGCCTTCTCGATACCGCGCTTGAGAGCAAGCGGGTTCGCACCGGCGGCCACGTTCTTCAGGCCGTCGCGCACGATGCGCTGGGCCAGGACCGTCGCGGTGGTGGTGCCGTCGCCAGCCACGTCGTTGGTGGCGGTGGCCACCTCACGCACGAGCTGGGCGCCCTGGTTGGCGAACGGATCCTCGATGTCGATCTCTCGAGCAATCGAGACGCCGTCGTTGGTGATCGTGGGAGCACCGAACTTCTTGTCGATCACGACGTAGCGACCCTTCGGGCCGAGCGTGACCTTTACAGCGTTGGCTACGGCGTTGACGCCGTCTTCCAGTGCACGACGCGCTTCGACGTCGTACTTCAGTTCCTTGTGAGCCATGTGTGTGGTTCCTCCTAGCCTGCGACCTTGGCGAGGACATCCGACTCACGCAGCACGAGCAGATCCTCACCCTCGACGATCACCTCGGTGCCGCCATACTTCGAGTACAGGACCTCGTCACCCGTGGAGACGTCGAGCGGAATACGCTTCTCGCCGTCCTCGTCCCACCTACCGTCCCCGACTGCAAGGACCTTGCCGCGCTGCGGCTTCTCCTTGGCCGTGTCAGGAAGGACGATGCCGCTGGCCGTGGTCTCCTCTTCTTCGATGGCCTGAACGATCAGGCGATCTCCTAGAGGCTTGAGATTCATGGGCATACCTCCGTCTGAAGTTCTGTGAACTTGGCACTCGTAGTGTCCGAGTGCCAGCCTGGCACTCTAGCACCGAGAGTGCCAAAGACGCAGAGATGTGGGCGAAGCCAATCTCCGGCGGGGGACCGGGGGCGCGAGCCCCGGCTGCCATCAGTTCTGGCGCGGGCCGGAGGGGCGCATGCGCTCCTGCACCTCGGACGGGCGGTCCGAGATCTGCGAGAAGCGCACGACGGTGACGGTGTCGTCGGTCTCGACCTTGCGGCCGTAGATCTGCTCCAGGAAGTGCACCATCTCGTCGAGCCGGCGGAACTCCGGGTTGTCGTGCTCGATGTCGCGCGGGGAGAGATCGCGCACCTGCTTGACCTCGACGGAGTCGATCACGGCCTCGAAGATCTTCTCGCGCGGCGAGTGCTGGAAGCCGACGGTGATCAGGACGACCTCGCCCTTCCGGTACTTCTTGCTCTTGTCGCCAAGGCGGATCGTGGCGGTCTTTCGGCCGCGCTTGAGCTGGTCGACGAAGATGGGCGAGTAGAAGTTGAGGACAAACACGCCGGGGCAGCCTAGCGGCCTTCCCGTAGCCGTGAGAGCGCGGCCTCCGCCATCTCGCGTTCGCCCTTGTAGGCAAGTCGCTTGGGCGCCTCCTCCAGCGGGATCCAGAGCGCCTCCTCCACCTCGTGGTCGTGGTCCTCCACGCTGCCCGAGCGGTAGCGGAAGAGGAAGAAGGCCACGATCTTCATCACCCGCTCGCCGTCGCGCACGTACCAGTACTTGACGTCGCCGAGCCGCTCGACCAGGTCGGCCTCGAGCCCGGTCTCCTCTCGCACCTCGCGCCGCGCGGCCTCCGCCGCGGACTCCTCGCCGTCGGGGTGGCCCTTGGGCAGCGCGAGGATCTGGTCGCGCACGCGCACCACCGCGACGTACGGGCGCCCCTGCATGCGGCGCACGACCACGCCGCCCGCCGAGAACTCGCGGATCATTCCTCGTCGCTCACCAGCGGCACGAAGCGGACGGATGCCACAGCCTCCTCTTGCCCGTCGCGGAAGCGCATCAGCTGCTCGCGGCGGCCGCGCGCGACCGGGATCACCAGCGCGGCACCCGGCGCCAGCTGGTCCAGCAGCGGCTGGGGCGGATGGTCGAGCGCCGTCGCGGTCACGGCGATGCCCCCGAACGGGGCGCGATCGGGTGCCCCCCGGGCTCCGTCGCCCACGCGCACCTCGACGTTGTCGTAGCCGAGCTCGGCCAGCGTGGTGGCCGCGAGCTCGGCGAGGGCCGCGTGGCGCTCGATCGTCACGATGTCGGCGCACAGCCGCGACAGCACAGCGGCCGCGTAGCCCGATCCCGTGCCCACCTCGAGCACGGTCTCGTCGCCGCGCAGCTCCAGCAGCTGGCACATGCAGGCGACGATCCAGGGCTGGGAGATCGTCTGGCCCTCGCCGATTCGCAGGGCACCGTCGCGGTACGCGCGCCGGCGCTGGTCCTGCGGCACGAAGCGCTCCCGCGGCACCTCGGCCATGGCCGCGAGCACGCGCTCGTCGTGGATGCCGCGCCGGCGGAGCTGGCGCTCCACCATGCGGGCGCGGGCGTCAGTGGATGTAGTTGCGGAGCCGTCCTGGGTCATGCACGGTGACCTTTCCCCGTCCCAGGGTGACCACCTCGGCGCGCTCGAGCGTCGCCAGGAAGCGGCTCGCGCTCTCGCGCGACGTGCCGGCGAGATGAGCGATCTCGGCTTGCGTGGCGCGGATCAGGACGTCCTCGGCAGGGGCGCCCTCGGCCTGGCGCGAGATGGTCTGGGCGAGCAGGGCGCTCGCGACCCTGCCGGCGACCGTCTGGAAGGACTGCTGGAGCAGGCGCTCGTTGGTGCGGCTCACGCGCTCGGCGAGCGTGGCGAGCAGCTTCAGCGCGAGGTCGGGGTTGCGCTTGATCAGGCGCTGCACGTCACCCGACAGCAGCGCCACCGCCGTGCAGGCCTCGACCGCCTCGGCGGTGGCCGAGCGCGTCTCGCCGCGGAACATGGCCAGCTCCCCGAACAGGGCCCCGCTGCGCAGCTCGGCGAGGGCGACCATGCGGCCGTCCTGGTGCTCGCGCGTGAGCACCACGGCGCCCGAGCGCAGCAGGTAGCAGGTGTCCCCATCGTCGCCTTCGCGGAAGATGATCTCGCCGCGATCCCAGTGCCGCGGGACCGCCACCTGCGCGACCGCCAGCAGCTCGCGCGGCTCAAGTCCCTCGAACACGTCGGTGCGGGCGAGCAGCCGAGCGGTCTCCTCCCCAGTGGCCATGTGCGGATAATGACTGGATGGCAGTCGCGCGTGAAGCCGTAAGCCCCGCGGACGTCGAGGACGCCGCTCGCCTGATCGCCGGAAAGGTGCGTGAGACGCCGGTCCTGCCCGCGGGCGAGCTGTCGCGGCGCCTGGGCGCCACCGTCCTGCTGAAGGCGGAGAACCTCCAGCTGACCGGGTCGTTCAAGGCCCGCGGCGCCACCAACATGATCGGCCGGCTGCCGGAGGAGAGGCTGCGGGCCGGGGTGGTCGCGGCCAGCGCCGGCAACCACGCCCAGGCGGTTGCCTGCGCGGCGCGTGACGCGGGGGCCAAGGCGGTGCTGGTGATGCCGGCCGGCGCGCCGGTGTCGAAGGTCGCCGCGGTGCGCCAGTACGGCGGCGACGTGCGCCTGCACGGCGCCACCTATGACGACGCCCAGGCCGAGGCCGCGCGCCTGGCCGAGGAGGAGGGCATGACCGCGGTGCCGGCTTTCGACAGCGCCGAGGTCGTGGCCGGCCAGGGCACCGTGGGGCTGGAGATCGCCCGTCAGGCGCCGGACGTGAAGCTGGTGGTGGTGCCGCTCGGCGGCGGCGGTCTGGCCAGCGGGATCGGGCTGGCTGTGGCGAAGTGGCTGCCCGGCGCTCGGGTCGTGGGCGTGCAGGCCGAGGCGTGCGCCCCGTACATCGACTCCCTGGCCGCCCACCGGCCGATCGGCGCGCGCTCGGCGAACACGATCTGCGACGGCATCGCCGTCAAGCGGCCCGGCGACTTCACGCTGCCGCTGGTCGAGCGCTACGTGGACGAGGTGGTCACGGTCTCCGACGACCAGGTCGCCGAGGCGATGGTGATGCTGCTCGAGCGGGCCAAGGTGGTCGTGGAGGGCGCGGGCGCGGTGGCGGTCGCGGCGCTGATGCAGGGTCGCGTGCAGGCGCCCGCCGACGGGCAGGTCTGCGCCGTGCTGTCGGGCGGCAACGTGGACGCGTCGCTGCTGTCGGAGTGCATCCGCCTGGGCGAGACGGCCGCCGGCCGGCGGATGGTGCTGTCCACGATCGTGCCCGACCGCCCGGGCGCGCTGCAGGGGCTGCTGCAGGTGGTGGCGGAGCACGGCGGCAACGTGGTGGACGTGGAGCACCTGCGCGACGGCATCGACCTGCACGTGCGCGAGACCGCGATCAACCTCGTCCTCCAGACGCGGGGGCCCGACGCCAGCCAGGAGATCCTCGATGCCGTCGGCGCGCAGGGCTTCCCCGTGCGCGTGGAGCGCCAGGCCTAGCCCTCCGGGGTCAGGCCGCGCACCTCGCCGGCGCGGTGCCTCACTGCTCGATCGGCGCCATGTCGGCGTAGCGGTCCCCGGCGGTGACGCCCGGCGGGAACGCCTCGTCGAGGGCGCGCAGCTGCTCGTCGGTCAGCTCGATGTCCACCGCCGCCGCGTTCTCCTCCACGCGGCTGGGATGCCTGGTGCCAGGGATCGGCACCACGTGTTCGCCCTGGTGGAGCAGCCACGCGAGCGCCAGCTGGGCGGGCGTGCAGCCGACCTCCTCGGCGATCTCGAGCGCTCGCTGCACGCGCTCCAGGTTGCGCTCGCGGTTGCCCTCCTGGAAGCGGGGCGAGCTGCGCCGGAAGTCGTCGTCGGCGCTGATATCGAGGGCGCCGGTCAGCTCGCCGCGACCGAGCGGGCTGTAGGGCACGATGCCGACCCCGAGCTCCCGCGCGGTCGGGACGATCTCGCGCTCCAGCTCGCGCGTGAACAGCGACCACTCGCTCTGGAGCGCTGTGACCGGGTGCACGGCGTTGGCGGCGCGCAGCGTGTCGGGGTTCACCTCGCTGAGCCCGATGTGCGCGACCTTGCCCTCGCTCACGAGCTCGGCCATGGCGCCGACGCTCTCCTCGATCGGCACCTCCGGGTCGCGGCGATGCATGTAGTAGAGGTCGATCTGCTCCACGCCCAGCCGGCGCAGCGAGGCCTCGCAGGCCTCGTGCACCCATTCCGGGCGGTTGTCCACCCAGCGCCGGCCGTTCTCACGACGGTTGGCGAACTTGGTGGCCAGCTGCACCTCGTCGCGGCGTCCGGCGATCGCCCTGCCGACGAGCTCCTCGTTGTGGCCGGAGCCGTACATGTCGGCGGTGTCGAGGAACGTGACGCCCAAGTCGAGGGCGCGGTGGATGGTGGCGATCGACTCGTCCTCGTCGCTGGGCCCGTAGAACTCGGACATCCCCATGCAGCCGAGGCCGATGGCGGAAACGGTCAGGTCGCGTAGCTGTCGCTGCTTCATGTCATGAAGCTTCCCGGTGCGGGGAGGTCTACCCTCATTTGCCCATGAGAATCGCTCCCGAGGTGGCCGAGGCAGTGGCCGGCGGGCGGCCGGTGGTGGCCCTCGAGAGCACGCTGATCAGCCACGGGTTGCCGCGCCCGCGCAACCTCGACGTGGCCCACAAGCTCGAGGCCGCCGTCAGGGATGCGGGCGCCACGCCGGCCACGATCGCCGTGGTCGCGGGGGAGGCGCGCATCGGGCTCGACGCCGCCGCGCTCGAGGCGGTGGCGGGTGAGCACGTGGCGAAGTGCGGGGTGAGGGACCTGGCCGTGATCGCGGCACGGGGCGAGCACGGCGCGACCACGGTCTCAGCGACCGCGTGGTTGGCCGCGCGGGCGGGCATCTCGGTGTTCGCCACCGGCGGGCTGGGCGGCGTGCACAGGGAGGCGCGCGAGACCTGGGACGAGTCCGCGGACCTGGAGACGCTCGCGCGCGTGGGGACCGCGGTGGTGTGCTCGGGGGTCAAGTCGATCCTCGACGTGGGGGCGACGCTGGAGCGCCTCGAGACGCTCGGCGTGACGGTGCTCGGCTACGCAACCGACCGCTTCCCCGGCTTCTACCTGTCTGACTCGGGCCACCCGGTGCCGTGGCGGGTGGACAGTCCGGCGGAGGTGGCGGCCGTACTGGCAGCCCGGCACGAGCTGGGCACGGACGACCGGGCTGTCGTGGTGGCCAATCCGCTGCCGCCCGACGAGCAGCTCGACGTGGAGCTGCACGACCGGGTGGTCTCCGCCGCGCTGGCGGCGGCGGCCGAGGCCGGGGTGAGCGGCAAGGAGATCACGCCGTTCCTGCTGGACTTCTTCCACCGGGAGACCGCCGGCGCGAGCCTGGAGGCCAACGTGAGGCTGGTCACGCGCAACGCTCGGCTGGCGGCGCGGATCGCGTCGGCCGCGTCGGCCGCGTCGGCGTGAGCCGGATAGTCGTGCTGGGCGACGTGATGGTGGACGTCGTGGCGCGCCTGTCGGGGCCGGTCGCGGTGGGGAGCGATTCGGCGGCATCGGTGTCGTTCCGCGGGGGCGGGTCGGCGGCGAACGTGGCAGCGTGGCTGGCGTTTGCGGGAGAGCGGCCGGTGCTGGTGGGGCGCGTGGGGGAGGACGAGCGGGGCGCCTCCGCGGTGGCAGAGCTGAGGGAGTCCGGAGTCGAGACGCGGCTTGCCGTCGACACGGAGCGCTCCACCGGCACGTGCGTCGTGCTGGTGGCGGCGGGCGGGGAGCGGTCGATGCTGCCCGACCCGGGGGCGAACGCGGCGCTGAGGGCGACCGACCTTGCCGACGACGTGCTGGCCGCCGGCTCCCACCTGCACGTGGCCGGGTACGCGCTGGTGCGGCCGGGGCCCCGGGCCGCCGCGTTGTCCGCGATCGCGCGAGCG
>JAXDIH010000250.1:0-5114 GCA_034664105.1 Thermoleophilaceae bacterium
TGATCGTTGCGTGGCCCTCGGCGGAGATCTCGGTGATGGGCCCGGAGGGCGCGGTGAACATCATCTTCCGCAAGCAGATCGAGGCTTCCGATGATCCAGACGCCGCCCGGGCTCAGATGATCGAGGGCATCCGCAAGACGATCGACCCGTACATCGCCGCCGGCAACGCGCTGATCGACGACGTGATCGACCCGCGCGAGACGCGCCCGACGGTGATCCGGGCGCTGGAGATGGCCCAGACGAAGAGAGTCGAGCGACCTTGGAAGAAACACGGCGTGATGCCCGTCTGAACACGACTCGTCGGAGCCTGATCGCGAGCGCGGCGGCGGGCGGAGCTGGCGTGCTGCTGCCCACGACCGCCGCCGCGAAGCGCCGCAAGCGCCACCGCAAGGTCGACGTGGCGATCGTGGGGGCCGGGTTCGCGGGGCTGACGGCGGCGCGCCGGCTGGCCGCCGCCGGCAAGGAGGTCTGCGTGCTCGAGGCGCGCGACCGCGTGGGCGGGCGCACGCTCAACCACCGCGTGCAGAAGGGCGTGATCTCCGAGGTCGGCGGACAGTTCGTAGGACCGACGCAGGACCGCGTGCTGGCGCTCGCCAAGGCCCTTGGCGTCAAGACCTTCAAGACGTACAACGACGGCGACAACGTCCTGCTCCTGAACGGGGCGCTGTCGCGCTATCCGGCCACCCCCGGGCTGGCGCCTGACCCCGACTTCCAGGAGGCGATCCTCAAGGCGATCGGGGCCTTCAACGCGATGGCGGAGGAGGTACCGGTCGAGGCGCCCTGGAACGCGCCCAAGGCCGAGGAGTGGGACAACACCACGCTCGAGCAGTGGAAGGTCCAGAACCTCGGCACGACCGGCTCACGCGCGCTGTTCGACCTCGCCTGCGAGGCGCTCTTCGGCGCGGACCCGCACGAGCTGACCCTGCTCAACGTCGTCGCCTACACCGCCACCGCCGGCAACGAGAAGAACAAAGGTGACTTCTCGAAGCTGATCGCCACCCCTGGCGGCGCTCAGGAGAGCCGCTTCGTGGGCGGCTCGCAGCGGATCCCGCGGCTCGTGGCGAAGCAGCTCGGCGCGCAAGTGGTGCTGAACGCGCCCGTTCGCCGCATCCAGCAGGGCAACGGCCGGGTGACCGTTCACGCCGACGGGATCGTGGTCGAGGCGCGCGAGGTGATCGTGGCGGTTCCGCCTGTGCTCGCGGCCAAGATCCAGTTCGCCCCCAAGCTGCCGGCGGCGCACCTCGAGCTGCTCAAGGGCACCACCCCAGGGCACCTGATCAAGTGGCAGGCGGTGTACGACCGCCCTTTTTGGCGGGACGCGGGCCTCAGCGGTCAGGCGGTCTCCGAGGTGGGGCCGGCGAACACCACGTTCGACAACACTCCGCCCTCAGGCAGCCCGGGGATCCTGTTCGGCTTCGTCGGCGGCGACCAGGCCCGGCCGTTCGCCAAGGCAACGCGCGCCGCGCGCCACGACGCGGTGCTCGGCAACTTCGTCACCTGCTTCGGCGACGAGGCGCGCAACGTCAAGGCGTCCTTCGAGATGGACTGGTCCCAGGAGGCGTGGACGCGGGGCTGCCCCGTCGGGCACACGCGCGCGAACCTGCTGCACCGCTACGGGCACCTGCTGCGCAAGCGCTTCGGCCACGTGCACTGGGCCGGCACCGAGGTCGCCACCTACTGGAGCGGGTACATGGACGGCGCCGTGCGCTCGGGCGAGGTGGCGGCGCGCGAGGTGCTGGGGGCGCTGCGCCGGTGAAGCCCCTCTTCTTCGAGACCCCCGACCAGTTCGGGGCTTGGCTGGAGGAGCACCACGAGAGCGGGAGCGAGCTCTGGGTCGGCTTCTACAAGAAGGGCTCGGGGCGGCTGAGCATGACCTGGGGGGAGGCGGTGGAGCAGGCGCTGCGCTTCGGCTGGATCGACGGCGTGCGCCGCGGCGTCGACGACGAGAGCTATGCGATCCGGTTCACGCCGCGGCGGCCGACCAGCAACTGGAGCGCGATCAACGTGGCCAAGGTCGAGGAGCTCAAAGAACGCGGTCTGATGGCGCCGGCGGGCCTGCGCGCGTATGAGGCGCGCACGCCGGAGCGCACGGGGGTCTACTCGTTCGAGCGCGCCGAGGCCGCCGTCCTTCCGCCCGACTTCGAGGAGCGCCTGCGCTCCAACGCGGCGGCCACCGACTGGTTCGAAGGGTGCCCGCCGAGCTACCGCAAGACCGCGATCCACTGGGTGATCAGCGCGAAGAGGGAGGAGACGCGCATGCGTCGGTTGCAGCAGTTGATCGACTGTTCGGCAGAGGGGCGGACTGTGCCGCCGCTGACGCGCCGATGAGCCGGTTCGAGGATCCGGCGATCGTCGTCTGCTCCATCTCCGGCGCCGTGGCGAGCCGCGAGCAGTGCCCCGCGATCCCGTACACGCCCGCGGAGTACGCGGCCGAGGCCAAGCGCGCGGTGGACGAGGGCGCGGCGATGATCCACATCCACGCGCGCACGCCTGACGGCGTGCCCTCGTACGAGGTCGAGGACTTCCGCGCGATCACCGACGCGATCAACGGCGCCGTGGACGACGTGATCGTCAACTACTCGACCGGCGCGATCGGCGTACCGGTGGAGAAGCGGATCGAGTACCTGCGCGAGCTGCGTCCCGACGTGGCCGCGCTCAACATGAGCTCGATGAACTACGCGAAGTACTCCGAGCGCCGCAAGGAATTCGTCTTCAAGGCCGTCTTCGAGAACTCATTCGACACGATCATCCAGTTCCTCGAGGTGATGAACGAGGTCGGGATCCGGCCAGAGCACGAGTGCTTCGACTCAGGCCACGTGGCCAACCTGGACCCGCTGATCGACATGGGGCTGCTGTCCGAGCCGCTCCAGATCGACTGCGTCATGGGCGTGACCGGCGGCATTCGGCCCACGCCGCGCAACCTCGCCCACATGGCTGACCAGGTGCCGGGCGGCCCGGAGGGCCCGAACAACTGGGGCGTGATCGGGATCAGCCGCGACCAGTGGCGGCTGGTGGCCACCGCCGCGGCGCTGGGCGGGAATGTGCGCGTCGGCCTGGAAGACAACTTCTATCTGCCCGAGGGCGAGATGGCTCGCTCCAACGGCGACCTGATCGCCCGCGCGCGGCGCATCGTCGAGGACGTCGGGCGCCGCGTGGCGACCGTCGCCGAGGCGCGCGAGCTGCTCGGCACCCCAAGGAGGATCCCCGTATGAGTGCGCTTTCTGACATCAAGGTGCTCGACCTGTCGCGGCTGCTGCCGGGCGGGTTCTGCTCGCTGCTGCTCGCCGACTTCGGCGCCGATGTGCTGAAGGTCGAGGACACCGGCATGGGCGACTACGTGCGCTGGTCGCCCCCGTATCACGAGGGCGCGGACGAGACCGCCAAGTCGGCCATGTTCCTGGCGCTCAACCGGGGGAAGCGCTCGATCCGGCTGAACCTCAAGGAGGACGCCGGCCGCGAGGTGCTGCTGAAGCTGGTGCGCGAGCACGACGTGCTGCTCGAGTCGTTCCGGCCGGGGGTGATGGACCGCCTCGGCGTCGGCTACGAGCGGCTGCGCGAGGAGAACCCCGCGCTCGTGTACTGCGCGATCACCGGCTACGGCCAGGACGGGCCGTACACCGCTCGCGCCGGTCACGACCTCAACTACCTCGCCCTCAACGGCCTGCTCGACCTGTCGGGCGAAGCCGGCGGTCCGCCGATGCAGGCGGCCGGCCAGATCGCCGACGTGGGGGGCGGTTCGCTGATGGCCGCGTTCGGCATCCTCGCCGCCCTGCGCGAGCGCGAACGCAGCGGTCAGGGCCAGCTGGTGGACATCTCGATGTTCGACGGGTCGCTGTCCTGGCTGGCGATGGTGGCGGCGCGCTACCTGGCCGACGGTCAGAAGCTGGTGCGCGGGGACCTCGAGCTGACCGGGCGGCTGATCTGTTACCGGCCCTACGCGTGCAAGGACGGTTGGGTGACGCTCGGGGCGCTGGAGCCGAAGTTCTGGCAAGCGTGGTGCCGCGGCGTCGACCGCGAGGATCTGATCGAGAAGCAGTTCGAGGCTCCCGGCTCCGAGGCTCACGCCGACGTGGAGCGGATCTTCGTCGAGCGCACGCGCGACGAATGGCACGCGTTCGCCGAGCAGCACGACTGCTGCCTGGAGCCGGTGCTCGCGCTCGACGAGGCGCTGGACTCCGAGCTGGTGCGGGCGCGCGAGATGGTCGTCCAGATCGACCAGCCGGGCACCGACGGCGTGTCGCTGCTGGGCGTGCCGGTCAAGCTGTCGCGCACCCCGGGAGCGCCCGCCGGCCCCGGCCCCGGCCTGGGCGAGCACACGCGTGAGGTGCTGGCCGGCTTGGGCTACAGCGAGGACGAGATCGGCTCGCTGCTGGAGTCGGGCGCGGCCGCCGGCGCGGCTACGGACACGCGCGGGAGCTTCATGGCGTGACGCAGAACGGCCTGCTCAAGATGAAGGAGTTGGCCGAGGCGAGCGGGGTGAGCGCCGGGACGATCAAGCACTATCTGCGCGAGGGGCTGCTGGGCGACGGCGACGAGGTGATCAAGACGTCGCGCAACATGGCCTACTACCCGCCCGAGTTCGTCGAGCGCATCAGGCTGATCAAGCAGCTCCAGGAGGAGCGCTTCATGCCGTTGGCGGTGATCAAGTCGATGCTCGACGAGGACCCCGCGCGCGCCCAGGCGCTCGTGGAGCTGGAGGACCGCATCCTGGAGCGGGCGCTGGCGGGCGAGAGCAAGCGGGTGTCGGCGGCGGAGCTGAAGCGCCGCTACGACATCCCGCAGGAGGTGCTCGGGCGGCTGGCCGAGCTGGAGGTGCTCACGCCCAGCTCGCGGGGGTACGGGCAGCGCGACGTGGAGATCGTCGAGGCGATCAGCCGCTTCAGGGCCGGCGGCTACGACGAGCGCATCGGCTTCACCGTCTACGACACGCTGCGCTACAAGCGCGCCCTGGAGGAGCTCGTCAAGGAGGAGGTCCAGGTGCTGATGGACCGCCTGGCCGGGGAGATGGACCCCGACCGCGCCGTGGAGCTGATCGCAGCCGGGACGGAGCCGCTGAACGACCTGATCGCGGCGCTGCACCAGAAGTCGCTGGTGGCGGAGCTGCGCCGGCAGCG
>JAXDIH010000203.1:0-22232 GCA_034664105.1 Thermoleophilaceae bacterium
CGCTCCGGTCGAGCAGCCGAAGGCGAAGAAGACGATCGCCATCGCCGCCGCCTCGACGGGCGTCACGATCAGCGACTTCAAGTTCTCGCCCAGCGGAGTGACCGTCAGCGTGGGCGACACCGTCACGTGGAGCAACTCCGGTCCCACGGCGCACTCCGCCACGGCCACCGACGGCAGCTTCGACACCGGGATCCTGGACGCCGGCGGCAGCGGCTCGCACACCTTCACGCAGGCGGGCACGTTCAGCTACATCTGCACGCCGCACCCGTTCATGAAGGGCACCGTGACGGTCCAGGCGGCCGCCGCGGACCAGGGCAACGGCAACGGGCAGGACACCGGATCGACCGACGGCACCACCTCCACGGGCACGCCGGCGGACAGCGGCCCGGCCCTGCCGTCGACCGGCATGGACGTGGGCGGCCTCGCGCTGATCGGCCTGATGACGCTCGCGCTGGGCGCGTACCTGCGCCGCCGCACGACGCCCCAGCCGGCGCGGCCGGCAGGGCGCATCGGCTGGTAGCCGGGCCAACGGGGCGAGGTCGGGCGCAGCCCGGCCGGTTCCGGCACGGGCTAATCTGCGCGGCGTGAACGCCCGCAAGATCCGCGTTGTGGTGGCCAAGCCCGGCCTCGACGGGCACGACCGCGGTGCCAAGATCATCGCCCGTGCCCTCCGCGACGCCGGCATGGAGGTGATCTACACGGGCCTGCACCAGACGCCCGAGCAGATCGTCGAGACCGTGCTGCAGGAGGACGCCGACGCCGTCGGCCTGTCGATCCTGTCGGGGGCTCACATGACGCTCGTGCCGCGCATCGCCGCGCTGCTCAAGAGCGAGGGCGCCGACGACGTGGTGCTGGTCGTGGGCGGGACGATCCCCAACGACGACATCCCGGAGCTCAAGGAGCTGGGCGTGTCGGAGGTCTTCACGCCCGGCGCCCCGGTGCAGGGCATCATCGACTACATCAGGCAGTCGGTCCCGGGCTAGGCGGCGCGCGGGCGGCCGCCGGCCTCGGTTGCCCGGCCTTCGAGCGCCGCTAGGCGCGTGGCGGCTTCGCGGAAGCTCGCCATCAGCTCCGGGCCGATCTGCTCCGCCCACTCGCGCTCGATCTCCTCGAAGATGCGGCGGCCCTTGATCACGGCGTCGAGTCCGCGGTCGGTGAGCTTGATGATCTTCGCGCGCCCGTCCTGCGGGTCGGGCACGCGGGTCACGTACCCGAGCCGGTCGAGCTCCGCCACGACCTCCCCGACCGCCTGCTTCGTGAGCCCTGCGCCGGCGGCCAGGTCCGTCAGCCGCGAGCCGTTGTCGAGGTCGATGAAGCCGAACACGCAGCCGTGACCCGCGCGAATCTCCGGGTGCCCGGCTTCCGCGATCCGGCCGTGCAGCTTCTCGATGGCTGCGAGCTTCACGCCCGTGAGTAGCGCCGGCAACGGCCTGGGGGGTGGGCTGATCGGCTCTGGGGACATTCGTAAGGCGCCTTGACTTTTTCGTCAGGGAGCTTGATAATGCTGCCTGACAAGGCTACCTGACCAATTGTAGCCCGCCTTGCCACCGGAATCCCAAGGAGACAGAGAGATGCACTGCAAGTGGTGGACGCTGTTCGCGGTCAGCGTCGCGACCTTCATGTTGCTGCTCGACATCACGGTCGTGAACACGGCGCTGCCGGCGATCGAGCACGACCTCCACGCCAGCTTCACGGAGCTCCAGTGGGTAATCGACGGCTACACGCTCTCCCTTGCCGCCCTCGTGCTGACGGCCGGCATGCTGGCCGACCGGCTCGGGCGCAGGCGCGTCTTCGCCGCCGGCTTGACGATCTTCACGCTGGCCTCGCTGCTGGCCGGACTGGCCACGGACCCGACCTTCCTCAACGTCGCGCGTGCCGTGCAGGGCATCGGCGGCGCTGTGATGTTCGCCGTCTCGCTGGCGCTGATCGCCCAGGAGTTCCCCGGCGGCCGCGAACGCGGCACGGCTATGGGCGTGTACGGAGCGACGATCGGCATCGCGGTCGCCACCGGGCCACTCGTGGGCGGCGCGCTGACCGAGTGGCTCGGCTGGCAGTCGATCTTCTTCATCAACGTGCCGATCGGCATCGCGGCGATAGCGATCACCTACACGCGGCTGCGTGAGAGCCGCGACCCGAACGCCTCGCGCATCGATTGGGGCGGCCTGCTGACGTTCTCGACCGCCCTCTTCATGCTGGTGTTCGCGCTCCTGCGCGGCAACGAGCAGGGCTGGGGCTCGACCGGGATCGTCGCGCTGCTCGCCGGCGCGGGAGCCCTGCTCGCCCTGTTCCTGATCATCGAGACGCGCGTGTCGCAGCCGATGCTCCCGCTGCAGCTGTTCCGCAACCGCACGTTCACGGGCGTCCAGCTGGCGGCCGCCGGGATCTCGGCGTCCATGTTCGCGCTGTTCCTGTACCTGACGTTCTACCTGCAGGGCTTTCTCGGCCACGACCCGCTCGAGGCCGGCCTGCGCTACCTGCCGCTGACAGTGACGACGTTCTTCGTCTCAGCGGCCGCTGGCGCGCTGATCACGCGTGTGCCCGCTCGGGTGATGCTCTCGGTCGGCCTCGGGCTGGTCGGCGGCGCGCTGCTGCTGATGAGCGGCCTGAGCGTGACGGACGAGTGGACGGCGTTGCTCGGCGGGTTCGTGCTCGCCGGGGTGGGCGTCGGGCTGATCAACCCGGTCATCGCCGACGTCGCCGTCTCGGTCGTGCCCAAGGAGCAGAGCGGGATGGCGTCGGGCATCAACGACACGTTCCGCCAGGTCGGCATTGCCATCGGCATCGCGGCGTGGGGAGCCATCTTCCTCGGGCGCGGCGCCGACAAGGTCGAGCAGCTGCTGGCCGGAACGCCCGGTGCCACCGGTGAGCGGCCGCGCCAGCTGGTGGAGTCGATCTCCTCCGGCAACCTCGACTCGGCGCTCGCGAACGTCCCGGCGGATGCGCGCGGTGGCGTGGCGAACGCGGCCCGGGAGGGCTTCCTGGCCGGCATGAACGAGATCCTGATGCTCGGCGGTGTGCTGGCCCTCGCCGGGGCGCTCGCCAGCCTCTGGCTGGTGCGCGAGCGCGATATCGAGCGCGCCGAGCCGATCGCGGACGAGCTGCCGCAAATGGTCGGCCCGGTGGCCGAGCCCATGTCTGCCTGATCGAGTGAAGCAGCGGCGGTTTTCGGGGGCCGGCCCATCATCGGGCCGGCCCTCGCCGTTGCCGAGCAGGTAGCGTCCAGCGCCCCAATAGCCTCCGCCGCGACGCTTCCACGCCGGGGTCAGAGGCGATTGACTCGTCAGTCAATCGGGTAACATTGGCCTCGCCGGCGGGCAAGATGCCGCCGTCCGCCGCTCAGGATCACAAGAAGGAGAACCTGTCCCGTGAAGATCTGCGTCCTCGTGAAAGAGGTGCCCGACGCGGCAGTCGAGAAGCGCATGGACCCCAATTCCAAGCGCCTCGACCGCTCGGGCGAGAAGAACCTGAACCCTTTCGACACCCACGCGATCGAGGCAGCGATGCAGATCCGCGAGGGGGGAGCCGTGGACGTCGACGAGATCGTCGCCGTGACCATGGGACCCGAGTCCGCCTTCCGCGCGCTGCACAAGGCCGTGTCGCTGGGCGCCGACCGCTCGGTCCACCTGACCGACGAGGCGCTGGCCGGCTCGGACGTGTGCGCCACCGGCTACGCGCTCGGGAAGGTGCTCGAGTCTGAGTCGCCCGACCTGGTGCTGCTCGGCCAGCAGTCGGACGACGGCGAGTGCTACACGATCGGCGCCGTCGTGGCCGACCACCTGAAGATGCCCTCGCTCACGCAGGTCATCAAGATCGACGTCGAGGGCGGCAAGCTGCGCTGCGAGCGCCAGGCCGAGTACGGCTACGACACGGTCGACGTCGAGCTGCCGGCCGTCATCTCGGTCGGCGACGCCATCAACGAGCCGCGCTACCCGTCGCTCAAGGCGATCATGGGTGCGAAGAAGAAGCAGCTCGACACCAAGGCCGCCGGCGATGTCGGCATCGAGGCGGATCGCGTCGGCGAGCAGGGCTCGCAGACTCAGGTGCTCTCCATCAACCCGCCGCCCGAGAAGGCCGGTGGCGAGATCATCGAGGACGAGGACACGAACGAGACGGTCGAGAAGATCGTCGCCTGGCTCGATGAAAGGAAGCTGCTCGCATGAGCGGCCGGATAACCGAAAGGCGGGCCGCATAAATGAGCATCCTCACGTACGCACTTCACTACGAGGGGGAGTTCAACAAGAACTCCCTTGGCGCCGTCTCCGAGGGCGCGAAGCTGGCCAAGGAGCTGGGCGGGGAGGCCGCCGCGGTGGTCGTCGGTGGCGACGACCTCACCGACGAGCTCTGCGCCACGCTCGGCCAGTACGGCGCGACGAAGGTCTACCGCGCCAAGGCGCCCGAGGGGCTGGCGCAGCCGGTCGTCGACGTGATGGCCAAGGTCATCCAGGACAACGGCTACAAGTACGCCCTGTTCGGGGGCGGCCTGCTCGGCTTCGAGATCGGCGCCGGGCTCACCGCTCGGCTGGGCGCCGGCGTGACCATGGAGGTCACCGCCGTGAAGGCCCAGGACGGCAAGCTCGTCGCCGAGCGCCCGATCCTGCAGGACTCGGCGATCGTCGACGTGGGCTACGTCGACGAGCCCGGCATCATCATCGGCCGCCTCAACGCCTTCGACATCCCCGAGGCCGGCGAGGGTGCGGCGGAGGTGATCGACGTCGACATCCAGCTCGAGGCGCACTCGACCAAGGCCGTGATGGTCCAGCGCGGCGAGCAGCGCGGTGCCGACGTGAACATCGAGGACGCCGACATCCTCGTGGCCGGTGGCCGCGGGCTCGGCAAGCCGGAGGGCTTCGAGCTGGCCGAGGCGCTGGCCGAGGCGCTCGGCGGGGCCGTGGCCGCCACGCGCGCCGTGGTCGACGCCGGCTGGTACCCCTACGCCGCCCAGATCGGCCAGACGGGCAAGACCGTCGCGCCGAAGCTGTACCTGGCGGCCGGCATCTCGGGGGCCATCCAGCACAAGGTCGGCATGCAGAACTCGGAGAACATCGTCGCGATCAACAAGGACCCGAACGCGCCGATCTTCGAGTTCTCCGACCTCGGCATCGTGGGCGACCTGAACAAGATCCTGCCCAAGCTCACCGACGCCGTTAAGGCGAAGAAGGGCTAGGCCGGTGTCCACAGCGCCGATCGAGTACCCGCCGCCCGTCGACTCCGCGACGGAGTTCGTCGGCCCGCCGACCGACCCCGCGGACGAGCGGATCGAGGTCGGCGTGGCGATCGTGGGCGGGGGGCCGGCCGGGCTCGCGTGCGCGATCCGGCTGACCCAGCTGCTCGCCGAGGAAGAGACGCTGCTGGAGTCGCTCGGCGAGGTGCCGATCGCGCTGGTGGAGAAGGGCAAGGGCCCGGGGTCGCACCTGCTGTCGGGGGCGATGATGAAGCCGTCGGCGATGCAGAAGCTGTTCCCGGACCTCCCCGAGGAGGACTGGCCGACGTACGGCCCGGTGGAGAAGGACACGCTCTACCTGCTGCCCAACGGCAAGCGGGCGATCCCCCTGAAGCCCACGCCGCCGCCGTTCCGCAACCACGGCAACCACGTCACCTCGGTGGCGCAGCTGGGGCGCTGGCTGGCTCAGCAGGCGGAGGACGCGGGCGTGTACATCCTCGGCGAGACGGCCGGGGCCAAGCTGCTGGTCGCGGACGGTCGCGTGGTGGGCGTGCGCTCGGGCGACAAGGGCCGCGGGCGCGACGGCCAGCCGCTGTCGAACTTCGAGCCCGGCTCCGACCTGATCGCGCAGGCCACCGTGCTGTGCGAGGGCACCCAGGGACACCTGACCGGCGCGGCGATTCGCCACTTCGAGATCGGGTCCGAGGACCCCCAGCAGTGGGAGCTGGGTGTCAAGGAGGTCTGGGAGGTCGAGAAGCCGCTGGACCGGGTGATCCACACGATGGGCTGGCCGCTGCACTTCGCGGCGAAGTACCGCGAGTTCGGCGGGTCGTTCATCTACCCGATGGGCGAGGACAAGATCTCGCTGGGCCTGGTCGTGGGGCTCGACTACCGCGACGCGCGGTTCTCGGTGCACGACGCCCTCCAGGAGCTCAAGGGACACCCGCTGGTGGCGGACCTGCTCGAGGGCGGCAAGCGGGTGGCCTGGGGCGCGAAGACGCTGCCGTCAGGCGGCTACTGGGCGCGGCCGCGGCAGCTGTGGGCGCCCGGGATGATCCTGTGCGGCGACGGTGCCGGCATGCTCAACGTGCCGACGCTGAAGGGCGTGCACTACGCGATGCACTCGGGCATGTTCGCGGCCGAGGCGATCTTCGAGCGGCTCAAGGCCGGGCGGATGTGCGACGACCTGTCGAACTACACGGCCAAGGTCGAGAGCTCCGAGATCGAGGAGGACACCTACCGGTCGCGCAACATGCGCCAGCCGTTCGCGAAGGGCTTCCTGGTCGGAGGCGCGATCGCGAACATGATGGAGATCTCGGGCGGGCGCTTCCCGGGCGGGCGCTGGGCGACGCACGACGACGCCACCGTGGACGTGTTCATCGGCAAGGAGCGCGACTACCCGAAGCCGGACGGCAAGAAGACGTTCGACAAGCTGTCGTCGGTGTTCGCCTCCGGCAACGCCACGCGCGACGACGCGCCGAACCACATCCGCATCCAGGAAAAGGTGCCGCTCGAGGTGGCGCTGATGTGGCAGAACATGTGCCCCGCGCAGGTGTACGAGGTGCCCGACGAGGAGCTGGAGGCCGCGTCGGCCAACGGCAACGGCAAGCTCGACGGCAAGCACGAGGTCAAGCTGCAGATAACGCCCTCGAACTGCGTGCAGTGCGGAGCGATCACCGCCAAGGGCGGCCGGCTGACACCGCCCGAGGGCGGGGACGGCCCGAACTACCAGGCCACCTAGCGCCTCAGCGGCGCAGCATCCACCAGGACACGGCGGTCGCGACGGCGCCCGATACGAGCCCGAGGAACAGGGCCGCGGGCCAGCCGTCCAGGAGGTAACCCGTGATCGCGCCTAGGAGTAGGGAGATCGGCACCTGCCAGATGGCGATGCGCCGCGCACGCGCGCGGCGACGGTCCGGGTCACTGACCAGGACGTCCGGATGGCGCTCGGCTCTGCGGAGGATCGCGGCGGCGCCGGGCCAAGGCGAGAGGCTGATCAGGCCCATGGCCAGCAGAACCCAGCGCCACGGGCCGTCGTTCCAGAGCGCCAGCGCGATCGGGATGGTGGCGATCCCACCGATCACCTCGAGACGCCGCACCCAAGCGAGGATCTGTCTCGGGTCGTCGTCGGGAGCGGGAGGCCTCAGCGCACCCATCAGACGGAAGTAGTACCCGCTGGGACCCGCCTCCCGCGCCGACCGCGATACTCGTTCGTCCCGGCGGCTGGCCCGGGAGCGCCGCCCGAGCGCAGCTCAGCGCAGCACGGTGGCCTGAGCTACGCGTTGTCCGCCAGCGCGGATCGCAGCAGCGCCTGCGCCGACCAGTGCATGAGGTCTATTGCCTCTTCGCGCGAGAGACCGCCGATGTCGGTCAGCCAGACCAGCGCCTCGATTCCGACGGCCGACCTGATCGCCAGAACGAGCCGGCGCAGGTCCTGCTCTGGCATGTCCTCGCGTAGCGGCGCCAGCGCCTCCTCGATCCAGCCGATCGCCCGCCCAGTCCGGAAGGGCAGCTCCGGGCGCTCGTCCGTGGCAGGCTCGAGCGAGAGTCGCAGGTGCGCGCGCAGCTCGGGTTCGTGCTCGACCAGCTGACTCGTGAGGGCGTCGACCACGGAGTCCAGTCGAGCCGCGGGATCCGCCGGCGGCGCCTCCGGGAGCAGGGAGGTGGCCGCGAGCTCGGGGAACGTGGCCGCTATCAGCGCGCGCTGGTTGGGGAAGTATCGATACGCCGTCGTCCGGGAGACGTGGGCCGCGTCAGCCGCCTGCTCGACGGTCGGCGTGACTCCGCTTGCGAGCAGCTCCCGCGTGGCCTGGATCAGAGAGGTGCGTGTGCGGGCCTTCTGCTGAGTGCGGCCGGTCGATTCATATGGCACTGCCATACCCATTATGGTACTCTGATCTCATGGTATCTCAGTCCCATATAGCTCAGCCCGACACCTTCTGGTGGCAGGGCAGCCTGATGAAGATCAAGGCGCGCGCCGAGGACACCGGCGGCGCCCTCGGGCTGGTCGAGGCCACCTTCCACCACAAGGGCTTCGGCCCGCCCCTCCATGTACATAGCCGCGAGGACGAGGCCTTCTACGTGCTCGAGGGCCAGCTCCGCTTCCGCCAGGCGGACGACGAGTTCGTAGCCGGGCCCGGCACCTGGGTGTGGGGACCGCGAGGCGTGCCGCACGCGTTCAAGGTCGAATCCGAAGGCGCGCGGGCGCTCGTCATGGTCACGCCGGGCGGCTTCGAGCGCATGTTCGAAGAGGGCGGCGTGCCGGCCACCCAGTCGGTCGAGCCACCCGACGAGGAGTACGACCCGGAGGCCGCGATCGCGATCTCCAAGCGGTTCGGGTTCGAGGTCGTGGGACCGCAGCTCTCATAGGCACGTCCCGTCGCCGACCGGGGCGTCCTGGATACTCGCCCGAGTGCGGCGGGCCCTTCGAGAGCAGCTCCGCGAGGTGCGCATGGTCGTGGGTGGGCACACGCCCACCCACGAGCATCTGCGGTCGCGGCTCACGTTCATTCTGGTCGCCACGGTCGCCCTGGACGCCGTCGCCACCGTGCTCATCCTCTTCTTCGAGCGGCACGCGCCCGGCACCGAGATCACCAACATGGGCGATTCCGCGTTCTGGACGACCACCCAGCTCCTGACGGTCTCCTCCCAGCTGCACAACCCGATCTCCACGCCGGCCCGCGTGCTCGACGTCGGCCTCCAGGCGTACGCGATCTCCGTCGTGGCGGCCATGGCCGGCTCGTTCGGCGCGTTCTTCCACCGGCGCGGCAACGAGCGCGACCCACCGGAGCTCGCCTCGGCTTCGTAGGTGGTCGCGGCTGGGGTCGCGCCACCGTGGTGGCCCACGCCCGGCAGAGGGCGGTGCCACCGAGGCCGGGTTCGTGGCGCTGATCCAGCTCGCGCCCGCGGCCGCCTTCGCGCCCTCAGCCGCCTTCGCGCCCTTCGCCGGCTCGGTCAGCGCCGGAACAGCCTGCGCACCTCGGCGGTGTACGCGCCCTTTGGGGCCAGGTCGTGCCGTAGCGCGCCGAAGTAGGCCTCGCGGTCGTTCGTGGCGCCGGGGTCGCGCAGGTCGTGCGCGGAGTAGACGAGGAACAGCCTCAGTCGCCGCCCGATCTGCCGGTCGCCGCGCATCTCGTTGGCCGTGGACCGCAGCGCGTCCGCCGCCTGCGCGTAGGTCAGGTTCGCCGGCCAGCCGTAGTTGCCGCTCAGGTTGGCGCCGCCGGCCGAGCTGATGCCGTACTCGGTGATGTCGATCGGGATCTTGGAGGACGCGCCGTTGGCCCCGGTCTGCGCGATCAGCCGGCGCAGCTTCCCCTCCCACCGGCTACGCGGCCCGTAGGGGTGGATCGTCCATCCGGCTACCAGCTTGCCGAGCTTCGGCACCGCCTCGAACATGTGGTTGACCCAGCTCCCCGACGCCGTGCCGCCGTCGTCGCCCTGCGCCAGCAGGCCCACATGGCGGTGGGTGGCGGCGATGGCCGCGTGCGCCTGGGCGAACCGAGTCGCGTACAGCTCCGCCCGGTCCTTGTAGGACTGGTCGGAGTAGGTGTCGCCGTACTGGTCGCGGTACGACGTCTCGTTGCCGAACTCGATCGCCTGCACCACTCGATGGCGACCGCGGCGCTTGGCCCAGAAGCTTCCCCCCTTGCCGAACGCCGCCGCCCAGTGGCCCAGGTTCCTCGCCTCGGCCTCGGTCGGCATGCGGCCGTGAAAGCCAGCCAGCAGCAGCGGCCGCGCGCCGCGACGCGCGAGCGCGCCGACGGTGGCCCGCATGGACGCCGCCGGCGTGCCGATGTCGAACTCCACCCGCACCACGTCCGCGCCCAACTTCCCGGCGGCCGCAGCCGACAGCCGATAGTTGGCGGTCGAGACCAGGCCGGGAGTGAACTTGGCACCGGCCTCGGAGTCGCAGGCCGCCGTCAGGCTGGCCAGCAGCACCAGTAGTAGAAGGGCGACCCGGGATCGCAAGCGCCCAACTCTGGCAAAGCCGCCGCGAGCGCGTGCTGTCTAGCGCAGCCGACCCTGTTCGAGCGAGCCCGTCATAGATCCCTCACGTCCGTCGCGCCGACCCGCGGCCTGTAGAAGAAGACCTCGCCGCTTTCGAGGACCTCGTTCATGCGTATGTCTGTAGGTCGCCGGCTGGGCCCGTCAAATGCGGTCGTCGCGTAGCCTGGCGCCATCCGCTATCCGGGTCAGCACCCACGTCGCGCCACGGTTGTGGGCGCGGGCTCCTTCGGCACCGCGGTGGCAGTGCTGCTGGTGCGCGCCGGTCTGCGCACGACGCTGCTGTGCCGGACCGTCGAGCAGGCCGAGGAGCTCACCCGCGGCCGCCACAACGACCGCTACCTGCCCGGGGTGGAGCTCCCGCGTGACCTGCGGATCCGACCGCTGGCCAGCGGGCGCGACCAGCTGGCCCGCTCCGACCTGGTCTTCCTGGCCGTGCCGTCGAAGGGGCTGCCGGACGCGCTGGCGGAGCTGAACGAGCTGGGCGTGTCGGCACAGGCGGGCATCGTTTCGCTGGCGAAGGGGCTCGTGCCTCCGGACGGCTTGTCGGCCACGGTCACGCTGGAAGCCATGTTCGGCTCGCAGCGGGTGGCCTGCGTCGGCGGCCCCTCGCACGCTCGCGAGATGGTCGAGTCGGGCGCGGGCCTGGTGTGCGCCTCGCGCTCCGAGGCCCTCGCGCACGGGGTGGCGGAGGCCTTCCAGCGCGCGGGTGTGGTGTGCGAGGTCTCCGACGACCCCGTCGGCGTGGAGCTGGCCGGGGTGGCCAAGAACGCCGCGGCCGTGGCCGTCGGCGCCACCCAGGCCCAGGGCCTCAACGCCGCCGGGATGGCGGCCGCAGACATCTTCCTCGAGGTGCTGGCGCTGGCTCGGGCCAGCGGCGGCCACGCCCGCACGTTCGTGGGCCGGGCGGGAACGGGCGACCTCGTCGCCACGGCGCTCGCCCCGACCTCACGCAACCGCAGCGCCGGCGAGCTGCTCGCCGAGGGCGTGCCGGCCGACGAGATCGCCGGGCGCATCGGCCAGGCCGTCGAGGCGCTCGAGACCGTCCGGCTGCTCGCCCACGCGATCGAGCGCCAGCGGCTCGAGGCGCCGGTGGTGTCGGCCCTGGCGCGCCTGATCGAGGGGTCGATGCCGCTCGAGGAGTGGATCGCCCTGGTGCGCGCCAAGCAGCCGCCGCCCGCGCGCTTCTCCCGGCCCTCGACCTGGTGGGCGCGGCTGCGGGCATGGCTGCGACGCCGCTAGACTTGTACGCGCGATGAAGACCGAAATTCACCCCGATTACGTGCCGTCCCACGTGCGCTGCACCTGCGGCAACGAGTTCTGGACTCGCTCCACCAAGCCCGAGGTGCACGTCGAGATCTGCTCCAACTGCCATCCGTTCTACACGGGTCGTCAGAAGCTGGTCGACACCGGCGGCCGCGTCGAGCGCTTCCGCCGCCGCGCCGCGCGCGCCGGCCGCTAACCACTACTGCGCAACTCAGGCGCCTCCGGCCTGTTCTCACGGAGCATGCGTCGGAGGCTCCTGATAGCGCCAGTCCTGATCGCCGCCCTCGCGGCGTCGGCTGCCGCGGCGGACACGCCGGTCCCCGCGCAGGTGAAGGTCGCTGACTGCTCGATCGAGAACGCGTCGGCTGTGTTCGTGGCCCGCATGCGCCAGATCGCCGGCAGCGAGCACATGTGGCTGCGCTTCAGGCTGCTCGAGAAGGGCGACGCGGGCTTCCGTGTGCTGAAGGCACCAGGGCTCGGCCGCTGGCGCAAGTCGAAGCCGGGGGTGGGGGCGTTCGCGTACCGCCAGGCCGTGCGCGGCCTCGAAACGGGCTCGCTCTACAGAGCCCAGGTCGACTTCCGCTGGTACGACGCGGACGGGTCGGTGATCGAGACCGCGACGCGCCGATCGCCGGCCTGCCGCCAGTTCGACGTGCTGCCGAACCTCACCGCCACTCCGGCGAGCATCAAGGCCCTGCGCCAGCAGGGAGTGGCCCGCTACCGCGTGCTGGTCACCAACGAGGGCATCGCCCCCGCAACCGGCGTGCCCGTGCGCCTCACCGTCGACGGCGACGTGGTGGACACGGTGACCGTCCCGGTGCTGATGCCGGCCGAGCGTCGCGTGCTGGTCATCCCTGGCCCGGCGTGCACCCACTCGGTGGCCGCCACCGCCGACCCCGATGGGGTGATCGTGGAGTCGTCTGAGAGCGACAACACGCACGAGCTCGCCTGCGCCGACCTGCCGTCAGCCTAAGCGACGCCCACCGGGGCGCCGATACCATCGGTGAAGTGAGCGCCTCTCCAGCGAACAACGGGCAGGCTCCCGACCACCTCCGGGAGGCCACCAAGGACGCGCCGATCGGCGGTCAGGCGGTGCTGGAGGGCGTGATGATGCGCGGCATCTCCACCTGGGCGGTGGCGGTGCGCAAGCCATCCGCCGAGCAGCTGGCCGCCGGGGGTCCGGACTCCAAGGAGGGCGCCCAGGGCGAGATCGAGGTGATCTCGGAGCCGCTGGTGTCGTGGACCAAGCGCCACCGCGTGCTGCGGCTTCCGGTCGTGCGCGGCGTGGCGGCGCTCGGCGAGTCGCTCAAGATCGGCTTCCGAGCGCTCGGCATCTCCGCCAACGCGCAGGTACCGGCCGACGACGAGGGCGCCCAGCAGGAGATCGGCGGCGGCGCCTGGGTCGGCACGATCGTCTTCGCGCTGCTGTTCGCGGTCGGGCTCTTCTTCCTCCTGCCCGCGGGGCTCACGAACCTGTTCTCGGACTCGATCCCCAACGGGTTCGTGTTCGTGCTGATCGAGAAGCTGATCCGCATCTCGATCTTCCTGCTCTACCTGTGGCTGATCTCGCGCATGCCCGACCTGCAGCGCGTGTTCCAGTACCACGGCGCCGAGCACAAGACGATCTCCTGCTACGAGGCGGGCGAGCCGCTGACTCCGGAGAACGCCCAGCGCTACTCGCGCTTCCACCCGCGCTGCGGCACGAGCTTCCTGCTGCTGGTGATGATCGTGGCGATCGTGGTGTTCGCCCCGCTCGGCAAGCTCGACTGGCCCTGGCTGTTCGCTTCCCGCGTCCTCGGCATCCCGGTGGTCGCCGGTCTGGCGTTCGAGCTGATCAAGTGGTTCGGTCGCAACCGCACGAAGCGCTGGGCGCGGGCGCTGATGTGGCCCGGCATGCAGCTGCAGCGCCTGACCACGCGCGAGCCGGACCTGGGTCAGCTGGCCGTGGCGATCGCGGCCCTCGAGGCGGTGCTCGCGGTGGAGAACCCGCGGGCGGCGTCCGAGGAGGATCTGGTCGGCATCGAAGTCGTGGCCTAGGTCGGCGGGACCGGCTTGCGCGCCGGGGCCGCCAGCATCGCGGCCGCCGCCAGCACCAGCGCCGCACCGGCGACCTGCACCAGCGTGAGCCGCTCGCTGAACGCCAGGTAGGCGAGCGCCACCGTCACCACCGGCTCGAAGGTCGACAGGATCGAGGCCGTGCTCGGCCCGACGCGTGCCATGCCCGCGAAGAAGGTCGAGATCGCGAGGACGGTGCACACCACCGCGATCAGCCCGAGCCAGAGCCAGCCCTCCGTCTCGAACCCGAAGTCGAGCTCGCCGGAAGCCAGCCCCACCACCGCGAACGTGATCGTGGCGCCCACGCAGACCAGCGCCGACAGCTCAAGTGGCGACATGGCGATCTGGGTGCGGTCGGCCACCAGGATGTACGCCGTGTAGGCCAGCGCAGCGCCGATCCCCATCGCCAGGCCGACGCCGTCGAACTCGCTGCCGGCGGCTCCCGTCAGCACCACCACCAGTCCGGCCGACGAAAGCGCGAGCGCGGCCAGCCGGCGGCGCGTGGCGCGCTCGCGCCCTAGCGCGAACGCCGCGAGTGTCACCCACGCGGGATAGGTGTAGAGCACCAGCGCCAGCAGCGAGGCGTCCATCCGCTGCAGGGCGCCGAAGAACAGGCCGGCCTGAGTCGCGTAGCCGATCGCTCCCAGGCAGAGCCCGATGGCCAGCGCACGCCGGCCGAGCGAGCGGGGGCGCGGCCGCGCCGCGACTACGACGCCGAAGATCGCCGCGCCCGCGGCGAACCGCACCAGCAGGAGCGTGAGCGTCGAAACGCCGGCGTCGTAGGCGAGCTTGCCGAAGATGGCCATCGCGCCAAAGCAGGCCGCCGAGACCAGGCACAGCACCACTCCCGCCGCTCGCGCGTCGCCACTTGCCATCCCGGCATCCTTAGCACGCTCACGTTTAGCCTCGGCCCTGCCCTGGGACGCTTTTTTGATGGGCGATGTGCTGCTAACCGGCGCTACCGGCTTCGTTGGACAGGAGCTGCTCGGCCGCCTGCTGGAGCGCGGTGACCGCGACGTGCACGCGCTCGTGCGCGCCGAGGACGACCACGCCGCCGCCGCGCGCCTGCCCGAGCACGAGCGCCTGAATGCTTGGGCGGGCGACCTCGAGCGCCCCGGCTTGGGCCTCGACGCCGGGCGCGCCGACGCGCTGGCCGAACGGGTGTCCACGGTGATCCACTGCGCGGCATCGGTGTCGTTCTCGCTTGGCCTCGAGGAGTCGCGGCAGGTGAACGTGCAGGGCACCCGGCGCGTCGCCGAGCTGGCCGACCGCTGCGCCCAGCGCGGCCCCGGGCTGGAGCGCTTCTCGTACGTATCGACCGCCTACGTCGCGGGCGCCCACGGTGGCGCCTTCACCGAGGACGACCTCGACGTCGGCCAGGACTTCCGCAACCCGTACGAGCGGTCCAAGTTCGAAGCCGAGCGGCTGCTGCGCGAGCGCGCCGCCGGGCTGCCCCTGCAGGTGCTGCGCCCGAGCATCGTGGTCGGCGACAGCCGCACCGGCTGGACCTCGTCCTTCAACGTGCTCTACCCGCCCCTGCGGGCCTTCGCGAGCGGCGCGATGCCTGCGCTGCCGGCGCGTCGCTCAGCGCCGGTCGACGTGGTGCCCGTCGACTACGTGGCCGACTCCGTCGATCGGCTCGCCCGCGAGGGGACGGACGGCACCTTCCACCTGGTCGCCGGTCGCAACGCGACGACGGTCGGCCGGCTCATGGAGCTGGCCTCCCGGCGCTTCGACCGCCCCGCTCCGCGGGTGTTCCCGCCGCGCCTCTACCGGGGGCTCGTGCGACCGCTGATGGGGGTTCGCATGGGCGCCGCACGGCGCGAGGCGCTGCGCCGCATGGAGGTCTACTTCCCCTACTTCTCCATGCGCGTGCGCTTCGCCGACCACCGCCACCCGCCGGCGCCGCCGGTCGAGGGCTACTTCGACCGCCTGCTCGACTTCGCCGAGCGCGCGCGGTGGGGGCGCCGGGCCGTCGAGCGGCCTGCCGCCGCGGGGGTCGTACCCTTGTCTGCGTGATCGAAAGGCTCGTGGAGCAGATCGAGAGCCGCTTCGAGGAGCTGTCGCAGCAGATGGCGGACCCGGCGGTGATCGGAGACCAGCGGCGCTACGCGGAGGTCGGCCGTGCCTACCGCGCGATCGAGCCTGCCCACCGGCTGGCCCAGGAATGGCGCCGCGCGACCGACGACGCGGCGGGCGCGCGCGAGCTGCTGGCCGAGGACGGCGACGATCCGGAGCTGCGCGACATGCTGCGCGGCTCGGAGGACCGGCTCGGCCAGCTGGAGGAGGAGATCCGGCTGGCGATGGTCGAGCCCGACCCCAACGACGACAAGGACGTGATCGTCGAGGTCCGGCCGGGAACCGGCGGGGAGGAGGCCGGGCTGTTCGCCGCGGACCTCTACCGGATGCTGTCCCGCTACGCCGACCGGCGCGGCTTCAAGCAGGAGCCGATCGAGCTCGGCGACGGCCACTTCACGTTCGCCGTCAAGGGCCAGGGCGCCTACAGCGTCTTCAAGTACGAGGGTGGGACCCACCGCGTGCAGCGGGTGCCGGAGACCGAGTCGCAGGGCCGCATCCACACCTCCACGTCGACTGTGGCCGTGCTGCCCGAGGCCGAGGAGGTCGACGTGCACATCGACCCCAACGACCTCCAGGTCGACGTGTACCGCTCGTCGGGCCCCGGCGGCCAGTCGGTGAACACCACCGACTCGGCTGTGCGCATCACCCACAAGCCGACCGGCCTGGTGGTGTCGATGCAGGACGAGAAGTCTCAGCTCCAGAACCGCGACAAGGCGATGCGCGTCCTGCGGGCGCGGCTGCTCGAGCGCGAGCTGGCGGCCCAGCAGGCCGAGGAGGCGGCGCAGCGTCTGGCCCAGGTCGGGTCGGGTGCGCGCGCAGAGAAGGTCCGCACCTACAACTTCCCGCAGGACCGCGTGACCGACCACCGCGTCGGGCTGACCAAGGGCAACCTGCCGGGCGTGCTGGCCGGTGACCTGGACGAGTTCACCGCGGCGCTCCAGGCCGAGGACAAGCGACGGAAGCTCGAAGTCTCGGCGGTGTGACCGCCCGCGACGCGCTCGGCGCCGCGATCGACGCGCTGACGGCGGCCGGCTGCGAGACCCCGCGCCTCGACGCGGAGCTGCTGATCGCCGACGCGCTGGGGGTGGACCGGGGAGCACTCGTGATGGATCCGTCGCTGCCGGTTCCCGGCGCCGCCGCGCGGGTGATCGGCGAGCGGGTGCGCCGCCGGGTGCAGCGCGAGCCGGTGGCCTACATCCTTGGGCGGAAGGGCTTCCGGCGGCTGGAGCTGACGGTCGACTGGCGCGTGCTGATCCCGCGGCCCGAGACCGAGCTGCTGGTGGAGGTGGCGCTCGACCTGCCGGCCGGGGCGCGCGTGCACGACGTGGGGACCGGCTCGGGGGCGGTGGCGCTGGCGCTGCGTGACGAGCGGCCGGACCTGGTGGTGAGCGCATCGGATGCGTCGGCGGCCGCGGTGGCCGCGGCGTCGGCCAACGGGCTCGACGCGGTCGAGGCGGTCGGCTTGCCGCCGGGCGAGTACGACATGGTCGTGGCGAACCTGCCCTACGTGCGCGAGGACGAGTGGGCGGCGCTGGCGCCCGAGATCCGGCTGTACGAGCCGAGAGAGGCGCTGGTTTCCGGAGCCGACGGGCTGGACGCGATCCGCGCTTTGGTCGCCGGCGCTTCGTCAGGCTTGCGGCTCGCCCTCGAGCACGCCCCTGGGCAAACGGCGGCGGTGAAGGAGCTGCTGCGCCGGCCGCGCACCTGGCTCGACCTCGCTGGGCGCCCGCGCGTGACCGTGGGGCACGCTCCGTGACGATCACCGCCGACGAGGTCCAGACCTTCGAGCGCTGCGTCGCGGTCGGGGGCGTTGCGCTCTTCCCGGCCGACACCGTCTATGGCCTCGCCACCGAGCCCGACTCGGTCGAGGGGGTGCGGCGGCTGTACGCGCTCAAGGGGCGCCGGCCCGATCGGCCGGCGGCGGTGATGTTCTTCAGCCCCGAGCTGGCGCTGGCGGCCCTGCCCGAGCTGCCGCCCGCCACGCGTGACGCGGTCGAGCGGCTGCTGCCGGGCGGCGTGACGCTGCTGCTCCCCAATCCCGCTCGCCGCTTTCCGCTCGCCTGTGCCGATACGCCCGAGGTGCTCGGCCTGCGGGTGCCCGCTCTGGAAGGCGAGCTGGCGCCGCTCGCGTCGGCGCGCTGGCCGGTCCTCCAGTCCAGCGCCAACAGGTCCGGGAAACCGGAGGCGCGCCGCCTGGACGAGGTCGACGAGGGCGTGCGCGCCGGCGTGGACCTGATCCTCGAGGGCGGCGAGCTGCCCGGTACGCCGTCAACCGTCATCGATCTGACCGCCTACGATCGCGACGGCTCGTGGGACATCCCGCGCGAAGGGGCCGTGCCGCGGGAACGTGTGGAGGCAATGCTACGGTCCCGGCGATGAGCGATCTGAGCCCGGACTACTTCACGAAACCCGTCGCCGACGTCGATCCGGAGATCGCGCAGGTCCTCCGGGACGAGGCCAATCGCCAGGAGACGACGCTCGAGATGATCGCCTCCGAGAACTTCGTTCCCCAGGCGATCCTCGACACCGGTGGCTCGGTGCTCACGAACAAGTACGCCGAGGGTTACCCGGGCAAGCGCTACTACGGTGGCTGCGAGTTCGTCGACGTCGCCGAGCAGCTCGCGATCGACCGCGCCAAGGAGGTGTTCGGCGCCGACCACGTGAACGTGCAGCCGCACTCGGGGGCGCAGGCCAACTCCGCCGTCTACATGGCGCTGCTCGAGCCGGGCGACCGCATCCTCGGGATGCGGCTCGACCACGGCGGGCACCTCTCGCACGGGATGAAGATCAACTTCTCCGGGCTCTACTTCGACATCGTCTCCTACGGCGTGCGCGAGGAGGACTCGCGGCTCGACATGGACGAGCTGCAGCAGATCGCCGAGGACTCGCGGCCCAAGCTGATCATCGCCGGCTGGTCCGCCTACCCGCGGCAGCTGGACTTCCAGCGCTTCCGTGAGATCGCCGACTCGGTCGGGGCCCTGCTGATGGCCGATATGGCGCACTTCGCCGGTCTGGTGGCCGCCGAGCAGCACCCCAGCCCGGTGCCCTACTGCGACGTCGTCACCACCACGACCCACAAGACGCTGTGCGGGCCGCGCGGCGGGATGATCATGTGCCGCGAGGAGTACGCGAAGAAGATCAACTCGCGCGTGTTCCCGGGGCACCAGGGTGGCCCGCTGATGCACGCGATCGCCGGCAAGGCGGTGGCGATGAAGGTGGCCCAGTCCGACCTCTTCCGCGAGCGCCAGGCGCGCACGCGCGAGGGGGCGTCGGTCGTGGCCGAGGAGATGCTCGCCGCCGGGGTCAACGTGCTCACCGGCGGCACGGACGTGCACCTGGTGCTGGCCGATCTGCGCGAGTCGGAGCTCGACGGGCAGCAGGCGGAGGATCGCCTGCACGACATCGGCATCACCGTCAACCGCAACGCGGTGCCGTTCGACCCGCGGCCGCCGGCGGTGTCGTCGGGGCTGCGCATCGGCACGCCGGCGCTGGCCACGCGCGGCTTGCAGGCCGATGACTTCCGCGAGGTCGGCAAGATCATCGCCGAGACGCTCACGGGCGACTTCTCGGACGACCAGAAGTCCGATCTGTCGCAGCGCACGCGGGCGCTGGCGGAGCGCTACCCGCTGTATCCCCAGCTGGTCCCCGCAGCGGCCTAGCGCCGCCGGCTTCCGGTTTCCCGGGGACCGCTGGGTACCCTGATTCGCATGGACGAGCTCGATGCCCTCTGGGCGTTCCTCGTCGCGGCCGCGATTGCCTTCGCGGCAACGCCGGTCACCGCTCGCTTCGCCCGCCGGCTGGGGGTGGTGCACTACCCGCGCGACCGTGACCTGCACGACCGGCCCGTGCCCGGGCTCGGCGGGCTCGCCATCCTCGCGGCGACAGTCATCTCCGCCCTGATCTTCCTGCCCGGCAACCAGGAGACACGCGGGATCGTGGGTGGCGCGGTGGCCATCGCCCTCGTCGGGGCCGTGGACGACGCCCGGCCCGGCGGGCTGCACCCGATGGTCAAGCTGCTCGGCCAGTTCGCCGCCGCGGCCATCCCGGTCTGGTGCGCCGTACGGGTGCCGAACGTGACGCTCCCGTTCATCGACCCGATTCAGCTCGGCGACTGGAGCTACCCGCTCACGCTGTTCGGGATCGTCGCCGTCATGAACGTCGTCAACTTCACGGACGGCGCGGACGGTCTGGCGGCCGGCGTGTGCACGATCGCGGCCGCGACGTTCGCGGTGATCGCCCTGTCGCTCGACCGCGACGCCGCCGGCGTACTCGCCGCCCTGACCGCGGGGGCGGCGGTCGGCTTCCTCTGGCACAACTTCCACCCGGCGTCGATCTTCATGGGCGACGCCGGCTCCAACCTGCTCGGTTTGCTGCTGGCTTGCGTGGCGATCCAGGGCGTGCTGAAGACGGCCGCCGTCGTGGCACTGTTCTTCCCGCTGCTGATCCTCGCCGTGCCCGCGCTCGACGCCACCTTCGTGGTGGCCAAGCGGATCAAGTACGGCCGGCCGGTCTACTCGGCCGACCGATGGCACTTCCACCACCGCTTCGCGAACATCGGGTTCTCGCAGCGGCGCACGGTGCTCTACCTCTACGGCTGGACGCTGTCCCTGGCGGCGCTTGCGCTGGCGATGCGCTTCGTGCCGTACTCCGACGACGACGGCACGCTGCACGCCGGCTGGACGCTGGTGATCGTGGCGTTCGCGCTGATCGCGGTGGCTGCGAGCGTGTACCTGGTGATCGTGCTGGAGATCCTCAAGTTCAAGCGCTTCCGCGAGCGGGAGCTGCAGCGCCAGGTGGAGACGGGTGAGATCGCCGCGCTGAGCGCGTCGGAGATCGACAGCGAGATCGAGCGCGAGCTGGAGACGGGCGAGTTCCAGGCGGTGCGGCCGCCCGAGACCGGCGAGTTCGAGGCCGTCACCCGCCGGGACTGAGGATGCTGTTCCGCCGCCGGTCGCTCGACGGCATCCGCGCGGGCGAGATCACGCTCGCGTTTCGCCGCTGGGGCAGCCGGCGCGTCCGGCCCGGCGGGCGGCAGCGCACGGCCGTCGGCGAGCTGGCCATCGACTCGGTGACCCAGATCGATCGCGCGGACATCACCGCCGCGGACGCCGCTCGCGCCGGCCACGCGTCGCTGGAGGACCTGCTCGCGGAGCTGGACGCGCGCGGGAAGGAGCCGATCTGGCGCATCGAGCTGCACTGGGCGGGCGAGGACACGCGCCGCGCGCTGCGCGAGCGGGCCGACCTCGACGCCGCGGAGCTCGACGAGCTGCGCTCGCGGCTGGAGCGGCTCGACAGGGTCAGCCGCCACGGGCCCTGGACGCGAGAGACGCTCGAGCTGATCGCCCAGCGGCCAGAGGTGCGGGCGGCCGACCTGGCGGCCTCCGTGGGCCGCGAGAAGCACCCCTTCAAGCTCGACGTGCGCAAGCTGAAGGAGCTGGGACTGACGGAGAGCCTCGAGGTGGGCTACCGGCTGTCGCCGCGGGGGCGGGCGGTGATGGAGGGGCTGGGCAGCCGCGGCCGCGCAGAACGGCAGCACTGAGGGCGGGCCCCGCCGTTGGGGGCGCCTCGGGCGTCGGGCTCGCCGACCAATCGAACTTTATGCACCTATGTGATGTAAAAAGTTCGATCCGTCCAGCCGACTCCCCTGAAAGCTCAGAACAGCGAGGGCTGCTCCGGCGGGGGCGCCGCCATCTCGGGCCCGTCGCGCTCATCGCTCGCCGCGGGGTCGCGGCGGAAGCCGGTGACTCGCCGCCCGGCACGCACCAGCCGCGAGATTCGCTCGCGTTCGGCCTTGGGCGCGTAGGCGCCGCGGGCGTACAACGACTCGTAGCGCGGCACCAGGTCCGGCCGGTAGGAGCGCAGCCAGTCCATGACGATGCCGCGGACCTCACCGCGCAGGTGCAGGCAGATGCCCCCGATCGAGGTGGCGCCCGCCTCGGCGCACAGCTCGAGGATCTTCTCCACCTGCTCGGGCGAGTCGTTGATGCCCGGCATCAGCGGGGCGACGAGCACGCCGGTCGGGATGCCGGCCCGGTTGAGCTCCGCGACCGCCTCGATCCGCTTGCGAGGGTGGGGAGTGTGCGGCTCGCTGGCGCGCCAGGCCTTCTCGTCGAGCGTGGGGATCGAGAGGTTGGCCGCGAAGCTGGGGATCTGCTTGAACAGCTCGATGTCGCGCAGCAGCAGGGGCGACTTCGTGAGCACCGAGCTGGGCGTGCGCGAATCCCGCATGGCCTCCCAGACGCCGGGCAGCAGCTCGTACTTCTTCTCGACCCACTGGTACGGATCGGTGTTGGTCCCGAGCGCCACGTGCTCGCGCTTCCACGACGGTTTCATGAGCTCGGCTCGCGCCACCTCCGGCGTGTTGACCTTGACGACGATCTCCCGCTCGAAGTCGCGATCGGCGTCGAAGTCGAGATACGTGTGGGTGGGGCGAGCGAAGCAGTAGACACAAGCATGTGTGCATCCCCTGTACGGGTTGATCGTCCACCGGAACGGCATCCGCGACGCCTTCGGCACTCGGTTCAGGACCGACTTGGCCTGCACTTCGTAGAAGCGGACGTCCAGTGCTTCGGGGGCGTCGAAGGTTCGGATGGCCGCCGGCTCGCGGTAGCCGGGTAGGGCGTGGCTTGCCTCCGTCTCGACCTTCAGGTTGTCCCACCGCACGAAC
>JAXDIH010000206.1:0-6493 GCA_034664105.1 Thermoleophilaceae bacterium
GCGCCCCGACCGGCACGATCATGAACTCCTGGAAGTCGACCTTGTTGTCCGCGTGGGCGCCGCCGTTGAGCACGTTCATCATCGGCACCGGCAGCACGTGAGCCGCCTCCCCGCCCAGGTAGCGCCAGAGCGGCTGCCCGGCCTCGGCGGCCGCCGCCTTCGCCACGGCCAGCGACACGCCCAGGATCGCGTTCGCGCCCAGGCGGCCCTTGTTGGGGGTGCCGTCCAGCTCGATCATCGCCCGGTCGACCCCGGACTGGTCGCCGGCGTCCAGGCCGCGCACGGCGTCGGCCAGCTCGCCGTTGACGTTGGCCACGGCCTGCGACACGCCCTTGCCGCTCCACGCGTCGCCCCCGTCGCGCAGCTCGACCGCCTCGAACTCGCCCGTCGACGCGCCTGACGGCACCGCGGCCCGGCCGGCCGCGCCCGACTTCAGCACCACGTCGACCTCGACGGTCGGGTTGCCGCGGCTATCGACGATCTGCCGCGCGTGCACCTTCTCGATCTCGCTCAAGCCCCATCCACCTCGTCTTTGAATCGGTCTGCTGCCTGGCGCAGGGCCAGCTCGGGGTCGACTCCAGCGTCGACCGCCTCGCGCACGGCGGCCAATAGGCGCTCGCCCGGGTCCTGCACGTCTGAATCCAAGCGGAAGCCGGCGCTCTCTGCCCGCTTGAGCACCTTCTTCGCGTAGAGCGTCGAGGGCAGGTTCTCGGGGAGGTCGCCGAAGATCGCGCCGCCGCGCTCGTCCTCACGCTTGATCTGGTTCCAATTGCGCACCACGTCGCCAGCCGTCTCGGCGTCGCGGTCGCCGAAGACGTGCGGGTGACGACGGATCAGCTTCTCGCGCACGTGCTCGGCCACCTCCGCGAGGCTCCCGGCGCCGCGCTCCTCGAGCAGGAGCGACAGGAAGTAGACCTGGAAGAGCACGTCACCCAGCTCGTCGACGAGCTTCGAGTCGTCGCCCGAGTGGGCGGCGTCGGCCAGCTCGTAGGCCTCCTCGATCGTGTGCGGGACGATCGACCGCTCGTCCTGCTCGCGGTCCCACGGACAGTCGCGGCGCAGCTGCCGCGTGATCTCGTCCAGCCGCGTCAGCGCGGCGGCGAGATCGCTATCCGCCGGCGCCACTACTTGCTGGTAGTTGTGGGCTGCTGCGGCTGCGGCGCGGGCGCCTGGCTGGCGGTGCTGGCCTTGTCCTTCGGCGCGTTCTTGCACTCCGCGACGCGGTAGTCATCCGAGCAGTTGGTCTGGTCCTTGTACTGCTCGCGGAAGTCCTTGATGAAGGCGTCGAGGGCCTTCTGCTGCCGCTGGGAGCGCAGCAGGTTCTTGATCGTGTCGCGCGACTGCTCCAGCGACTGCTGGGACGCCGGCGTGATCTTGTCCACCTGGAAGACGTACCAGCCGAATTGGGTCTTCACGGGGCCCTGCACCTCGCCCTTGCTGGCCGCGAACACCGCGTCCTCGAGCGCCTTGTCCTGCTGCCCCTTGGCGACAGCCGCCAGCTTGCCGCCCTGGGCCTTGGAGGCCTGGTCGATCGAGTACGTCTTGGCGACGTCCTTCCAGGCCTGGCCGCCGTCGAGCGCCGAGCGGGCCTCCTGCGCCTTCGCCTCGGTCTTGGTGAGGATCACATGCAGGTCGCGCCGCTCCGGCTGCGCGAAGCGCTTCTGGTTCTTCTCGTAGTACTGCTCGACATCGGCGGTCGTGACCTTCTTGGCGTCCTCGGTGACCTTCTGCGTGAGCTTCTCCTGCAGCTGCGAGAGCTTCACGCGGAAGAGGATGTCCGCCTCGGTCATGCCGGAGGTCTTGAGGAACTGCTTGTAGGCCTTGTCGGTCGGGAACGCCTGCTTCTTCTGGTCCTCGAACGACTTCGCGACGTCCTTGTCGCTGACCTTGATGTCGCGCTTCTCGGCCTCCTGGGTGACCCACTCCGACTGGATCAGGAACTGCATGACCTCGCGCTTGAGAGTGTCGTACTCGGTCTTGCACTGCTTCTTCAGCGCGGCGTCGGACTGCTTGGGCTGCCCCGAGGCGACCGGCGCCTTCTTCTTGGCGGCGACGCACTTCTTGAAGTCAGGCGGATCCGGCACCACGGGGTCCCTGCCCTGAGCCTGACTCTTGACGGCGGTGGCCACCCACTTGTTGAACTCGTCCTGGGTGATCGTCTTGTCGCCGACCTTCGCCACGGCGTTGGGCGGAACGTCGTTTCCGCAGGCCGTTAGAACGGCCGCGGAGAGACCTGTGAGGACAAGAGCGAGGAGTGTTTTGTGGATGATCCGTGCCAAAGCGGTGGCGAAGGGTAGCGAACGCTATTCGGGCTTCGGGGCCGTTGCCATCTCGAGAATCGCCTCTGCCGCGGTGACCACCGCGCGGAACCGTTCGGAGGCCTCTTCGGGCAGCCGCACGCGCACCGTGCTGCGGCCGGATTCGAAGACCGCCTCGGGCACGCGCTGGCGCAATGCCTTGGCTCCGCCCGAGTCGAGGTCGATCGGCGTGACCGACATCCGACCGCCGCGGAAGTCCACCGACTGCGCTCCCGCGCGGCCGAGCTTGATGCGGGCGTCCTGCAGCCGGATCAGGTTGTCCAGCGCCTCGGGCACGGGCCCGAACCGATCCTCGAGCTCCTCGCGCAGCATGATCAGCTGCGCGACCTCGCGCGCGCCGGCCACGCGCCGGTGGATCTCGATCTTGGCGGCCTCGTAGGGCACGTAGTCGCCCGGCACGTACGCGTCCACCGGAAGGTCCATGCGGACCGGCTCGGCGGTGTCGTCGGCGGCCTCGCCGGCGAGCAGCCGCACGGCCTCGTCGAGCATCCCGACGTACAGCTCGAAGCCCACGGCGGCCACGTGGCCGGACTGATCCTCGCCGAGCAGGTTGCCGGCGCCGCGGATCTCCAGGTCGCGCATGGCGATCTTGAAGCCGGAGCCGAGCTCGGTGTAGTCCGACAGCGTGGCGAGCCGCTTGCTCGCCTCCTCCGTCAGGGCCGCGTGACTGGGGTAGAGCAGGTAGGCGTAGGCGCGCTCCCGAGAACGGCCCACCCGGCCGCGGATCTGGTAGAGCTGGGCGAGGCCGAACAGGTCGGCTCGCTCGACGATCAGCGTGTTCGCGGTGGGGATGTCCAGGCCCGACTCGACGATCGATGTGCACACGAGCACGTCCGCGGCGCCGCGCAGGAACTCGAGCATGTGCTCTTCCAGCTGGCCCTCCCCCATCTGACCGTGCGCCACCGACACGCGCGCCTCGGGCACGAGCGCGCGGATACGCTCGGCCGTCTCGTCGATCGTGTCCACCCGGTTGTGCAGGAAGAACACCTGACCCTGGCGCGCCAGCTCGCGCTTGATCGCCGACTCCACCAGCTCCTCGTCGTACTCGCCCACGTATGTCTTGACCGGGCGCCGGCCCTCGGGCGGGGTCTCGATCACGGAGATGTCGCGCAGGCCGGCCAGCGACATCTGCAGCGTGCGCGGGATCGGCGTGGCTGACAGGGAGAGCACGTCGACCTTGAGCTTGAGCTGGCGCATCAGCTCCTTCTGCTTGACGCCGAAGCGCTGCTCCTCGTCCACGATCAGCAGGCCGAGCTCCTTCGGGCGCACGTCGCGCGACAGCAGCCGGTGGGTGCCGATCAGGATGTCCACCTCGCCGCGCGCGAACGCCGCCGCCGACTCGCGGGTCTCCTTCGGTGTGCGGAAGCGCGAGACCACGTCGATCTTGAACGGGTAGTCGCGCAGGCGCTCGGTGAACGTGCCGAAGTGCTGCTGGGCCAGCACGGTGGTCGGCACCAGGAACATCACCTGCTTGCCGTCCTCGGCCGCCTTGAACGCCGCCCGCAGGGCCACCTCCGTCTTGCCGTAGCCCACGTCGCCGCAGATCAGGCGATCCATCGGCCGCGCCTCCTCCATGTCGGCGCGGACGGCCTCGATCGCCTCCAGCTGGTCCGGGGTCTCGCGGTAGGGGAACGCGCCCTCGAACTCCATCTGCCACTCGGAGTCGTGCGGGAAGGCGTGCCCGGCGCGGCGCTTGCGCTCGGCGTAGAGCGTGATCAGCTCGCCGGCGAGCGCCTCGGCGGCGCGGCGGGCGCGCAGCTTCTGCTGCTCCCACTGCTTGCCGCCGAGCTTGGACAGCTGCGGGTCGCCGGCGTCGGCGCCGACGTAGCGGCTGATCTTGTGCAGCTGGTCGCTCGGCACGAACACGCGATCGCCGTCGCGGTACTCGAGCTCCAGGTAGTCGCGGGTGAGGCCGCCGACCGTCTTGGTCTCGAAGCCCGTGAACAGCGCGACGCCGTGGTCCTCGTGCACGACGGGCGAGCCCGCGCGCAGGTCCGTGAACGAGGTGAGCGCGCCGGCGCTGGGGCCGTCCCGGCGGGCCCCGCGGCGGCGGCGCAGCAGCCTGTGCTCGGGCACGATCGCCAGCTTCAGCTGCGGCGCGAGGAAGCCCTCTCGCAGGCCGGCGTGGGCGAACAGGACCGTCGGCTCGGAGGGGGCGGGCTTGCCGTCCAGGAAGGCCGCCTGGATCCGGGCTAGGTTCAGCTGGGCGCGCTCGGCCTCGCCGCGGCGCGCCCAGGTCACGATCGTGCGGTAGCCGGAGCGCAGCAGCTTCTCCAGCTCCGGCTCGGCGTCCTTGAGCGAGCGCGCGGCGGTGTCGGCGCTCTGGGCGCGGAACTCGTGCGGCTGGTCCCCGGAGATGCTCGACAGGCGCAGCGACGCGCGGCGGTCGAGCGTCTCGGTCAGGCGGTCCGGGTGCACGTAGAGGTGGTGGGCGTCCTTGTCGTGGAAGCTCGCGGTCACGTCCTCCCAGAGGTCGCGCAGGGCCGGCGGCAGCTCCTCCTCGGCCGCGATGGTCACGAGCGCGTCCTCCGGCACCAGGTCGAGCAGCTCCATGAAGCGGTCCACGGGCAGCACGTCGGCGATATCCGGGCGCTCGGAGGCGTCCGTGCTGGCGGCGATCTCGGCCAGCTCGCGGTGCTCGGGCCCGAGCTCGGCGGCCGGCTCGATCTCGACCCGCTCTGCCTCCTCCAGCGAGCGCTGCGTGAACGTCGAGAACCAGGTCAGCCGCTCCACCTCGACGTCGAACAGCTCGCAGCGGACCGCCCGCTCCTCGGTGGCCGGATAGACGTCGAGGATGTCGCCGCGCACAGCGAACTGGCCGCGGTCCTCCACCTGGTCGACGCGCTCGTAGCCACATGCCACCAGCTGCTCGGCGGTCTCGTCGAGATCGAGCAGCTCGCCCTTCTCGATCGTGAAGCCGTGCGGCCGCAGATCCGGGTCGGGCACCTTCTCGGCCAGCGCGGCGGCCGCTGCCACCACCACGGCCGGCTGCTCGCCCAGGAGCGAGTCGAGGGCGCCGATGCGCAACCCGACCAGGTGGGGCGGCGGGGCCAGATGGGACTCGTAGCGCATGCCGCGCGCCGGGTAGAAGCGCACGGGCCGCGGCGCGAGGAAGGCGCGCAGGTCGGCGGCCAGGTCGCGGGCGGCGCGGTCATCGCCGGCGACCACCAGGGCGGGCCGGTCGGGCTCCGCGTCCAGCAGGGAGGCGAGCAGGTACGGGCGCAGGCTGGCCGACACGAACGCCCGCTGAGGCTCCGTGCGCGCGGCCTCGGCCAGCGCTGTCACGCCGGCGTCCTCGTGTGCGTATTTCAGAAGCGGTCTAAGCATGCGGAGCAGCCGCCCGGGGCTGCCGCGCGGCCTATTCGCTGAGGTTACCCACCACGCGGTCGAGCTCGTCCGCGGCCCGCTCTATCAGCTCGCGCACGTCCTCCTTGGGCTCGCTGAAGCGACCCAGCACGTGGGCCGAGACGATCTCCGGGTCGGTGCTGTCCGGGCGCCCCACGCCGACCCTCACCCTCCGGAAGTCCGCACTGCCGAGCCCCTGCTTCAGCGACTTCAGTCCGTTGTGACCGGCGAGTCCGCCGCCCAAGCGGGTCTCGATGCGGCCAAAGGGCAGGTCGATCTCGTCGTGCACCGCCACGACCTGGTCGAGCTCCACGCCCAGCGCGCCGCGCGCGGGGCTGACGGAGCTTCCCGACTCGTTCATGTAGGTCTGCGGCAGCAGCACCGCCACACGCGGCCCGCCGTGCCCCGCGCGCCCCTCGGTGTAGAGCCCGTTGTACTTGCTCTTCGCCTTCGGCAGGCCCCAACGCTCGGCGGCCAGCGCGGCCACCTCGAAGCCGACGTTGTGGCGGGTCCGCGCGTACCTGTCGCCGGGGTTCCCCAGCCCAACGATGAGCCAATCAGCCTTGCTTCCGCCGCGGCGGAAGAGGCTCAGGACTCCTCGCCTTCAGCTTCCTCCGCCGGGGACTCCGCTTCCTCGCCATCGCCGGCGGCCGCCTCGACCGGCTCGCCGTCAGCGCCGACCAGCTCGGTCTCCGCTTCGATGTCCTCGGGCTCCTCGACCTCGGTGGGCACGACCACCGTGGCGATGATCGTCTCCTCCGGGTCGTCGAGGAACTCGACGCCGTCGGGCGGCGTGACCTCGGAGAGGTGCATGGTGGCGGCGATCTCCA
>JAXDIH010000135.1:0-7033 GCA_034664105.1 Thermoleophilaceae bacterium
CCGAGTGCGAGCGCGACGAGCGCGTGATCGGCATCACCGCCGCCATGAACTCCGGCACCGGCCTCGACATCCTCCAGAAGGCCCTGCCCGACCGCTACTACGACGTGGGGATCGCCGAGCAGCACGCCGTCCTCTTCGGAGCGGGCCTCGCTCTAGAAGGGGCGAAGCCGGTCGTGGCCGTCTACTCCACCTTCCTCCAGCGCGGCTTCGACCAGATCGTCCACGACGTCTGCCTGCAGAAGCTGAACGTGGTGTTCGCGATGGATCGCGCCGGGCTGGTCGGCGACGACGGGCCCACGCACCACGGCGCGTTCGACATCTCCTACATGCGCTGCCTGCCGCACCTGGTGCAGATGGCGCCGCGCGACGAGGCGATGATGGTGCACATGCTGCACACCGCCGTGGTCTACGACGACGGTCCGATCGCGCTGCGCTACCCGCGCGGCGAGGCCGAGGGGCTACCGCTGCCGCACCGCCCCGAGCCGATCGAGATCGGGACCGGCGAGCTGTTGCGCGAGGGTGACCGCGTGGCCCTGCTGGGCTACGGCTACGGCGTGCCGCTGGCGCTCGGTGCGGCCGACCTGCTGGCCGACGAGCACGGCGTGGAGCCCACCGTGGCCGACGCCCGCTTCGCCAAGCCGCTCGACGGCGAGCTGATCGAGCGCCTGGCCGCGGAGCACGACCTCATCGTCACGGTCGAGGAAAACGTGCTTGCCGGCGGCTTCGGCTCCGGCGTGCTCGAGCACCTGGCCGACAGGGACCTGCTCGGCGGCACGCGCGTGCTGCGCATCGGGCTGCCCGACCGCTTCGTCACACACGGCAAGCCGGCGCTGTTGCGCGAGGAGGTCGGGCTCACGCCCGAGGCCGTCGCGGAGCGAGTGGCGCAGGCCGTGCTCGAGCCCAGCGGCGCGCTGGCGTAAAGCGCGCTACCAGCGCGTCAGCGGCTGGTCCGGGTCCAGGCGCAGCGCCATCGCCACGATCAGCTCGATGACGGCCTCGACGTCGGCCAGCTCGACCAGCTCGACGGGCGAGTGCATGTAGCGCAGCGGGATCGACACCAACGCGGTCGGCACCCCGGTGCGGCTCATGTGGACCACGTCGGCGTCGGTGTGGGTCGCGCCGCCGGCGGCCTCGGTGGTGCACTCGATGCCCACCGCCTCGGCGGCCTCGTCGAGCAGATCGTTCAGCGGCCGGCTGACGATCGCGCCGCGCGTGATCACCGGGCCGCTGCCGAGCCCGTGCTCGCCCAGCTCGCCGGGATCGACGCCGGGCGCGTCGGTCGCGTGGGTCACGTCGACCACCACGGCCAGGTCCGGCTCCAGCCCGTAGGCCACCGCCCGGGCGCCGTGCAGGCCGATCTCCTCCTGGACGGCCGCCACGCCGGCAACCGGCCCGGCACCGCCGCCGGCCTGGCTCACCCGGCGCGCCACCTCGAGCGACACGTACACGCCCAGGCGGTTGTCGAGTGAGCGGGAGGCCAGCCGATCGCCGCGCAGCTCGAGTGGCTCGGCGGTGATCACGATCGGGTCGCCCTCCCGCACCAGCGAGCGGGCCTCCTCCTCGTCGCGCGCGCCGATGTCCACGTGCAGGCCCTTGAGCTCCACGGCCTTCTTCCGCTCCTCCGGCTCCAGTACGTGGATCGGCTTGCGCCCGATCACGCCGCGCACGGTGCCGTGCCCCGCGAGCACCTCCACGCGCTGGCCGACCAGCACCTGCGGATCCCAGCCGCCCGACCCGTTCACGTGCAGGAAGCCGCCGCTGCTGACGTGGCTCACCAGCAGGCCGATCTCGTCGATGTGGCCGACCACCGCGAGCAGCGGGCGGTCGCTGCCGCCGGCCACGCGTGCCACCGAGCTGCCCATGCGGTCGACGGTCACCTCGTCGGCGAACTGCTCGGCCGCCTCGCGCCAGATCGCGGCGGGCGCCGACTCGTGGCCGGGCGGGCCGGGGGCGGTCAGCAGGCGATGCAGCAGTTCCGGAGTGCTCAAGGACGTACCTCGACGGTCGGTTGAAGGGTCATCTCGGCGTTCAGGCTGTTGGCGACGAAGCAGTGCTCGTGGGCCTTGTGGGCGAGCTTCTGGACGCGGCCCACGCTCTCGTCGTCGGACACCACGATGCGGGGCCGCAGCGCGATCTCGGTGATGCGGACGGGCTCCTGGTCGGTCGGCATCAGCGCGGTGGCCTCGTCCTCGTACTCCACCACGTCCACGCGGGCCTTGGCGGCGAGGTGCAGGAACCACAGCATCTGACACGAGGACGCGGCCATCAGCAGCAGCTGCTCGGGGTTGAAAATCGAGGGATCGCCGTTGCTCTCGCCGGTCGTCAGCCGAACTTCCTCGGTGACGTCGGGCGCCCCACCGACGTGGGTGCGGTCGTAGTTCTCCCAGCCGAGGCCGGTAGAGCCGGTCCACTGAACGCGCGTCTCGTAGCGGTGGGTGGCCACGGACGGGTCAGTCTCGCAGGCGAAAAAGAAAACGACCCCGCCGAAGCGAGGCCGTTTCCCGAGGGAGGAATGATGCTATGTCGACTCTGAGAGGAAGTTTCTAGGCCGCGCTCGTGCTGTAGCGCGTGATCGAGGTCACGATCAGAGCGGCGAGTCCGGCGGTCGCGAACAGCACCGCGGCGCCGAGGTCGCCGGACAGCCCGAACAGCACGGCCACCAGCAGCAGGCCGAAGCCGATGCCGCGGTCATAGACCGCCTGGGCCGAGGTCGGCAGGGTGCCGCGCCCGGTCGGGGCGGTGCCGGCGAGGGCGAGAGCCACGATCAGGACACCGATCGCCAGGCCGGTCACGATCGCGGCGGCGCCTAGTCCTACGGCAAAGGGAAGGCCGATCAGCGCCGTACCAGCCGCCATCAGCAGACCCGAGCGGAACGCTGGAGAGATAAGGCGTGCGATCGTCATCCTGCATTCGAGGCTACGCACGCCTTGGGGGCGATGTGTGAGGTCGGTCACACTTGGTCACGGGTACCCTCCTGCGATGCCGAAGCGGCGGCTGGACACGCTGCTCGCCGAGCGCGGGCTGTTCGAGACTCGCACCCGTGCGGCGGCTGCCGTGATGGCCGGCGACGTGCGTGTGGGCGACCGTGCCGCGCGCAAGCCCGGCGAGCTGGTGGCTCCGGATGCCGAGCTGGAGGTGGCCGAGCGGCCGGCGTTCGTGTCGCGCGGCGGCGTGAAGCTGGCCAACGCCCTGGATGCCTTCGAGCTCGATCCGCAGGGCCGTCGGGCGCTCGACGTCGGCGCCTCCACCGGCGGCTTCACCGACTGCCTCCTCCAGCGTGGGGCGGAGGCCGTGATCGCGCTCGACGTGGCGTACGGCGAGCTGCACTGGACCCTGCGCAACGACGAGCGAGTGACCGTCGTCGAGCGCCGCAACGCCCGCATGCTCGAGCGCGGTGAGTTGCCCTGGCAGCCCGACCTGATCGTCGCCGACGTCTCCTTCATCTCGCTCACCAAGGTCCTGCCCGCCGTGCTCGCAGCCGCGGGGTCCAGCTTCGACTGCCTCGCTTTGGTCAAGCCGCAGTTCGAGGTCGGGCGCGACCTGATCTCCAAGGGTGGCGTCGTGCGCGACGCCGACGACCGCCGCGCCGCGCTGGTGGCCGTGGCGACCTACGCCCGCGACGAGCTCGGCGCGGCCGTGCTCGGCTTCGCCTCCTCCGGGCTGCCCGGCCCGGCGGGCAACCGGGAGAGCTTCGTGTGGCTGGCCGAGTCAGGCCGCCCCGGCGCGGTCGACGACTTGGAGGCGGCAGCGAGAAGGGCGGAACCGTGACCGACGCGCCGCGCTTGATAACGGTGTTCACGCATACGCGCCCGGGCGACACCGAGGGCGCGCTGCGCCGGGTGGTCGAGCTGGCCGCCGAGGCGGGCGTCGATGTGAACGTGCCGTCGGCGGAGACCGAGAAGTTCGGCACGGTGAAGGGGGTGGGGGAGGCGACGGCGCCGTACCGCGGCACGGACCTCGCGCTGGTGCTGGGCGGCGACGGCACGATCCTGACCGCGCTGCGGGCGTTCGCGGGCACCGGCGTCCCCGTGTTCGCGATCAACTACGGAGCGATCGGGTTCCTGGCCACGATCGAGCCGTGGGAGCTGGAGGACGGCGTGCGGCGCGCGCTGCGCGGCGAGTTCGACGTGATGGCGCTGCCCGGGCTGGTGGCCGAGACGTCGGAGGGCGAGCGGGTGGCCATCAACGACGTCTCCCTCCACCGCCGCCCGGACGGACGGGTAGCCGAGCTGGCCTACTCGGTCGAGGGCGAGCAGCTGGGGGAGGTGCGCTGCGACGGCCTGGTGGTGGCCACTCCGGCGGGGTCCACCGGCTACAACCTGGCCAACGGCGGCCCCGTCCTCGCCTGGGGAGTGGAGGGCTTCGTGGTGTCGTTCATCGCGCCGCACACGCTCACCGCCCGCTCGCTGGTGGTGGCCCCGGGCGACTCGCTCGAGGTCACGAACCGGTCGCCCTCCGAGGAGGTGGACGTGTCGACCGACGCGCGACAGGCCGGCACACTCGCCCCCGAGGCGACGATGAAGATCCAGTTCAAGCAGGGCCAGTCGCTGCTGGCGCAGGCGCCCGGGGCCACGTTCTACCACCGCCTGCGGGACAAGTTCGGCCGTTTGTCGCACTGAGGCCCACGCGGCCGCGCCCGCAACGCGAAGCCAATTTCCGCGGGGGGCCGGGGGCGCGAGCCCCCGGGTGCCATCCATCCGTGGCCGCTGGTATCCCTGACCCCGTGCTCCTTGAGCTGCGCATCGAGAACCTCCTGCTGATCGAGCGCGCCGAGCTGCGTCCCGGCCCGGGGCTGTCCGCACTCACCGGCGAGACCGGCGCCGGCAAGACGGTGCTGGCCCACGCGCTCGACCTGCTCCTGGGCGGCAAGGCCCGCTCGGGCATCGTCCGCCCCGGCGCGCGTGAGGCCTACGTCGAGGGCGTCTTCGCTCTGCCTCCGGGGCTGCTGGACGAGCCGGGCCTCGCCGACCTGCGCGAGCGCATCGACGGGTCGCTCGAGGAGATCGTCCTCGCGCGCCGCGTCAGCGCCGAGGGCCGCACCCGGGCGTTCGTCGAGGGCCGCTCGGCCACGGCGGCCGACCTGCAGGCGCTCGGCGGCCGCCTGGTGGCGTTCTTCGGCCAGCACGAGCACCGCCGGCTGACGCTCGCCTCGGCGCAACTCGACCTGCTCGACGCCTTCTGCGGCCCCGACCAGCTGGAGCTGCGCGAGCGCCTGGCCACGGCCCACGCGCACGTGCGGGAGGTGGAGCAGCGGCTGATCGAGCTGCGCGAGCGGGCCGGCACGCGCGACCGCGACCTGGACCTGCTGGCCTTCGAGATCGAGGAGATCGAGGCGCTCGACCCCTCCGAGGAGGAGCGCGCGGCGCTCGGTGGCGAGCGCGAGCGGCTGAGGCAGATGGACGGCCTGCTGGCCGCGGCCGGGGGCGGGGCGGAGGCGATCGCGCCGTCCAGCGGCGACGGCGGCGTCGCGCAGCTGCTGGCCGAGTGCGAGCAGCTCACCGGTGGCGTGCAGGGCGTGGACCCCGAGCTCGACCAGATCGGAGCGCGCCTGGCGGCGCTGCGGATCGAGGCGGAGGACCTCGGCGGCGAGCTGCGTCGCTACGCCGAGTCGCTGGAGGCCGAGCCGGGGCGGCTGCAGCAGGTGGAGGAGCGCCTCGAGCAGTACGACCGGGTGGAGCGCAAGCACGGCGGCACCGTCACAGCCGTTCTGGAGCACGCTGAGCGCTGCCGCGCCGAGCGCGAGCGGCTGGAGCAGGCCGAGGTCGCGACCGAGCGTGCCGAGGCCGAGCTGGCGGCCGCACTGTCAGAGCGCGACAAGCTGGCCGCGCAGCTCGGCAAGCGCCGGCGCGAGGCCGCGCCCGAGCTCGCCGAGCGGGTGCGCGAGGAGCTCGCCGCACTGGCGATGGAGGACGCTTCCTTCGAGGTGCGGCTGGAGCCGCGCGAGGACATCGGGCCCAGCGGCGCCGAGCGCGCGGAGCTGATGCTGGCGCCCAACCCCGGCGTGCCCGCCGCTCCGATCCGCGAGGCCGCGTCCGGAGGCGAGCTCTCGCGCGTGATGCTGGCGCTGATGACCGTGGCCGGGACGGGCGAGTCGCGCACACTGGTGTTCGACGAGGTCGACGCCGGCGTCGGCGGCCAGACCGCCCGCGCGGTGGGCGAGCGCCTGCGTGCGCTCGGCGAGTCGCGCCAGGTGCTCTGCATCACCCACCTGCCGCAGATCGCGGCGCTCGCCAGCGGGCACTTCCGCATCGAGAAGTCCGCCGGCGACGAGACCTCGCTCACCACGGTCGAGCACCTGGCCGGCGACGGAGTCGTCGAGGAGCTGATGCGGATGCTGGGCGCGGAGACCTCCGACGGCGCGGCGCGCAAGCACGCGAAGCAACTGCTGGCCGCGGCCTAGGCGTCTTCCGCCCGCTCGCCCGGTACACTCGAACTCCCAGAGCCTGCATGCCCCAGACGCGCCCGGAAACCCGATTTATTTTCATCACCGGCGGCGTCGTCTCCGCTCTTGGGAAAGGCATCGCCGCCGCTTCGCTGGGTCATCTGCTGGTCGCTCGCGGGCTGTCCGTGACGATCCAGAAGTTCGACCCGTACATCAACGTGGACCCGGGCACGATGAGCCCGTTCCAGCACGGCGAGGTGTTCGTCACCGAGGACGGCGCCGAGACCGACCTGGACCTCGGCCACTACGAGCGCTTCACGGACGTGAACACCAGCCGCGCCTCGAACGCGACGGCCGGGGCGATCTACAACTCGGTGATCCGGCGCGAGCGCCGCGGCGACTACCTCGGCGGCACCGTCCAGGTGATCCCGCACATCACCGACGAGATCAAGAACCGCATCAAGCTGGTGGCGGAGTCGACCGACGTCGACATCGTCATCACCGAGATCGGCGGCACGGTCGGCGACATCGAGTCGCTGCCGTTCCTCGAGGCGCTGCGCCAGTTCCACTCCGACCTCGGGCGCGAGCGGAGCATGTTCGTCCACCTGACGCTGGTGCCCTTCCTGGGCCACGCGGGCGAGTTGAAGACGA
>JAXDIH010000019.1:0-17939 GCA_034664105.1 Thermoleophilaceae bacterium
GGCAGGCCCTGGTTGCGGTAGTTCTTCGCGATCGAGACGACCAGGCGCAGGTTGGACTCGACCATCTTCTGCTTGGCGTCGAGGTCGCCGCGCTCGATGCGCTTGGCGAGGTCGACCTCCTCCTGGGCGGTGAGCAGCCTGACCTTGCCGATGTCCTTCAGGAACAGCTGAAGGGAGTCGGTGGTCATGTCCGGCTTCAGGTCGATCGACGCCTTCTTACGGCGGCTGCGGCGATCCACCGCGCGCTCGACCTGCGGCTCGCTGGCCGTGGGGTCGTCCTCGACGAGCTCGATCTCGCTCTTCTCGAGGAAGCCGTGCAGCTCTTCGACGTCTCCATCGTCGAGCTCCACCTCGGCGAGCGCGGTGGCCACCTCGGCGTAGGTCAGTACTCCGGTCTGGCGGCCTTTCGCGACAAGCAGCCTGACCTCTTCGAGCTCTTGCAGTTCAGCTACAGACATTCCGTTCCTTGGCGTCAAGCATGGCCCGGCGTGACCCGCCGGGCCCAGTAAATCCAACCGGATACCACACTAACGCTATAGATAGTGAAGTCAAGCGATGGAAAGCGGAATCTCCGCCGATTGGAGGGTGGACCAGCACGTCATCTACTCCAATAGGTTCAAGGGGATACGCGCCACGTCGGTACTTGCACGCTTGTCCCCAGTACGGGTACCGCACGAAACGTTTCGGCGGCCTCTACTCGCGGCTGTACCCGAACACCCGAGGACTAGACTCCTTCACGATGGCAGACGACGGAGGCGTGCTCGGCAACCTGCCCCACTCCCGGCCGGGCCGGCGCAGCGAGAAGCGGCCCGCGAAGCCGCGCACGGCGCCAAAGCCGCCCCCCGCGACGGCCGAGCCCGCCGAGGCGCCGGCGCAGGGTGACCCGGTCGGCGACGCCATCCGTACCGCGACGGGCCTTGCCGCAGCCGGCGCGCGCGTCGCGAACGGCGTGGCGCGCGGGGTCATGCGGCGCCTGCCGCGCCCCTAGCGGGAGTATGCTTCCCGGCCCATGCCCGGCGCGAAGGCATCCCCTCGCTGCCTCATCGTCGACGACCACCCGGTCGTCCGGGCGGGAGTCAGAGCCGTGCTGGAGCAGGCGTTCGGGGACTCCACGATCAGCGACGCCGCCACCCTCGAAGAGGCCAGCGCGACGCTCAACGGCGAGCCGCCCGACGTAGTGATCGTCGACCCCTGGCGGGTCGGTGTGGACGTGGCCGAGGTCGTCAGCAAGCTGCGCGGCGAGCTCAAGGCGCCGATCGTGGTGTTCACCTCCGACGGCGGGGCGCGCCTGCTGAGCGAGGCGCTCAAGGCGGGCGTGAAGGGCTACGTGCGCAAGGACTCCCCCTCCGAGGACCTGATCCGCGCGATCGAGGCCGCCCGCCTGGGCGAGTTCTACGTCGACCCGGGCCTGTCGTCGACGATCGTGCTGGACGAGGGCGACCGGACGCTCAGCGCCCGCCAGCGCGAGATCCTCCAGATGCTGGCCGACGGCATGCAGACCGACGCCGTGGCACAGAAGCTCGGCCTCTCGACGGAGACGGTCCGCACGCACACCAAGCGGATCCTGGCGAAGCTGGACGCCTCCACGCGCACGCAGGCAGTGGCGATCGGCATCCGCCACGGCTTAATCGAATAGGGATGGCATCCGGGGGCTCGCGCCCCCGGCCCCCCGTAGAAGGCATCCGGGGGCTCGCGCCCCCGGCCCCCCGCGGAACGTCGGCCAGTCGGCTTGGGCCCTTACGCGCTGCCGTTGCTGTTCGATTCTTCGGCGACCTCGTCGGCGGGGGCGGGATCGCCCATGGCGATGTTGTCTCCGGCCGCCTTGGCGCGGTACATCGCGCGGTCGGCCGCGTCGATGAGCGCCTCCGCGTCCTGGCCGTGCTCCGGGCAGGAGACCACTCCGATCGACAGCCCGATGGGCGGGTCGGCCGGGATCGAGACCTCGTCGGCCACGGCGGCCGCGAGGCGCTCGCCCAGCTGAGCCGCCGCCCCGGCCTCCTGCTCCGGCGCCAGCACGCAGAACTCGTCGCCGCCCAGCCGCGCGGCCACGTCCACGCTGCGGATCGACCGTTGCAGCGCCATCGCCACCTGCATCAGCAGCCGGTCTCCGGCCTGGTGCCCCTGGGAGTCGTTCACGCGCTTGAGCCCGTCGATGTCCAGCAGGAGCAGGCCGAACGGGTGCCCGTAGCGCTTCTGGATCTCGAGCATCTTCGCCAGCTCGCGCTGCAGGTTGCGCAGGTTGCCGAGCCCGGTCAGCGGGTCGGTGTTGGCCTGCGACTCCAGCTCGCGCGAGCGGCTGCGGACCAGCTCCTCGACGGCCGCCGCCTGGATGGCGCCGGTGGCGTCGGCCAGCCGCTCCACCGCGTCGGCGAAGCGCTCCGGCTCCTTCTCGCTCAGCTCCTCACGCAGGGCGCGCACCAGCACCGCCTGGAGCGCCGCGATGTCGCGCGCGACGTCGCTGGGGCTGGCCTCGCGGCTGCCGCGCAGCCCGGCGATGGCGGCGGCCCGCTGGGTCTGCTGCTCGCTCAGCTCGTAGGGGTCGCCGTTGGCGCTGGCGACCGACCCCACGATGTCGCTGATCAGCTCGGGCAGCTCCCGCGCGATCTGCTCGGTCGGGAGCTCGCTGATCTCTTCCAGCGAGGCACGCTCGATCAGCCGGACGAGCCATGCCTTGGCGAGCTCGTCCCGCGAGCGTTCGAGGCGCGCGAGTGGGCCCCGGATCGGTGTCATGCGTTTGCGGTCACTGGATGGACCGGATCTCGCCGGCGGCTCTAACGATCCTACTCCCGCAAACGGCGGAGTAGACCCGCATTCATGGGAGGCGCCGCCACTGACAAGATGCGGCCCGATGGCGAAGCTGATCGCGATCGAAGAGGCGCGCCGGCGGGTGCTGGCGGCCGTGCAGCCGCTCGAGGCCGAGCCGGTGCCGGTCGTCGACGCGCTCGCCCGGGTCCTGGCCGAGGACGTGCGCAGCGACATCTCGGTGCCCCCGTTCGACAGCTCCGCGATGGACGGCTACGCCGTGATCGCGGGCCACGCGGCCAACCTGGAGGTGATCGGGGAGGCGCGCGCGGGGCACCCCGCGGCCATCGCGCTGAGGCCGGGCACGGCGATCGAGATCTCCACGGGCGCCGCTGTCCCGCAGGGGGCCACGGCGGTGGTGCCCGTCGAGGACACCGAGCCCGCGGGCGCGGGCGCCGTGCGCGTGCCGGTCACCCAGCCGGGCGCCAACATCCGCCGCGCCGGCGAGGACATCGCCGCCGGCGAGCACGTCCTGCGCGCCGGTGACGTGCTGGCTCCGGCCGCGCTCGGCGTGGCGGCGTCGGTCGGTCGCGCCTCGCTGGCCTGCACGCGCCGGCCAGGCGTGGCGCTGCTGGTCACGGGCGACGAGCTGACCGACCCGGGCGAGCCGCTCGCGCCGGGCGGCATCTACAGCTCCAACGCCTACGCGCTGGCGGGGCAGGTCCAGCGCGCCGGCGCCACCCTCGGCGGACGCGAGCGGGTGCCCGACAGCGCCGAGGCCACGCGCGCCGCGCTGGGGGCCGCCCTCGACGCCGCGGACGTCGTCGTGGTGTCCGGCGGCGTGTCGGTCGGGCCGCACGACCACGTGAAGGGCGCGCTCGCCGAGCTCGGCGTGGAGGAGCACTTCTGGGGAGTCAACCTGCGGCCCGGCAAGCCCGCCTGGTTCGGCACGCGCGGCCACACGCTCGCCTTCGGCCTGCCGGGAAACCCGGTGTCCGCCATGGTCACGTTCCAGCTGTTCGTGCGGCCCGCGCTGGCGGCGCTGCAGGGCGCCGACCCCTCGGCCAGCCGCACCACCGCGCTGCTGGACCAGCCGGTCGCGCGCAACCCCCGCCGCGAGCAGGCGGTGCGCGTGCGGCTGGCGGCCGACGAGAGCGGCTGGCGCGCCTCGCCCACCAAGGGTGCGCAAGGCTCACACGTGCTCACCTCGATGCTCGGCGCCGACGCGCTGGCGCTGATCGCCCCGGGTGAGGGCGAGGCGCCCGCCGGCGAGCGTGTGGAGGTCGAGCTGCTGTGAGGCGCCGCCACCCGCGCCGCCTGATCGAGCGGCGGCAGCGCGCGCGTGCGCGCGTGGAGCTGGTGCGCCAGCCGCGGTCGGAGTACGCGGCGGACGGGAGCATCGGCTCCAAGCAGGTGGCCGAGGTCACGCTCCCGCGCGAGGAGCTCGACCGGGTCTGGTCGGCCGAGTACCTGGAGCGGCTGGCGCGCACCTACTGGCGCTTCCTGACACGCGTCTCGCTGGGGCTGCTGCGGGTGCGCTACACCGAGACGACCCGCGAGGTGGTGCTGATCGGGCGCCCGTTCGTGCTGCTGCGCTTCGGCGCCCCCGAGTACGAGATCGACGCCGAGGGCGGCAGCGTCACCTGGCCGATCGACCGCGGCCTGCTCGTGGCGCCGAGCGGCCGCGCGCGCGGCTACCTGCGCCTGGGCGTGCGCCGCCTGCCCGCCCGCGACGGCTCCCACGAGGCCACCGCCGTGGTGACCTCCGAGGTCGTGAACTTCTACCCGGTGATCGCGGGCTGGGGCTGGTTCGCCCGGGCCGGGCGCCTGATCTACAACCAGACGCAGCTGCGCATCCACGTGGTCGTGACGAACGCGTTCCTGCGCTCGCTGGCGAACCTCGAGCTGGAACCGTCCGTCGTGGGCGCGCTCAGGCCAGCCGTTCGCCCACGATCTCCCGCAGCTTCGCCCGATCGTGGCGAGCGGTGATCGTGCGCACGGTGCCCGAACGCGAGCGCATCGAGATCGACTCGGTCGTGGCGGCCTGACGGCCGATGTAGTGCACGCCCGCGAGCATCTCGCCGTCGGTCACACCGGTGGCGGCGAAGAAGACGTCGTCGCCTGACACCAGGCGGTCGCGGTCGAGCACCTCCTCGAGGTCGTAGCCGGCCTCGAGTGCCGCGTTGCGCTCCTCGTCGGAGCGCGGCCACAGGCGGCCGAGGATCTGACCGCCGGTGCACTTGATCGCAGCGGCCGCGAGCACCCCCTCGGGCGTGCCGCCGATGCCGTAGAGCAGGTCGACTGGCGATCCCTCGGTGACCGCCACCAGAGCGGCGGAGACGTCGCCGTGCGGGATCAGCCTGATGCGCGCGCCCACCTCGCGGATCTCCCGCATCGCGTCGTCGTGGCGGGGACGGTCGAGCATGATCACGACCAGGTCGCCGACCGGCACGCCCTTCTCCTCGGCCATCAGCCCGAGCGTCTCGCCGAGCGGCCGGTCGAGGTCGAGCAGGTGGGCCAGCTCGCGCGACGTGGCCATCTTCATCATGTACACGCAGGGGCCGGGGTCGAACATCGTGCCGCGCTCGGACAGCGCGATCGTGGCGATCGCGTTGGGCAGGCCCTTCGCGCACAGCTCGGTGCCCTCGAGCGGGTCGACGGCGATGTCCACCTGGGGCGGGGAGCCGTCGCCGATGTGCTCGCCGTTGTAGAGCATCGGCGCCTCGTCCTTCTCGCCCTCGCCGATCACCACGACGCCGTCCATCGCGACCGTGTCGAGCAGCATGCGCATCGCGTCGACCGCGGCGCCGTCGGCACCCTCCTTGTCGCCGCGACCGATCCAGCGCGCGCAGGCCAGGGCGGCGTACTCGGTGGTGCGCACCAGCTCCATCGCGAGGTTGCGGTCTGGTCCGCCGCCGCTGGAACCCTGCGGCGGCGGGCCGACGTCCGTGCGGGCCTCCATCAGATGACCCCGGGCGGCTTGCGCGCGTCGCCGTACACGGCCTGGCGCAGGTAGCCGGCCACCAGCATCCCGACAGAGGCGAGCAGGCCGACGAAGTAGCCGACGCCCAGGCCGATGTCGACGCTGTCGCCGGGGCGGCCGAGGATGATGCCGTTGCAGAGGATCAGCACGAACGCGGTGATTCCCACGATCATCGTCACCTCGCCGGGCTTCCAAGTGAGTTTGTGACCGCGGGCGATGATCCAGGACAGTACAAAGGGCGCGGTCGCGGCCAGCGTGAGCAGGATGTCGAGCGTGCTGAACACGTGCCACGCGTTCACCCCGTCGCCGCCGCTGGCGCCGCCCAGGCGGGAGTTGGCGTTGTCCGAGCTGGTCGTGAACCACGGCAGCCACAGCGAGGCGAACAGGACAAGGGCTGCGCCCATGCCGACGTACTCGCCTGGCGACAGGCGAGAGGTGTCGAGGTAGCCACCCCCCTCGGCGCGCGAGGCCTCCATCGCGCGCAACGGTACAGGCCTCGGTAGCCTGCGTACAACCCCGAACGAAGGGAGCCATGCGTGGCGGTTACGAAGATCATCGAGGTGGTGGGCAGCTCGCCCGACAGTTCCGACGGTGCGGTCAAGGCCGCTCTCGAGGACGCCCGCCAGTCGCTTCGGAACATAAAGGCCGTCGACGTGGTTTCCACGGGCCTTCGTGGCGAAAACCTCGACGAGTGGCGCGCGCTGGTGCGTATCTCGTTCCTCGTCGAGAGAGTTAGCGAGTAGCTCTCATCGACACCGCGCGGACAAAGCCCCTCGGAGGGGTCGGGTCGCTGTTCGAGGAGGCGCGCGAGCGCACGCTCGCGCTCGTGGAGCCGCTGTCCGACGCCGACCTCGACCGCCAGCACGACCCCTTGATGAGCCCGCTCGTCTGGGACCTGGGGCACATCGCCGCGTTCGAGGACCTCTGGATCTGCCGCGAGACCGGGCTCGAGCTGCTGCGCCCCGAGCTGGCGGAGCTCTACGACGCCGCCGAGACGCCGCGCCCGCGGCGCGCCGAGCTCGCGTACCCCCGGCGCCCCGAGGCGATCGCCTACATGGAGGCGGTGCGCGAGCGCACGCTGGCGCACCTCGACGGCGTGTCGCACGACATCGGCGAGATGCTGATCCAGCACGAGCACCAGCACAACGAGACGATGCTCCAGACGCTGCAGCTGGCCGAGCCCGGCGTGTACTCCCCGGAGCGCCCGGGAGCCGCCGGCGCGGCCGCGTCGGGCACGATCGTCATCGACGCCGGTCCGGTCGAGATCGGGTTCGGTGACGCGGGCTTCGCCTACGACAACGAGCGCCCTCGTCACCGGGTGGAGCTCGGCGCCTGCCGGATCGATCGCGCTCCCGTGACCAACGGGCAGTATCTGGAGTTCCTGGAGGACGGCGGCTACCAGCGCCGGGAGCTGTGGTCGGAGGCGGGCTGGCGCTTCCGCGAGCGCGACGACTGGGAGCGCCCGCTCTACTGGACGGCCGACGGAGGGGAGCGGCGCTTCGACTCCGTCGAGCCGCTGGCGCGCCAGCTGCCGGTGATGCACGTGTCGTGGTTCGAGGCCGAGGCCTACGCGCGCTGGCGCGGCGCCCGCCTGCCGACAGAGGCGGAGTGGGAGCGCGCGGCGACGCTGTTCGAGCCGGAGCGCGGAGCACTCGACCAGCTCGAGTTCGGCCCCGGCCCGGCCGGTCCGTTCGTGGGCGACTGCTGGGAGTGGACCGCGAGCGAGTTCGAGGGCTACCCGGGCTTCGAGGCGTACCCTTACGCCGAGTACTCGGCGGTCTTCTTCGGCGAGGGCTACCGCGTGCTGCGTGGCGGCTCCTGGGCCACGCGCCCGCGGGTCGCCCGCTCCACGTTCCGCAACTGGGACCACCCCCAGCGCCGGCAGATCTTCGCCGGCTTCCGCTGCGCGGAGGACGCATGAGCGTCGTGATCGATCGCCACGAGGTGCTCGACACGCTCGTCGACGACGTGCGCGACGGGCTGACCCGCTCGCTCAAGGAGCTGCCGCCCAAGTACTTCTACGACGAGCGCGGGTCGGAGCTGTTCGACCGCATCACCACGCTGCCCGAGTACTACCCGACGCGCTGCGAGCGCCAGATCCTCAACCGGCACGCGCCGGAGATCGTCGAGGCCAGCGAGGCGGAGGAGCTGGTCGAGCTCGGGTCCGGCACGGCCTCGAAGACGCGCGCGCTGCTCTACGCGATGGCCGGTCATGGGTCGCTGCGGCGCTACGTGCCGTTCGACTTCGACCCCTCCGTCGTGGAGGCCTGCGCCGCCGAGCTGACCGAGCTCTATCCCGGCCTGGAGGTACACGGTGTGGTCGGCGACTTCGGGCGCGACCTGCACCGCATCCCCGACGGGCGCCGGCGGCTGTTCGCGTTCCTGGGCGGGACGATCGGCAACCTGCTGCCGGACGAGCGGGCCCTCTTCCTCGCGCGGCTGCGCGAGCAGATGGGGTCCGACGACCGGCTGGTGATCGGCACCGACCTGGTCAAGGACCGCTACGTGCTCGAGGCCGCCTACAACGACAGCGAGGGCGTGACCGCGGAGTTCAACCGCAACGTGCTGCGGGTGATCAACGCGGGCCTGGACGCGAACTTCGACCCGGAGGCGTTCGAGCACGTGGCGTTCTTCGACGAGGCGAACTCGTGGATCGAGATGCGCCTGAGGGCAAACGGGGCGCAGCGGGTGCGCATCGACGGCGCCGATCTGGAGGTCACTTTCGCCGACGGCGAGGAGATCCGCACGGAGATCAGCGCCAAGTTCACCCGCGAGGCGGTCGAGCGCGAGCTGCGCGCGGCCGGCCTGCGCCTCGACGAGTTCTTCACCGACGGGTCGGGGCTGTTCGGGCTGGCGTTCGCTCGAGTGGATGCCATCCGGGGGCTCACGCCCCGGGCCCCTCGCGGCAACCCGGCCGGTTAGAGGGAAATCCCGCGGGCGGGGACCGGTGAGGTTTGCATGATCGACGAGGTCGTCTGGCCGTAGATCGCGAACTGGTCGATCACCTCTTCCAGGTGCTCGACATCGCGGACGTAGGCCTTGACGAAGTAGCAGTCCTCCCCGGTGATGCGGTGGCACTCGACCACCTCCGGGGTGCGCTGAGCCAGCTCGGCGACCTTGTGCAGCTCGCGCGGCGCCGGGCGGATGCGGATCACGACGCCGAGCGTGAAGCCCACCGCGCGCGGGTCGACGTCGGCCCGGTAGCCGGTGATCACGCCGGTCTCCTCGAGCCGCGCCAGCCGCTCGGCGACGGCGGGCGACGAGAGCCCGACGCGGCGCCCCAGCTCGGCGAACGAGAGGCGCGCGTCCTGCTGCAGCTCGACCAGCAGGCGGCGGTTGGCGTCATCGAGGGCGTTCTCGTTGTTTTGCCTTCGATTCGTAGCCATGTGCGGCATATTACCTTGAACTAAGGCTATGGAGGTGCGCCTGCGCGGGGGAAGCTGTTGTCGTGTCCGATCGCGTTCCCCCGCACGCCTACTTCCTCGTCAGCGCGGTCTTCCACTACCTCGGGCCCGCCTTCGCGGTGCTGCTGTTCGCGCGGGTCGACGTGCTCGGGGTGGCCTGGCTGCGGATCGGCGCCGCGGCGCTGGTGTTCGCCCTCTGGCGCCGGCCCTGGCGGACGCTGGCTCGCGCTGACGGCTCCGGCCGCCGGCTGCTGCTCTGGTGGGGGGCCGTCCTCGCGGTGATGAACTGCTCGTTCTACATGGCGATCGACCGGCTGCCGCTGGCCACGGTCGCCGCCATCGAGTTCCTGCCGGTGGTCGCGCTGGCGGCCTTCGGTGCACGGACTCCGCGCAACCTCGCGGCGCTGCTGCTGGCCGTGCCGGGCGTGTACCTGCTGACCGGGGTGCAGCTGGAGGGCGAGGGGCTGGGGGTGGCGCTCGCCTTCGTGAACGCAGGGCTGTTCGCGGTCTACATCGTGCTCGCGCACCGAGTGGCCCAGCTCGGCGCGTTCAGCGGGATCGATGGCCTGGCGGCGTCGATGCTGGTGGCGCTGGTGGTCGTCACGCCGCTGGCGGGCTGGGCGGCCGTGCCGGCCCTGGGCGATCCTGTGGCGCTGCTCGCGGGTGTGGGCGTGGGCATCTCCTCGTCGGTGATCCCCTACATCAGCGACCAGCTGGCGATGCGCCGGCTGGCACGAGCGACCTACGCGCTGATGGTGTCGCTGCTGCCGGCGACCGCGACGGTGATCGGAGTGGTGGTGCTGGCGCAGGTGCCGTCGTGGAACGAGGCGCTGGGCGTGGCGCTGGTGATCGCCGGGGTGGCGGTGCACCGGGAGCGGGCCGAAGGCGAGGCGGCGTCGACCCGGCCGCCAGCGCCCGGCCAAGTCGTGCCCAGCGGTTAGGCTGCCCCGCCCATGGAGCTCAACGGAATCGGGGCGCTTGTTGCCGGCGGGGCCTCCGGGCTTGGGGAGGCCACCGCGCGGGAGCTTGCCGCGCGCGGGGCGCGAGTGACCATCGCCGATCTCAACGAGGAGCGCGGCAGCGCTCTCGCCGACGAGCTGGGCGGCTCGTTCGTCGCGGCCGACGTGACCGACGAGGCTCAGGTGCAGGCGGCCGTCGATGCCGTGGAGGGGCTGCGGCTGGCGGTCTCCTGCGCCGGCATCGGCTGGGCCGAGCGCACGGTCGGCAAGGGCGGCGCCGCGGCGCTCCAGCCCTTCGAGACGGTGATCCGCGTGAACCTGATCGGCACCTTCAACGTCCTCCGGCTCAGCGCCGCCGCCATGTCCGCCGGCGAGCCCGACGCCGAGGGCGAGCGCGGAGCCGTGGTGATGACCGCTTCGGTCGCGGCCTTCGACGGCCAGATCGGACAGGCCGCGTACTCCGCCTCGAAGGGCGGCGTGGTCGGGCTGACGCTCCCGGCGGCGCGCGACCTGGCGCGCCAGGGAATCCGGGTCTGCACGATCGCCCCGGGCCTGTTCGACACCCCGCTGCTGGCCGGGCTGCCCGAGCCGGCGCGCGAGGCGCTCGGAGCTCAGGTGCCGTTCCCGCCACGGCTCGGGCGTCCCGAGGAATACGCCCGGCTGGCCTGCCACATCGCCGAGAACACGATGCTCAACGGCGAGGTGATCCGGTTGGACGGCGCGATCAGGATGGCGCCGAAGTAGGTCGCTGGACGCCGATCCGCACGTCCGCGGACCGGGCGCGCAGCTGATCGATCAGCTCGGCCGCGGCGGCGTCGAGCGCCGCCGGGGCCAGTGGCGGCAGCCCGTCAAAGACGAAGAAGGCCCGCGTGGTCGCCTCCGTGAGCCTCGTTCTCGTCCCCTGCCGCCAGTTCCACCGCCGGCAGGTCACGCCCGCGTCGTCGCGCCAGACCACCTCGCCCGGGCGCGGGGCCTCGTCGCCGTCGAAGTCCTCCTCCCCCGTGGCGCGGACCAGCCGCAGGTCGCCGAGCAGAACGTCCAGGTCCTCCCCGCCCACCGGGACCGCGTGGCGCAGGCTGACGGCGTTGTAGGTGTCCACCAGCGCGTTGATGCGCGGCAGCTGCTCGCCCTTGAGCACGCGGGCGAGCAGCGACTCCGCGGACGAGAGGTAGCGACTCGGCTTGGCGCCGAACTCGGAGAACGCGGCGCGCCAGGCGGCGATGCGCGGATCGTCGGCCGCCCGCTCGAGGCCGCACTCGCGCGCGGCCCGCTCGGCGGCGGCCAGCAATCGCTCGGACGCCTCGTCGCTCGGCCCGTTGCGCACGCCGTCGGCGGTCACCACGACCGCCCGGTACTCGGGCCACGCCGCGACCACCTCCGGGGAAACGTGTACGGCGACGTTCATCGATGAGTAGCCTTTCGGATAGGCCCTCCTTAAGCCATCCCCCTCCCCAAGTCACCAGGAGTTCGATCGCTAAATGCCTGAAGCAGTCATCGTCGATGCCGTCCGCACTCCCATCGGCCGCGCCTTCAAGGGCTCGCTCGCCCAGCTGCGTCCGGATGAGATGGGCGCCTTCGTGGTGGATGAGCTCCTCGAGCGCAACCCGGATGTCGATCCGGAGCTGATCGAGGAGGTCTATTGCGGTGTTGGTCTGCCGCAGGGCCTGCAGGGATTCAACATCGCGCGCATCATCGCGCTGCTGTCGAAGAAGCTCCCGCTGGGCACGAACGGCGCGACCGTGTCGCGCTACTGCGCCTCGAGCCTCGAGACGATCCGCCAGGCGTCCAACGCGATCGTGGCCGGCCAGGGCGACGCCTACATCGCCGCCGGGGTTGAGTGGGTGTCGCGCTACAACGAGGCCGTCGAGGGTGCCCGCCCGCAGGACCAGAACGACAACCTTCAGGGCCGCAACGGGCAGCCCGACGCCTACATCACGATGGGCATGACGGCCGAGAACGTGGCGGAGCGCTACGAGGTCAGCCGGGCCGACATGGACAAGTACGCCCAGCGCTCGCAGGAGCTGGCCGTCCAGTCGCAGGAGAACGGCTACTTCGACCGCGAGATCGTGCCCGTGACGCTGCCCGACGGCACCACCGTCGCCAAGGACGACGGCCCGCGGGCCAGCTCCACGCTGGAGAAGCTGTCCCAGCTCGATCCCGCCTTCAGGGAGGGCGGCAAGGTGACAGCCGGCAACTCGTGCCCGCTCAACGACGGCGCCGCCGCCGTGCTGGTGATGTCGGCCGACAAGGCCGCCGAGCTGGGGCTGAAGCCGCGCGCCCGCATCATCACGTCGGCCACGGCCGCCATCGAGCCCGAGTACATGGGCGTAGCGCCGATCGGGGCGATCGGCAAGGTCCTGGACCGCGCCGGCATGACGATCGAGGACGTGGACACGGTCGAGTTGAACGAGGCGTTCGCCGCCCAGGTGATCCCGATCATGGCCGAGTGCAACATCCCGCTGGAGAAGATGAACCCGCACGGCGGGGCGATCGCCCTGGGCCACCCGTTCGGCATGACGGGCGCTCGCATCATGACCACGCTCATCAACGGGCTGGAGACCGACGACAAGACGATCGGCCTGGAGACCATGTGCGTGGCCGGCGGGCAGGGCCAGGCGATGCTGGTGGAGCGCCTGAACTAGGGCCCGGCCGGAGCTCGCGCCCCCTTGGCGGCCCGAACTACGGCAACCAGGGCGCCCCGATCCGGAGTGTGGGCCCCGAACGTCAGACATAGCAACCATTTGGGGGCCCACACTCGCCAGCCCGAGGCCGCCGCCGCGGCTCGGGCCCACCCTGGTTGCTGCAGTCAAGGGCGTGCGGGCCCGCGCGAACGCCTACGGCAGCAGCACGATCTTGCCCAGCTTGCCGCCGGCCTGGAAGCGCTCGTAGGCCTGCTCGACCTCGTCGAGGCTGAACGTCGCCGCCACCGGCACCACCAGGCGGCCGGCCTCGAACAGCGGCAGCACCTCGCGCTCGAGAGCGCGCGCCGCGATCGCCTTCTCTTCCAGCGGTCGCGCTCGCAGCGTCGAGCCGTGGATGCGGGCCCGCTTGCCCATCAGCGCGAGCAGGTTGAGCTCCGCCACGGGCCCAGTGCCGTGCACGCCGATCACCGCGATGCGGCCGCCGGTGGCGAGCGACTTCAGGTTGTCGGCGAGGTTCCCGGCGCCCACCAGCTCCAGCACCACGTCGAAGGGCCCGTGCTCGGCGAAGCCCTCGGGCGCGATCACGCGGGCGCCCAGCTCCTCCACCCGGGGGCGCAGCTCCTCGCGCCGCACCGTGGCGGTCACGTGCGCTCCGGTCTCGCGCCCCAGCTGGACGGCCGCGGTGCCCACGCCGCCGGCCGCTCCGTGAACGAGCAGGTGCTCGCCCGGCCGCAGGCCGGCCTGTGTGAAGAGAGCGTCGTGCGCCGTCATGAACACCTCCGGCAGCCCGCCCGCCTGGGGCCAGTCCAGCCCGGCCGGGACCGGCATGGCCTCGCGCTCGTGGAACACCGCGAGCTCGGCGTGGGCGCCGCCGCCGACCACGGCCATGACCCGGTCGCCGACCGCGAAGCGCCGGGCGTCGGGCCCCAGAGCGACCACCTCCCCGGCCAGCTCCATGCCTGGGATGTCGGGCGGCCAGCCGGGTGGGGCCGGATAGTGGCCGCGCACCTGGAGCATGTCCGCTCCGTTGAGGCCAGCCCCCCGCACGCGCACCAGCAGCTCGCCCCGGGCGGGTTCGGGGTCGGGGCGCTCCTCGACCACCAACTGGCCGTCGGAGATGGTTACGGCTCTCACGCGGGGGAAATCTAGCCCCCCCGGGCGCCTCGGAGATCCCAGGCGAATTCCGGCCGTTCGTGGTACTAGGTTGTCTTGTCCTCGATGAACGCGCTGACCTCGATCTCGCGCCGTTCACGTCCGCCGCTCTGGCGGGAGGCGCGTGTCGGCCTGGAGGCGGCCGCCCTGCTGCGCGACCCGATCCTGCGCGGCGACGGCCTGCCCGACGGCCGCGGCCGTCCGGTGCTGCTGATCCCCGGCTTCCTCGCCGGCGACGGCTCGCTCGCCCTGATGGGGGACTGGCTGCGCCGCGCCGGCTACCGCTCCTCCAGGGCCGGCATGCTGGCCAACGTGAGGTGCTCCGGCGCCGCGCACGAGCGGCTGGCGCAGCGACTCGAGCGCATCGTCGCCGAGCAGGGGCAGAAGGCCGTGGTGATCGGGCAGAGCCGGGGCGGCAGCATGGCCAGGGTGCTGGCGGTCCGCCGCCCTGACCTGGTCTGCGGCCTGGTCACGCTCGGCTCGCCGCACATGGACCCGCTGGCGGTGCACCCGCTCGTGCGGCTGCAAGTGGAAGCGGTCAGCCGGCTCGGCTCGCTGGGCGCGCCGGGCCTGTTCAAGCGCTCGTGCCTCGACGGCGACTGCTGCGCCACGTTCTGGGATGACCTGGCCGCCCCGCTGGCGGAGGGGGTCGGGTTCGTGGCCGTCTACTCCCGCAGCGACGGCATCGTCGACTGGAAGGCCTGCCTCGACCCCTGCGCCGACGACCACGTGGAGATCGGCGCCACCCACTGCGGCATGGCGGTCAGCGCCGCCGGCTGGCGCGCGGTGGCGGGCGCGCTCGAGCGCTTCGGCCGGGCCGAAACCCGCCGCCAGGACGCCAAAGCTTCAAGAGTGCGCAATTTCCGGCGGGTTGCCTAGTGCGAGGACGGCGCACCTGTGGCGCCGGGAACAGACCGCAGGTATAGGTGTGAAGTGCCTCAGAGCGCTCTAGTTGCTCAGTCGGCGCTCCGGGGCTGCGTGAGCGTGACGACGGATCTGGACTCCCTCGCCTGCGAGTGGGAGGAGCTCGCCGAGCGCGTCGACGGCTCCCCGTTCCTGCGCCCGGGCTGGATCCTGCCGTGGCTGCGCGCCTTCGGCACCGGCACGCCGGAGGCGATCACCGTGCGCCGCGGCGACGAGCTCGTGGCCGTGCTGCCGATGCAGCGCAAGCGCGGCCGGCTCACCTCGGCTGCCAACTGGCACTCCCCCGTGTTCGGCCCGCTGGTTGCCGACGAGGAAGCTCGCGACACCCTGCTCGAAGGCCTCTTCGACGGCGGCCGCCCGAGCGTCGAGCTGAGCCTGCTCCACGGCGAGACTGACCTCGCCGCGCAGATCGAGAGCTCGGCGCGCCAGGCGGGACGCCTGGTGATGGAGCGCCCGATCACGGCCTGCCCGGTCGTGGACCTGGCCGGCTGCTTCGAGGACTACGAGCGCAGGCTGTCGCGCAACCGGCGCAAGAGCCTGCGGCGCGGCCGCCGCGCCCTGGAGGAGCAGGGCCACGTGACGTTCGAGGTCCACGAGGGCCGCGAGGGGCTGGACAGCGAGCTCGAGGACATCTTCCGCGTCGAGGGGTGCGGCTGGAAGGGCAAGCGTGGAAGCGCCATCGCCTCCCAGTCCGCGACCACCGCTTTCTACACGGACGTCGCGCACTGGGCCGCCTCCCGCGGGTGGCTGCGCCTGTCGTCGCTGCGACTCGACGGCCGGACGATCGCCTGCGACTACTCGATCGAGTTCCAGGGCAGCTGGTACTCGCTCAAGAGCGGCTACGACGAGGATTACCGGAGCCTGGGCCCCGGCGCGCTGCTGCTGCGCGAGCAGCTGCGGCACTGCTTCGAGACCGGCGCGTCGTGCTTCGAGCTGCTCGGCACCGAGGACGCGTTCAAGCTGAGCTGGACCGATCGCTCATGCGAGCGCATGCGCGTGCACAGCTTCGACCGCAGCCCGGCGGGCCTCGTCCACTGGTCGCGGGCGACCGGCCGCGAGAGCCTGCGCCCGGCGGTCCACTGGCTGCGGCGCCACCTGCGTGACCAGGTGAACAAGGCCCACAACATGTTCGCCTCCGCGCTGGCCGCTTGGGACTCGCTCGGGCTCGAGGCCCTGCAGGTCGCGGCCTAGGCCGGTTCCAGCACGTAGAGCCTGACGTACGAGCGCGCCGCGGCGTCGCGGCGCAACCGCAGCCTCCCCGCCTTGCGCGCCAGCTCGAAGCGGGCAGTGGCGATCAGCCGGTCGTGCTCCTTGGGGTTGAGGTAGACCAGCCGCACGGTCCGCGGACGCCGGTCGACCGACGCGATCAGCTTCGCGATCGCCGCCTCGAAGGTGGCGCCGCGGAAGGGGTTGTACATGTAGACGACCGTCACGTCGTCCGGTATCTCGTAGTCGAGCACGTCCGCGGTGACCAGCTCCACCTGCTTGCAGCGCCGCCGCTGCCGTCCCGCCTCGAGGTTGCGCCGGGCGATCTCGTTGAGCTGCTCCGAGACCTCGACGCCGATCACGCGGGCGAACGGGTAGCGCGCGGCGAGCATGAGCACGCGGCCCTTGCCCGAGCCGAGATCCAGGAACACGTCGTCCGGCTTCACCTCTCCGGGGCGCAGCATCCGGCGCAGGTCGAGCCAGCCAGAGCCCTCGTAGCCCTCGCGCTCGCGATCCTCCAGGTTCAGCTCCTCCAGCTCGACGATGCCGGTGGTGTCGATGCCGAGCGCCCGCTCGAACAGCCGCGTCGCGCCACGGCGCAGCGAGCCGAGCCGCTTGCGAAGCTTCCGGCGGAGCATCACGCGGCGGGCACGACGACCGCCGACCCCCGCAGCCCACCGGTGCGCACGCGCTCCAGCGCCTCGCCGGCCCGCTCCAGCGGATGCGGCTCCACGACCGTCTTGACCGGGACCTGGGGTGCGAGCGCGAGGAACTGCTCCCCGTCGGCGCGGGTGAGGTTGGCGACCGAGCAAAGCGTGCGCTCACCCCACAGCAGCTCGTACGGGAAGCTCGGGATGTCGCTCATGTGGATGCCGGCGCAGACCACGTTCCCGCCCTTCGCCATCGCTCGCAGGGCGGCGGGGACGAGCTCGCCGGCCGGAGCGAAGATCAGCGCGGCGTCCAACTGCTCCGGCGGCGGGCCGAGCGCGTCGCCCGCCCACTCCGCGCCCAGCTCGAGGGCGAACGCCTGGGTGGCCGTGTCGCCGGCGCGGGTGAACGCGAACACGCGCCGGCCCTCGTGGCGGGCCACCTGGCAGATGATGTGGGCGGCCGCGCCGAAGCCGTAGATGCCGAGCCGCTCAGCATCGCCGGCCAGCCGCAGCGCGCGGTAGCCGATCAGCCCGGCGCACAGCAGCGGCGCCGCCTGGAGATCGGGATAGCCCTCCGGCAGCGGGAAGCAGAAGCGCTCGTCCGCCACCGCCAGCTCGGCGTAGCCGCCGTCGCGGTCGTAGCCGGTGAAGCGGGCGTGGTCGCAGAGGTTCTCGCGGTCCGAGCGGCAGTAGCGGCACGTGCCGTCCGTCCAGCCCAGCCACGGCACGCCCACCCGAGCCCCGGCGCCGAAGCGCTCGCCGCCGGCGACCACGCGCGCCACGATCTGGTGACCGAGCACCAGCGGCAGCTTCGGGCGGTCCAGCTCGCCGTCGACGATGTGGAGGTCGGTGCGGCACACCGCGCAGGCGGCCACCTCGAGCAGCACCTCCCCGGGCCCGGGCTCTGGGTCGGGCACCTCGGCGAGGTGGAGCGGGGTGCCCGGGGCGTCGAGGAGCATCGCGCGCACGGCGCCAGCGTAGCCTTCGCCCGGTGAGCTTTCGACCTCGACCGCGACCTGCCCGGTCGGCCGGGCGCGGGCGACACGGTGGAAGCGGACGAGGTCGAGAGCGCGCGCCTGCTCGACGGCCGGGAGGTCGCCCCGGTTACTCCGCCGCCCGCCAGCACGTGAACCGCTCCGGGCGCAGCCGTAGCAGCGGCCCCTGCGGGCGCTGCTCCGCGTACTGCGGGTACTTCTCGATCAGCGCGTCGAGGGCGGGGCCGAGGGGCTCGACCGATACCGACCCGCGCAGCTCGACCCAGGCCAGGCGCGACCAGT
>JAXDIH010000037.1:0-21581 GCA_034664105.1 Thermoleophilaceae bacterium
TCGCCGGGCCGGAGAAGAAGACCCGCGTGATGAGCGAGAAGGAGCGCAAGATCACCGCGTTCCACGAGATGGGCCACGCGATCGTCGCCCACTACCTGCCGAACAGCGACCCCGTGCACAAGATCTCCGTGATCTCGCGCGGGCAGGCGCTCGGCTACACGATCTCGCTGCCGACCGAGGACAAGTTCCTCACGACGCGCGCGGAGCTGTCGGACACGATGGCGATGACACTCGGCGGCCGCGCCGCCGAGGAGCTCGTCTTCAGCGAGGTGACCACGGGCGCCTCGAACGACCTCGAGAAGGTCACCGCCACGGCCAAGCAGATGGTGATGCGCTTCGGCATGTCCGAGAAGCTCGGGCCGCGCGTGTTCGGGCACGACCACGGGATGCCCTTCCTGGGCCGCGAGTTCAGCTCGGAGCCCGACTACTCGGACGATGTCGCGCGCGAGATCGACGACGAGATCCGGCGCATCGTCGAGGAGGCGCACCAGTTGGCGCGTGCGATCCTGGAGCAGCACCGCGAGAAGCTCGAGACCACGTCTGAGGTCCTGCTGCGCCGCGAGACGATCGAGCGCGAGCAGTTCGTGGATCTGCTCGAGGGCAAGCCCGAGGAAGAGGTGTTCGGGCGCGAAGAGCCGCCAGTGCCGGCGCTGCCCCCGGCGACCCCCGAGGCGCCCGAGCGCAAGCCCGAGCGGGCACCCAAGACGCTGCCACGGCCGGGCCTGGCAGGCGGATCCGCCGAGATGCGCGGCGCGGACGCGCCCGAGAAGCCCGAGCCGGCTTAGGTTCCGCTTGGCCGGGCCCCCGGCCGCGGGCGTGGGCCTGGCGCGACGCCCCTCGACGGGCCTCTCCTCAGCATTGGGTCATTGGTGGGTCCACTCCTTCGTCGCCACGGGCCGTATGCCAGCCAGACGCCCGTCGAGACCAGCAGGAGGACAAGCCCGACGGCTAGGTCGCCGAGAAGGATCGCCGCGACGCCGCCGCCCAGGATGAGCCAAAAGCTGCGACGAAGGTGCCCAGGCTAGGAACTTCCCTTGTGGATGCGTTTTGTCTGCTCGCGCCGCAACCTCGCCAGATCCCAGACCAGGGACGCGGCGACGACTGCGGCGCACGCGTACTTGACTCCGGGGGGCACGTCGAAGAACAGCGGGATCAGGAGCACCTTCCATCCCTGCAGCACGACGAGGCGTTTCACTTGTCCAGCCTACGCCCGAAAATCCCGTGGTCGGCTTCCGCGCCAACTTCCCGGCTGGCGCTAGGAGCGGACCCGGTACGGGTCTAGGCTCGCTGACGCCCGATGCTCCTCCGTGCCGGCATCACAGCCGCGATCGTGGCGGTTTCGTTCACCGTCGCTGGGGTATCCGGCGCGGCCAACCAGAGCGTGATGGCGCTTTCGAGCAACGCCTTCTCGCCCGCCGACGTGACCGTCAACGTGGGCGAGAAGGTCACGTGGAGCAACAGCGGCGGGAACCACAACGTGGTGCTCGACGAGGGCAACACGCGGCTGAACGCCCCGAGCACGGCCGCCTGGACCGTGGAGCACACCTTCACCACGGTGGGCACCTTTGGCTATTACTGCGAGGTGCATCGCACCCTTGGCATGACGGGCATCGTCAGGGTGGTCGCCCCGCCCGGCGGTAGTCCCCCGCCCGGCAGTCCCCCGCCCGGCAGTCCGCCTGGCGGCTCGCCGCCTGGAGGCGGTCCGCCCGCACCCGACGAGCCCGTGCCCGGCGGCCCCGGCCTCCCTCTGCTCTCCGTGACCCTCAACGTCAGCGACTCCACGCCCCTGGCCGGCAAGAAGGTCCGGCTCTTCGGCGTCGTGCGCCCCGCGCGCGACGGTCGCAAGGTCCAGATTCAGAAGCGCGGTCGCAACGGCAAGTACCAGACGATCGCGACCACGTTCCTGCGCGACGACGGCACGGCCAAGTCGCGGTTCAGCCTGCGCCTGAAGGTCTCCAGCGACGCCGTCCTCCGCGCTCGCGTTGCCGGCGACGGTCAGCGCGCCACCGGCGTCAGCAAGACGCGGAAGCTCGACGTCCATCGCCCGTAGGCTGGGGCGATGCTCACCCCGGCCCGGCTGCGCCGGCACTGTCTCGCGTTCCCCGGCGCGGCCGAGGACTTCCCATTCACGCCGGGGCTATCCGTCTTCAAGGTGTCGGGCAAGGTGTTCGCCCTCTCGCGACTCGACAGCCGGCCGCTGACCGTCAGCCTCAAGTGTGAGCCCGAGCTGGCCGAGCAGCTGCGCGACAGCTACCCGACCATCACGCCGGGCTACCACCTCAACAAGCGCCACTGGAACACCGTTGAGGTCGACCGCTCGATCCCCGAGCGGCTCGTGCTCGACATGGTCGAGGACTCGTACGACCTCGTCATGGCCGGGCTGCCGAAGCGCGTCCGAACAGAGCTGGGCTGGCCGCCCGCCTAGGGGATGTTGAACGCCTTCAGCGGGTAGTGCTTGAAGTGCCCGTAGCGCGTGCCTGAGGGAGCCTTCTCCCAGGCCGTCGCGTTGCGCGCCAGCGTGAGCGCGCGCGGCAGGTACCACGCGATCGGCCGGTGCTGGCAGCTCTGCGCGTAGCCCGGTCGGTTGATCCAGAGGTAGGCGTCGACCTTGTCCGGACGCGCGGTCTGCGTGGTCGGGGCCGGCCCGAGTCCGCGCAGGCCGGGATTGCACCAGACGGTGATGCGCCGCCAGATGTGCCTGGAGCGGTCGATCCACTTGCGGTAGTGGACCGGTCCGCGCCCGTTCTCGGCCGTGTTGATGATGAAGTGCTTGCCGCCGGTCAGGCGCGAGATCTCGAGCCCGTGCTGGATGTTCGCGCCGGTCCAGTCGTAGTGGGTCACGTTGAGCATGAAGCCGCGCACCTTGGCGATGCCGACCTGGCGCAGCTGCTTGGCGGTGCGCTTCGCGGACTCCCAGTCCGACGCGCCGGCTTCGATGTAGACGGTCACGTTCGGCAGCTTGGACAGGACATCGACTCCGTGCCCGAGCACGCGCAGCCGGTCGTCCTGGCGTGAGCGCGCCAGGCAGTCGATCGTCCCCAGCGAGTCGGGCTCGAAGGCGATCACCACGCGGTCGTCGCCGATCACGCGGGCCAGATCGTCGTACCAGGCCATCGTCGCGCGATCCTCGGCGGGGCCGCCGCCCTGGTAGGTCGGCCCGCAGGCGGTGGCCTGCGCGCGCAGCACGGTGAAGATGGGCACCTCACCGCGCGCCTTCGCGGGATCGATCAGGCGGCGCACCTTCACGCCGAAGTTGGGTCGCGTGAACCGACCCAGCCAGAGCGCCTTGGGCTGGCTGGCGATCTTCCAGACCAGGTCCGCCTTCTCGTTCTGGCCCGTGCGCTCGAGGTGACGCCACTCCTGCATCGAGGGTGACTCCGGGTCGTTGTAGAACGTCAGCCCGGCCAGCGGATTGGGGTCTGCGGGCGAAGCGCCGCGCGGATCGGCGGCGGATGTGGTGGCGGGCAGCAGGGTGGCCGCGACGACGAACAGCATGAGTGGCTTCCGGAGCATGCCCGTCAGGGTGCCCATCGGAATGGCCGCTACGGCCGAATTAGACGGATGTTCGAGCGCCTCAGAAGTACTTGGCGGCCAGCAACTCGACCGTGCTCTTGGTGCGCATCGTCGAGGGGCCGAGCAGCGCTTCGATCGCCTTGCCGTTCAAGGCGGAATCGCGAATGCCACCGCTCGGAAGCCAGTACAGCTCTCGATCTCCGAACGCGAGCCGGTCGTCGCCGGTGGCCAGCGCGAGCGCCGGCTTGCGGTCGGCGGGGGACGGCTTGGAACCCAGGAGCGAGACCTGCAGCTTGCCCTCGGACGCCGCTACCAACTTGGCGGGAAAGGGCTGGCTCTCGGCGATCGACCGCATCTCCGCCGCGGTCCGCACGAAGGTGCTCACCCGGTAGCCGAGCGCCTTCTCCAATCCATCCTCGATCGTCGCGGTCAGCCGGTCGCGCGACTCCCGGCCGGCGTCGAACACGACGTTGCCGCTGGTCCGGAAGGTATGCACCCGCTCGAGGCCGATCTGCTCGAAGCAGGAGGTCAGCTCGGCGCTGCTGACCCTGCGGTTGCGGCCGAGATTGATCCCGCGCAGGAAGGCGGCGTAGCGCGGCATCAGCCGCCGAGCCACTCCTGGATCCGCACGGGCGCCGCCAGCGACGACAGGTCCCCCGGGTCGCGGATCTGCTCGGCGGCGGCCACCATCGCGCCGATCGCGACCCAGGCGAGTCCGCCCCCCACGCTGATCCGCCGGGCGCCGGCCTCGACGATCTCCGCCACGGACAGCCCCGGGCGCGCGAGCACGTTCACGGGCTTAGAGACCGCGTCGCAGACCGCGCGGATCTCCTCGCCGTTGCTCAGCCCGGGGGCGAAGAGCACGTCGGCCCCGGCGCGCTCGTACGCCTGCAGCCGGGAGATCGTGTCGTCGAGGTCGGGGTTGCCGCGGACGTGGTTCTCGGCGCGGGCCGTGAGCGTGAACGGGAAGTCGAGGTTCCTCGCCGCCTCGACCGCCGCGGCCACGCGCTCGACCGCGGGGCCGCGACGGTAGAGGTGACCACCCGGGTCGTAGTCCTCGATCGAGCCTCCCACGGCCCCCGCGGCGGCGGCCTGCGTGATCGCCGCCGCGGCGTCCTCGGGCCTGGACCCGTAGCCGTTCTCCAGGTCGACGGAGACGGGCAGGTCGGTGGCCTCGCTCAGCGCGCGCGTATGAGCGACGGTCTCGTCCAGCGAGACGTTGCCGTCGAGGCGCCCGAGCGTGAAGGCGAACCCGGAGCTGGTGGTGGCCAGCGCCTTGAAGCCGAGCGCCTCCATGACGCGCGCCGAGCCGGCGTCCCACGGGTTGGGGATCACGAAGGCCTCGCCTTCGTGGAGGGTCTTGAAGTCGGCGGCCTTCTGGTGTTGGGTCAATGCCACGTACTGGGCAAGGTACCGCTGCGCGGCTTGCGGGCGGCGGCGGCCGGATATACGGACCCCATGGCTGAATTCAAGGTCGGAATGCTGATGCTCCACGGCGGCACCCCGCGGGACCGCGAGGCGCGCGAGCAGTTGGCGGCCGCCCTGCCCGCGGGGGCCGAGGTGAGCGAGCCCGACGACCTCGGCGTCTTCGAGATCACGCTCGAGGCCGAGGACCGCGAGGACTCGCTGCTGCAAGTCTGGAACGCCGTGGCCGCCTCGGGAACGGACGACCACATCCTCTTCCTCGAGCACCCGGAGCTACCCGAGCACTGGCGCCCGCGCAGCGCCGCCACCGCCTCGGCCTCCTAGAACGCCATGTCGAGCCCCTCCGTGGGCTCCCCCGCGAGCACCGTGAACGAGCCCGACTCGTTCGCGAAGCGCACCCGCTCGCCGAGATCCGCCGTCAGCTTGAAGCCGGCGTCCGCGGCGATCCCCTCGTAGAAGCGCTTCGCAGCGGCCACGTCCGCCACCCGGATCCAGAGGTGATCGACCACGCGGTCCCCGCGCAGGGCGCCGTGGTGCACGGCCTCCGCGCTGTTGCCGTCTGGGTCGAGCAGGAAGCCCCCGTAGTAGTCCTCGCGGTACTGCGGGCGGGGCCCCGGCGACCCGTCGTCCGGGTGGCCGGCCGCCGTGCCGGCGCGCCAGAACTCGTCCACCTTCGCGCGCGACGGCGCGCCGAAACCGATGTGGAGGCGCCGTGTGACCGGGTTGTCCGCATCCGCCTGGGCGACGGCGAAATCGCCCCACGCGGTGTGGTGCTCGTTGCTCTCGGTCCGCGAGACCCCGAGCGTGGCGAGCACCGTGTCGTAGAAGCGCTCCGATGCCGCGCGGTCCGAGGCATGGACGGTGACCCGGTGGAACACGCCGCGACTATGGCAAACGGCCGCCGCTGGCCTAGTTGCGGAGATATGACCGGCCACCACCTGGAAGTGCTTCCGCTGTCGCGCCACCGCTGGGTTGTTCGCTATGAGGGCGATCCGACCCCGATCTCCGAGCATCAGACACAGACCGAGGCCAAGGCCGCCGCTCGCCTCCACGCCAGGCAGTTCGGCGAGAGCCTGATTCACGTGCACGAGCTGGACGGCGAGTGCCACACGGAGGGCGTGAACCCGGACTTCCGCGCGCCGACCCCGGCTGACGTCAAGGGCCCCACGGCCCCGCCCTGAGCTACGAGGTGCGATCTCGGACGTCGGCAAGTCGCACGCCGAGGGCGTCTGCCACCCGCGGATCGGCCAGCGAGCTCGCCGTCAGCGACGCACCCTCGATCGGCGTGTCGGGGAAGTAGGGCACGGCGATCACGTACATGCCCGCGGCTCGGGCCGCGGCCACGCCGGGCGGCGAGTCCTCCAGCGCGGCGGCCCGTCCGGGCGCCGCGTCGAGCGCCGCGCACGCGGCCAGGTACAGGTCGGGAGCCGGCTTCGGGGCCTCGACGTCGTCGGCGGTGACCACCACGTCGAACTGATCCTCGGGCAGCTCGGACACCGACACCACCAGCTCCACGAACTCGCGCGACGAGTTGGACGCCAGTCCGATCGGCACGCCGGCCGTTCGCACCGCGCGCAGGATTTCGAGCGCTCCGGGGCGCGCGCGCACGCCGGCCGCCGCCTCCTCCATGACCAGGTCGTGCAGCTCGTCCACGAGCTCCTCGCCGCGGCCGGGCAGGCCGAGCATCCGCTGCAGCTTGATCGCCGACTGTGCGCGCGACGAGCCGATCAGGTCGCGCTTGTGCGTCTCGGTGAAGGTGTCGCCGTGACGCGCGAACAGTGCCTGCTCGGCCCGGGTCCAGGCCTCCTCGGTGTCGAGCAGCAGCCCGTCGTTGTCGAACACGATCGCTTCGAAGGGACTCTCCATGAGCGGGCGATCATGGCGGGTCAGCGGGACGGGGAGGCCGCGAGCAGGAAGCGCACCAAGGCGTCGAGGTCGGCGTGGCTCATGCGGGCGGCGAAGTCGGACGGCATCACGGAAGCCACGCCCGGCGCGCGGATCTTGGCGATCAGCGAGGCGCGCGTGTGGTTGGGCAGCTTCAGGTCGAGGTCGGGGCCGAGCTGGCCGGACGAGTGCGCCGCGGAGAGGTGGTGGCAGCTCCCGCAGCCCATGCGGTCGAAGACGACCAGGCCGCTCGAGGGGGCGGCGGGCGGCGCCGCGGCGCGCCTGCCGTCCTCGTCGGTCGCCAGCGCGACGGCGGCGAACGCGAGCGCGGCGACCGCGAGGCCGGCGGCCAGGGGAGCCAGGCGCGAGCTGCTCACCGGCCTTCCGGCGCCGCTCGCGGGGGGCCTCGGCGGAGCCCGGCGGCCGCAAGTGCCGCGGCCAGCCCGGCGACCGCCGCCACGGCGAGCGCAAGCACGAAGTCGGGGTCGCCGCCCGAGCCGCCCCTCGGGGCTGCGGCTGCCGCCACCGGCGACTTGGCTCCGCCGCCCGCGCGCACGTTTACGGGCGGGAACGTGTGGGTCATCGTGAAGCCGTCGTCCACCACGTAGCGCCACGTGCCGGCGCTGGGGAACACGACCCGGGCCGCGTAGACGCCGGGCGCCCCGGTGGGATGAGCGTGGAACTCGCGCCGAGTGGTGCCGCGCCGCAGGATCACCGAAGGCGTGATCCCCTCCAGGGGAGTCCGGCCGTGCTGGAGGATCGTCAGCTGCACGTCCCAGCCCTTGCCCGCTCCGATCCCGGTCGGGAGCGGATCCACCCCGACCGTCGCAAAGCCTCCAGCCGTTGCGCCCGCCGGCGCCAGCAGTGCCGCCGTAACAGCGACCGTCGTCACCAGTCTCAGCCTCATCCCAGCTCCTCTCGCGGGTTCCGCACGGTGGTACAACCGCCGGGCGCGCGAGGTTCCCCCGAGGCGGATGGCGATACTTCGGCGCCGTGCGCCCTTACTCCGTCATGGGGATCGTCAACGTCACGCCCGACTCGTTCTCCGACGGCGGGCTCTTCCTCGACCCCGAGGCGGCCGTCGAGCACGGCCTCGAGCTGGTGGCCGAGGGCGCGGAGATCCTCGACGTCGGCGGAGCGTCCACGCGCCCGGGCGCCGAGCCGGTGCCGGCGACCGCCGAGCTGGAGCGCGTGCTGCCTGTCGTCGAGCGGCTGGCGGCCGCCGGTCACCGGGTCTCGGTCGACACCACGAAGCACGAGGTGGCCGCGCCCGCGCTCGCGGTCGGGGCCACGCTCGTGAACGACGTGTCCGCCTTTCGCTTCGCCCCCGAGCTGGCCGGGCTGGTGGCGGACACCGGCGCCGGCTGCTGCCTCGCCCACATGCGCGGCGAGCCGCGCACGATGCAGGCCGCGGCGCAGTACGACGACGTGGTCGACGACGTCAAGTCGTTCCTCGAGGAGCGGCTCGCGTTCGCGGTCGGGGAGGGCATCCCGGAGGACCGCGTGTGGCTCGATCCGGGCATCGGCTTCGCCAAGACCGTCGAGCACAACCTGGAGCTGCTGCGGCGCCTCGACGAGATCGTCGCGATCGGCCGGCCGATCGTGATCGGCACTTCGCGCAAGAGCTTCCTCGGCAAGCTGGTGGGCGGCCGGGAGGAGCTCGAGCGCCTCCCCGGGACGATCGCCACCAACGTCATGGCGTTCGAGCGCGGCGCCTGCGTATTCCGCGTACACGACGTCGGCCCCGTCGCGGATGCCCTGGCTATCGCCGCTGCTACGGTCGGGCCATGACTTGGGAGCGGGAGGAGGACGACTTCGACGACGAGCTCGACGAGGACGGGCTCGACGAGGATCGCCAAGCCTCGGCCCCAGCGGTGACCATCGAGATCAGCGGGCTTTCGCTCTACACGCGCCACGGCGTGCACGAGGCCGAGCGCGAGCTCGGCCAGCGGCTGGTGTTCGACGTCTCGTTCGAGCTCGACGAGTGCGACGCGACGGTCACCGATCGCGTCGAGGACACGATCAACTACGGCGAGGTGTGCGAGCAGGTCGCGCTGGCGGCGCAGGAGCGCTCGTACAACACGCTCGAGCGGCTCTGCACCGCCGTCGCCGAGCGCCTGATCGACCGCTTCGGAGCGGAGTCCGTGCGGGTCAAGGCGGCCAAGCCCGAGCCGCCGATCCCGCTGCCGGTGGACGAGGTGTCGGTGGAGGTCTGGAAGGAGGCTTGAGCGAGGTCGGCTACCTCGGCCTCGGCTCGAACGAGGGCGACCGGCTCGCGAACCTGCGTGCCGCGCGAGCCGCGCTGGAGCAGCGCGGCATCGAGGTCGCCGCCTCCTCGTCGGTCTACGAGACCGCCCCGCAGGGCGAGGTCACCGACCAGCCCGACTTCCTCAACGCCTGCCTGCGTATCCGGACCGAGCTGGACCCCGCGACCCTGCTCGACGCCTGCAAGCAGGTAGAGCGCGACCTGGGCCGCACACCCGGCGGCGTGCGCCACGGCCCGCGCCCGATCGACGTGGACGTGCTGCTGCTCGGCGACCGCGAACACCGCTCGGAGCGCCTGACCCTGCCGCACGCCGAGGTAACGAGCCGTCGCTTCGTGCTCGACCCGCTGCTGGAGCTCGACCCCGAGCTGACGCTTCCCGACGGCACGCGGCTCGCCGACCGGCTGGCGGCGGTGGCGGATCAGCCTGTGGAGCGGGCCGAGCCCCCCGGTTGGGGGGTTTAGGAGGCCGCCGGTTGAGCGACGCCTCCAAGTCGGGGAGGCTCTGGATATGGAGGAGACGCTTGAGCTAGCCAGCTTTCGTGGGGACGACGACCCCAGCCTGGTAGCCGCGGCGCTCGCCTGCCGAGCGTGCCTGTCGGGCGACGTCGACTGGTCGTTGCTGATCGACGACTTCGACGCCGAGGCGATCTGCCGCTGCCGCGCATGTGGATACGCGCGCGCGGTGTCGCTGACCTCGGAGCAGGCGCTGCGTCTGGCCCTGCAGGACAGCTAGCCGGTACAACACCCGTATGGCCGTGCCGGCGCGTACCGACGCCCTCGACGTGATCGTAGAGTTGCTGGCCGAGCTGGACAGGCAGCCCGCGGGGTCGGGCGGACCCGGTTTCTACGACCACCTCTGCACCGCTCTGTGCACGGTCGTGAACATGCAGCGCGCGGGACTGCTGCTCTACGACGAGGCGCGCCAGCTGGTCGTGCCGGTGGGCAGCCACGGGATGGACGCGCCGTTCCTGCGCGACATCTACGGGACGCTGGAGGAGACGCCGATCGCGCAGGTCGCGCTCGCCGAGGACCGCGTGGTGGAGGTCAGCGACGACCTCGGGCACTGGGTGCCCGAGCGCTACGCGCACTTCCCCGGCATCGAGACGCTCACCTGCACGCCGGTGTCGGCCGGCGGGCGCTGGCTGGGCGTGATCTTCGCCGACCGCGGCGGCGGTCGCTTCGAGCTGACCGAGTCAGAGCGCCACGCGATGTGGACGCTCGGCAAGACCGCGGCGCTGGCCGCGAGCGTCCGCATCGCGACCAGCCAGCAGGGCCGGGCGCGGCTGCTCCAGGCGCGTATCGACCTCGCCCGCGAGATCCACGAGCGCGTGGTGCAGCGCCTGTTCGGCGTGTCGCTGGTGCTGGGCTCCGAGCACGGCCTCAGCGAGGAGGCGCGCAAGCGCTGCGCCGACGAAATGCAGGCGGCGCTCAAGGACCTGCGGGACGCCCTCGGCCGCCCGCTGGCCCCGCCCAGCCTCGACACGGGCGCCACGCTCCGCGAGGAGTTGGCCCGGCTCGGCCGCCACTACAAGAACCTGCCGCTCGAGCTCGACTGGGAGGAGGATGTGGTCGTGCCGCCGGAGATCGAGCCGCTCGCCCAGTCCTTCCTCGCCGAGGCACTGCGCAACGCCGACAAGCACGCGGAGCCGTCGAGCGTGCGCGTGCGCGTGGGGCGCGCGGAGGGCACGTTCGTGCTCGAGGTGCGCAACGACGGCGCCCGCAGCGACACGCGCGGCACCGGCATGGGCCTGCGGCTGGCTGCCGTGGAGGCGCTCGGCCGCGGGGCGCTGGTGGAGTTCGGCCCGGAGGGCTCCGAGTGGCGCGTGCGGCTGGTCGTGCCGGTGGAGGAGCAATGAGCCCAGAGCGCAACCTGCGCGTGCTGGTGGTGGACGACCACGACGTCGTGCACTGGGGATTCCGCCTGCTGCTGACCGAGCAGCCGTGGGTGGAGCGCTGCCTGTCGGCGTCGAACGCCGAGGAGGCGCTCGCGCTGGCGCGCCGCTACGAGCCGCACGTGGCGCTGGTGGACCTGTTCCTGGGAGAGGAGTCGGGCGCGGAGCTGTGTGAGGCGATCCGGCGCGAGTCGCCGACCACGCGCGTCCTGCTGATCTCCGGCGCCGGGTGGATCTCGCCACAGGCGGCGAAGGCCGCGGGGGCGTCGGGCTTCGTCTCCAAGGACTGGACGGCGGACGACGTGGCCGCGGCGGTGCGCATGGTGGGGAAGGGGATGACGGTGTTCGCGCCGCGCGCCGAGCAGCCGGCGGCGCTGCTGTCCGACCGCGAGCGCGAGGTGCTCTCGCTGATGGCCTCGGGCGCCACGAACAAGGAGATCGCCCAGCGGCTGTTCCTCTCGCCGCACACCGTCAAGGAGCACACCAGCGCGCTCTACCGCAAGCTGAACGTGCGCAACCGCGCGGAGGCCGTCCAGCGCGCGGAGCGGCTCGGCCTGACGGTCTGAAGCCCGCACCGCGGGTTGCGTATCGTCTGCCGGCGATGTCGACTCCCCCGCCTCAGCGACGCGGGCTCGCGCTCGCGCTGCTCGCCTCCACGCAGTTCGTGCTGATCCTCGACGCCGCCATCGTCGGCGTCGCACTCCCCTCGATCGGGCGGGATCTCCACTTCGCGCGCGAGGACCTGTCGTGGGTGGCGAACGCGTACACGCTGATGTTCGGCGGGTTCCTGCTGCTCGGCGGCCGCGTGGCCGACCTGCTCGGGCGCCGCCGCCTGTTCATCGCGGGCCTGATCCTGTTCAGCGCCGCCTCGCTCGCCGGCGCGCTCGCGCAGAGCGCGCTCTGGCTGGTGCTGGCCCGGGGCGTGCAGGGTCTCGGCGCGGCGATCGTCTCGCCCGCCGCCCTCTCGCTCGTGATGACGCTGTTCCGCGAGGGCGCGGAGCGCAACAAGGCGCTCGGTGTCTGGGGCGCGGTGGCGGGATCGGGCGGCGCCGCCGGCGTGATCCTCGGCGGGGTGCTGACCGAATGGCTCGGCTGGGAGTCCGTGCTCTACGTGAACGTGCCGATCGGCTTTGCCGCCGCCCTGCTGGCGACGAGGCTGCTGCCGGAGGGCCGGGAGGACGCCGGCACCCGCTCGTTCGACGTGGCGGGCGCCGTGTCGGTCACAGCGGGCCTGACGCTGTTCGTGTACGCGCTGGTCGACGCGAACGACGCCGGCTGGGGGTCGGTGCAGACGCTCGGGCTGGGAGCCGCCGCGCTGGTGCTGCTGGCGAGCTTCGTGGCGATCGAGCGGCGCGCGCTCCGTCCGCTGGTGCCGCTGGCGATCTTCGCCAACAAAGCCCTGCGCGGGGCGAACGTCGTCAGCCTCGCGATGACGATGGCGATGTTCCCGATGTTCTTCTTCCTGACCTTCTATACGCAGCAGGTGCTCGGCTACAGCCCGATCGAAGCGGGCTTTGCCCAGCTGCCGATCGCGCTGTCGATCATCGTGTCGGCGGGGCTCGCGTCCCAGGTGGTCACGCGGCTCGGCTACAAGACCACGATGGTCGCGGGGCTGATCGTGGCCAGCGTCGGCCTGGTCTGGTTCGGCCAGATCTCTTCCGACGGCAGCTTCCTCTCCGACGTGCTCGGTCCGTCGATCGTCGTCGGCTTCGGCGTGGCGTTCGGGTTCGTATCGGCGACGATCGCGGCGACCACCGGCGTGTCCGGCCAGCAGGCCGGCCTGGCGTCCGGACTGGTGAACACCTCGCAGCAGATCGGCGGCGCGCTCGGGCTGGCGATCCTCGTCGCGATCGCCACGGCGCGCACGGACGCGGTCGACGCGGCCCAGCGGATTGCGCTCACCGAGGGCTACCAGGCCGGCTTCCTCGGAGGGGCGGCGCTGGCGCTACTCGGTGCGGTGCTCGCGTTCACGCTGCTGTCCTCGCGGGAGAGCCGGGACCACGCCGAGGCGGCCCGGCGGGGCGAGCTGGACGAGCCCCAAGCGGTGCAGGCGACCACGTAAAGGGTCATATGGAGGGCGCGGTTGGGGCAGAAACGACCCACCGACCCCCCGCCGGTCCCCACAAGACCCCCCGACCGGGGGGAAGCCTGGCCCGTAATGCTGAGACCTTCCCCGTGTACGGAATGGTTGAAGTGATGGCTCGCACCACCGAACACCTCGCGATGCTGTTTCCCGGCCAGGGAAGCCAGACCGCGGACATGCGCGACCAGGTAGAGCGCCAGCGCCCTGACCTGCTCGAGCTCGCGCGCTCGGAGGTCTCCGACGACCTGTTCGAGCGCGCCGCCGACGGAACGGCCTGGGCACAGCCTGCAATTTTCTGTGCAGCGCTGGCCGGATACGAGCAGCTCAAGCCCCGTTACGAGGCCGATCTGATGGCCGGCCACTCGCTCGGCGAGATCACCGCGCTGGTCGCCGCTGATGCGCTCGACGCCGCCGACGGCCTGCGCCTGGTCGCCGCTCGCGGCCGCCTGATGCAGCAGGCCGCCGAGCAGACCGGGGACGGCGGCATGATGGCCGTGCGCGTGCGCGAGCGCGCCCCGGTGGAGGAAGTGGCCGCCGAGACCGGCCTCTCGATCGCCAACGACAACGCCCCGGATCAGCTTGTGCTGTCCGGCGCGATCGCCGCGCTCGACAGGGCCGAGGAGCTTCTGCGCGAACGCAAGGTGCGCGCCAAGCGACTGCCGGTTGCCGGCGCCTTCCACTCACCGCTGATGGAGCCCGCCGTGGCCCCCTTCCGCGAGCTGGTCGAGCAGGTGGAGGTGCGCGCCCCGCGCGTGCCGGTGCTCTCGTGTGTGACCGCCGCTCCCTTCGACGACGTCCAGGAGCAGCTCGTCCAGGCGCTCACCGCCCCGGTGCGCTGGACCGGCGTGCTGGGCACGCTCCACGAGCTGGGCGCCACCCACTTCGTCGAGACCGGCCCCGGCCGGGCGCTCACCAACCTCGTGCGCAAGTCGCTCGACGGCGTCGAGGCCGAGGCTCCGCTCGCGATGGAGGCAGCCAATGCGTAGCGCCGTCGCCGAGCAGAGGGTCCCGTCGCTGGAGCGGGCCACGCGGCCCGCGGCGATCGTCTCGCTGGCGATGGCGGTGCCGGACCACGTGGTCACGAACGCGACCGTCGCCGAGAACGCCGGCGTCACCGAGCAGTGGATCGTGCACCGCACGGGCGTGCGCGAGCGTCGCCACGTGACCGGCGGGCAGCGCCTCCAGGAGCTTGCCACCGACGCCGGGCGCCAGGCGCTCGAGGAGGCCGGCCTGGCCGCCGAGGACGTCGATCTCGTGCTGCTGGCGACGGTCGCCGCCGACGAGCTGCTGCCGAACGCCGCGCCGCTCGTCGCACTCGATCTGGGCGCCACCCGGGCCGGCGCGATGGACGTGGGATCGGCCTGCACCGGCTTCCTGTCGGCGCTCTCGCTGGCCGCCGCGCAGGTGGAGTGCGGGCGCTGCGAGAACGTGCTGGTCATAGGCGCCGACGTGCTCAGCCGCTTCACGGACAAGACGGACCGCGGTACCGCGGCCCTGTTCGCCGACGGCGCGGGCGCCGTGGTGGTCAGCGCCGCGAACGGTGGCCCGGGCCTGATCGGCCACATCGCCCTTCACTCCGACGGCACCGGAGCCCAGGCGATCTTCTCCACGCAGGAGGAGCACATCATCCGCATGCAGGGCCACGACACCTTCAAGGCCGCGGTGCACCGCCTATCCGAGTCGACGCTCGAGGCCGTCGAGCGGGTCGGGCTTTCGCTCGACGACATCGGCCTGTTCGTCTACCACCAGGCCAACGCGCGCATCCTGGCGGCCGTTGGCGAGCGACTCGGCGTCGACCGCGAGCGCGTGATCGACTGCATCGACCGCTACGGCAACACCTCCTCGGCCACGCTGCCGATCGCGCTGGCGGACGCTCGCGAGCGCGGGATGCTCGAGCCGGGCATGAACGTGCTGCTCGCGGCCTTCGGGGCGGGATTCACCTGGGGTGCCGGGGTGATCCAATGGGGGGCATGAATGGACGCCCCGAGGGTTGCGCCCTCGTCACCGGAGGTTCGCGCGGCATCGGCGCCGCGATCGCCAAGGCCCTCGCACGCGAAGGATGGCCGGTCGGCGTGAACTACCGCAGCGACACCCACAGCGCCGAGGCCGTGGTCAAGGAGATCACCGACGCCGGTGGCCGCGCGCTCGCGGTGCAGGCCGACATCTCCGACCCGGACGCGGTCGACACGCTCTTCAAGCGGCTCGAGGACGAGCTCGGGCCGGTGCTGGTCCTCGTCAACAACGCGGGGGTGCGGGCCGACGGCCTGTCCCCTCAGATCGACGACGAGGATTGGGACAAGGTCATCAACACCAACCTGTCCGCGGCCTTCCGGATGACGCGGCGCGCACTGCGCCCGATGATCCGCAATCGCTTCGGCCGAGTCGTGAACATCGCCTCGATCGTCGGCGCCGAGAGGGCCAACCCCGGCCAGGCCAACTACGCGGCGTCCAAGGCCGGACTGGTCGCGATGACCAAGACGGTGGCGGCCGAGGTGGCCCGCCGCAACGTGACGGTCAACGCCGTGGCGCCCGGGCTGATCGATACGGACATGACCGAGGGCCTGGGCGAGGGGCTGCTGGAGCTGGTGCCGGCGCGCCGGGCCGGGACCCCGGACGAGGTGGCCGCCTGCGTGCGCTTCCTCACCTCGAGCGACGCCGCGTACGTGACCGGCGTGTGCCTGACAGTCGACGGCGGCCTGACCGCATGACAACCAACTAAGGAGGACCGATGTCTACGACAGCAACACGTGAGCAGATCGAGCAGAGGGTGTTCCAGGCGCTCGAGGAGTTCGGCGCGGAGCCCGATCAGATCTCGGCCGATGCCGAGTTCGAGGCGCTCGACATCGACTCGCTCGACCTCGTCGAGCTCGCCCAGATCGTCGAGGACGAGTACGGCGTGCAGCTCAAGGGCGAGGACATGGAAGGCATCAAGACCGTCCGTCAGGCCGTGGATCTGGTGGCGTCGAAGCTGGGATGACTCGTAACGTCGTCATCACCGGGGTGGGGGCCGTGACGCCGCTCGGCGTCGGCGCCCGCACGCTCCACGAACGCTGGAGCGCCGGCCAGTCCGGGATCGAGGACGGCTTCGGCCGCGCGACCGAGTTCGAGCCCAAGGATCACCTCTCGATCAAGGAGGTGCGCCGCGCCGACCGGTTCACCCAGTTCGCCCTGGCCGCCACGGCCGAGGCAGTCGAGGACGCCGGCTGGGATGACGGCCCGCCCGGCGATCCCGACCTCGCCGCCTGCCTGATCGGCACCGGCATCGGAGGGATCGACACGCTCGAGCGTCAGCACCTGATCCTCCAGCAGGAGGGTGCCGACCGCATCTCGCCCCTGTCGATCCCGCTGCTGATGGCAAACGCCGCTTCCGGCGTGGTCGCGATGAAGAACAACCTGCGCGGCCAGTCGTTCGGCACCGTGTCCGCCTGCGCGGCGGGTGCCCACGCGATCGGTATGGCGGCGCGGCTGATTCGCTACGGCGACGCCGAGACGGTGGTCACCGGTGGCAGCGAGGCGGCGATCACGCCGCTCGCGACCGCGGCCTTCGGACGCATGGATGCGCTGTCGGACAGCGGCATCTCGCGGCCGTTCGACCGCCGCCGCGACGGCTTCGTCATGGGCGAGGGCGCCGGCATCCTCGTGCTGGAGTCAGAGGAGGGCGCCCGCGAGCGCGGCGCGCGCATCCTCGGGTACCTGCGCGGGTATGCCTCGACCTCTGACGCCCACCACCTGACGGCTCCGGAGCCGAGCGGCCGCGGAGCATCCAAGGCGATCGAGCTGGCGCTGCGCGACGCCGGCATCGGGCCGGACGACGTCAAGTACGTGAACGCGCACGGCACATCGACGCCCCTGAACGACCGCGCCGAGACCAACGCGCTGAAGGCGGCTTTCGGGGAGGAGCGCGCCGCGCAGATCCCGGTCAGCTCGACCAAGTCCGCGATCGGCCACCTGCTCGGGGCCGCCGGGGCCGTGGAGGCGATCGCAACGCTGCTGGCTCTGCGCGATCGGATCGCGCCGCCCACGCTGAACTACGAGGAGCCCGACGAAGGACTGGATTTGGACTACGTGCCGCAGGAAGCGCGCCCGCTCGCCAACGGCGACGGTCGCGCGATTGGCATCTCGAACGCATTCGGATTTGGCGGGCACAACGCCGTGCTCTGCCTGGAGGCTGAGTGAGCGCATTAGCTGAACGCACTACCGGCAACGGCCGCCTCGCGGTCGTTGAGGAGCCACGGACGCTGGACGCGTACGGGCGCCTGGAGGCGCTCTGCGATCCGGGCTCCCTGAACGTCATCCGCTCGACGGTGCTGCCCCGCCGCGAGTCCAAGCGCATGGCGCCGGGCGACGGCGTGGTGGGGGCCAGCGGGACGGTCGCGGGGCGGCCGGTGTTCGGCTATGCCCAGGACCAGAGCTTCGCCGGCGGCTCGCTGGGCGAGGCCCACGCCGAGACGATCATCCGCGTGATGCAGCTGGCCGAGCGCGCCGCGGCGCCGATGGTCGGCTTCATCGCCTCCGGCGGGGCGCGCATGGACGACGGCGTAGCGGCCCTGGCCGGCTACGGACGCATCTTCCGGCAGAACGTGCGCCTGTCGGGGCGGGTCCCGCAGATCTCGGTGATCAGCGGCATCTCCGCGGGCGGCGGCGCGTAATCGCCGGCGCTGACCGACTTCGTCGTCATGACGGAGGAGTCGGCGATGTTCCTCACCGGACCCGGCGTGGTCCGCGAGGTGATGGGCGAGGACGTGGATGCCGCCGAGCTCGGCGGCCCGCGCGTGCACTCCGCCAACGGCGTCTCGCAGTTCGTCGCGGACGACGACCGCGCCGCTGTGGCCCTGGTGCGCGACCTGCTCTCCTACCTGCCGCAGCACGCGGGCGAGGCGCCTCCGATCGGCCCGCCGGCCGCCGTGCCGCCGATCGACCCCGCGTCGCTGGTGCCGACCAACCCGCGCAAGGTCTACGACATCCGCGAGGTGATCGCGACGCTGGTGGACGGCGGCGAGCTGCTCGAGGTGTCCGAGCGCTGGGCGCGCAACATGGTCACGGGGCTGGCCCGGATCGACGGTCGGCCAGTCGGCGTGATCGCCAACCAGCCCTGGTTCCTCGGCGGCGTGATCGACGCCACCGCCGCGCAGAAGGCCGCGCGCTTCGTGCGCACGTGCAACGCGTTCGGGCTGCCGCTGGTGGTGCTCGTGGACACCCCCGGGTTCCTGCCCGGCACCAAGCAGGAGGGCCTGGGTGTGATTCGCCACGGGGCCAAGCTGCTCCACGCCTTCGCCGAGGCCGTCGTCCCGAAGGTGACCGTGGTGCTGCGCAAGGCCTACGGCGGCGCGTACATCTGCATGAACTCGAAGGATCTGGGCGCGGACCTCTCGCTGGCCTGGCCGGACGCGGAGATCGGGATCATGGGGCCCAAGCAGGCGGTCGGGGTGGTGCACCGCCGCGCGCTGGCGGACGCCGACGATCCGGAGGCGGAGCGCGACCGGCTGGCCGCGGTGTACGCCGACGAGCACGTGTCCGCTGCGATCGCCGCGAGCCAGGGCTTCGTCGACGAGCTGGTCGAGCCGCACGACACGCGTCGCCGGCTGTCGAGCGCACTCGCCGCGCTGTCACACGCCGGTCACTACGGAAACGGGCCGGGGAACATCCCGCTGTGACCACGTACGTGGCCCTGGGCGACAGCTTCACCGCCGGCCTGGTGGTCGGCGAGCCGCGCTGGGCGGACGAGGTGGCGCGCTCGCTCGGCCCGTGCACACGCTACGAGAACCTGGCGTGGGTGGGGGCGACGAGCGCGGACGTCGAGCTGAAGCAGCTCGACCAGGCCCTGGCGCTGAATCCCGACGTGGTCACGCTCGTGTGCGGGGCCAACGACGTGTTGGAATCGGTGCGGCCCGACGCCGGCGACTACGCGCTGCGGCTGGGGCGGATGTTCGCCCGGCTGCGGTCCGAGGCGCCCGACGCGGAGGTCGTGACCGCGACCTATCCGGACATCTCGCGCTTCCTCGACCTGCGTCCGCGCACGCGTGCACGCGTGGAGCAGGGGATGCGCCTCTACAACGCGGCGTGTCGCGCCGTGGCGCAGCGGCACGGCGTAGCGCTGCTGGACAGCTTCGACGATCCCGCCGCCGCCGAGCGCGACACCTACGCCGATGACGGCTTTCACCCCTCCGCGGAGGGGCACCGGCGCGCCGCGGCAGCGTTCATGCGCGCGCTGCGGGGGCGCTTTCGGGTGACCGAGGCTCCGGCCACATGACGCTGTTCGAGCGGGACTTCGACGCGCTGGCCGTCGGCGAGCGCTTCCAGACCGAGAGCCGCACGATCGAGGCGAGCGACATCGGGAGCTTCGCCGCGCTCACCGGCGACACCCACCCGCAGCACGTGGACGCGGAGTGGGCTGCGGGCAGCCGCTTCGGCGATCGCATCGCGCACGGGCTGCTCGTGCTCTCGTCCGCCGCCGGGCTGATGCCGTTCGACCCCGAGCGCGTGGTGGCCCTGCGCCGGATCGGCGACGCGGTGTTCAAGCAGCCGGTCTACATCGGAGACACCGTGCACGTGGAGGGCCAGGTCGTGAAGACGCGCCCGATCGACGACGAGAACGGGCTGGTCGAGTGCCGCTGGAAGGTGGTCAATCAGCACGGCAAGCTGGTGCTGCGGGCATCGGTCGAGCTGGTCTGGCGACGCGCCGCGGTGCGGGAGCCGATACTCCACTAGCCATGCTGCTGGAGGGCAAGCGACTGCTCGTAACGGGCGTGCTCACGCGCGGCTCGATCGCGTTCTCGGTTGCCGAGCGCGCGCAGCAGGAGGGCGCCGAGGTGGTGCTGACGGGATTCGGGCGCACGCGCCGGATGACCGAGCGGGCCGCCGCACGGCTGCCGTCGCCGCCGGAGGTGCTGGAGCTGGACGTGAACTCGCCTGAGGACCTGGCGGCCCTGGCTTCGTCTCTGGGGCACATCGACGGGGCGCTGCATGCGATCGCCTTTGCGCCCGGGGATGCCCTGGGGGGCAACTTCATGTCGGCGCCGGCCGAGTCCGCGGAGATCGCCTTCCGCACCTCTGCCTATTCCTTCAAGGCCTTGGCCGGGGCCCTGGCGCCGTTGATGGGCGACGAAGGGGGGGCGTTCGTCGGGATGGACTTCGACGCCTCGGTCGCCTGGCCCGTCTATGACTGGATGGGCGTTGCCAAGGCGGCGCTCGAGTCGGTGTCCAGGTATCTCGCACGAGACCTGGGGCCTTCCGGTATCCGCGTCAACCTGGTCTCGGCCGGGCCTGTGGAGACGCCGGCCGCCGAGGGCATCCCCGGCTTTGACAAGCTCGCCGCGTTGTGGGGCCAGCAGGCGCCGCTGGGCTGGGACACGAGCGATCCGTCGCCGGTGGCCGACGCGGTCTGCTTCCTGCTGTCCGACTGGGCGCGGGGAATCAGCGGGGAGATCCTGCACGTCGACGGCGGGTTCCACGCAATGGGCGCCCCGCTGGACCGCTAGCGTCACTGCGGTGCTCAGCGCCGCACCGATCCTGCCGGGCCGGGACCTGGTCGCCACCGCGACCTTCTACGAGCGGCTCGGCTTCGAGCGGGTGGAGCTGTGGCCGGAGGAGTACCTGATCGTGAAGCGCGGCGAGGTGGGGCTGCACTTCTTCCGCGCGCACGACGTCGACCCGTGGAGCTCCAGCGCCGGCTGCTACCTGTACACCGAGGACGCCGACGCGCTCTACACGGAGTTCGAGCGGCTGGGCCTGCCCGGTGAGGGCATCCCCCGGCTGCAGGGGCCGCCGGTCGACACCGAGTACGGCCTGCGCGAGTTCGCGATCGTGGATCCGGAGGGCAACCTGCTGCGGATCGGCTCGGCGCTCGCCGAGCCTCCCGCCGCCGAGCCGGGATAATCCCCGCCGCCGTGCTGCTCGCCATCGACGTCGGGAACACGCAGACGCACCTGGGCATGTTCCGGGAGGACGACCTGGTGGAGCACTGGCGCTTCGCGACCGTGCGGTTCGCGACCGCCGACGAGCTCGCCACGGTGCTCGCCTCGCTGCTCAACCTGCGCGGCATGAACATCGGCGAGGTGGACGCCGTGATCGTCTCCTCGGTGGTGCCCACGCTGGCGCACGAGTACGAGCAGCTGATCGACCGCTACCTCGACGGCAAGGGGGCGCTGGTCGGCCCGGGGCTGAAGACGGGCATGCCGATCCGCATCGAAACGCCCCAGGAGCTGGGCCCCGACCGGCTGGCCAACGCCGTGGCGGCATACGACCGCGTGGGCGGAGCGTGCATCGCTGTCGACTTCGGCACCGCGATCAACTACGACGTGGTCTCGAGCGGAGGCGAGTACCTGGGCGGCGTGATCGCCCCCGGGATCGAGATCTCGCTGGAGGCGCTGGCGGCCCGAGCCGCGCGGCTGCCCCGGGTGGACATCGAGGAGCCCCGCCACGCGATCGGCAAGGGCACGAAGGAAGCGATCCAGGCGGGCGTGGTCTACGGCTACGCCGGGCAGGTGGACGGCATCGTCAGCCGCCTGCGCGAGGAGCT
>JAXDIH010000070.1:0-40983 GCA_034664105.1 Thermoleophilaceae bacterium
TGACCGACGACGAGGAGCTGACGCAGAAGCTCGCGCAGATGCGCGAGGAGGCGCGCGAGACGGAGGAGCGCGGCACCAGCTATGCGGAGGACCTGGACGGCAAGAAGACCGCCGTGCTGGACAAGGCGCGCGAGACCAAGTCCGAGGCCACCGAGATGATGACCACCTACCTCGAGGGCGACGTCGACGACCTCGACGGCTTCGAGTTCCTGACGATGGCCGAGGCCGGCGAGGTCGGCCACTGGAGCATCCTCGCCAAGCTCAACGAGCGGGCCGGCGACCAGCGGCTCCAGGAGCTGGTCGACTGGGCGCTCCCGATCCAGCAGCGCCACTTCGAGGACGTGAAGGCCGGCTCGCTCAAGCTCGCGGCGGAGGAAGATCCGACCAGCCCCGCCTGAGCCCCTGAAGGGCTCGCCTCTCGCCCCTTGGGGCCGCGGCGACGCTGGGGCAGGGCGATCGCCGTCGCGGTCGCCCTGCTCGCAGCCGCCGCGCGCCGGCGTCCGGCGCGCGGCTAGGCGACCGTGAGGTGGCGGTCTGGACAGACCGCGTTGCGGGTGCGCTTGGCGCGGTAGAGGCGGTCGTCGGCACGCAGCACGAGCTCGGTGGCCGAGACGTCGACCTGCTCCCGCGAGGCCACCCCGATAGACACGGTCACCCCCGGCATGTCCGTCTCCGGCGGCCGCAGGTCGCTGAGCCGGGTGCGCAGGTCCTCGGCGAGCATCGTGGCCTCGGCCATCCCGGTGTCGGGGCAGAGCACCGCGAACTCGTCGCCGCCGAGCCGCGCCGCGAGGTCCCCCGCGCGGACACGGTCGGAGATCACGTCTGCGGCCGCCTTGAGGACCCGGTCGCCGGTGGCATGCCCGAAGCGGTCGTTGACCTCCTTGAGCCGGTCGAGGTCGCAGAGCAGCACGGCGATGTTGCTGTCGCGGCGGCGGGATCGCTCGAACTCGCGCGTGAGCGTCTCGTCCCACGAGCGCCGGTTGGCGAGGCCGGTGAGCGAGTCCTCGCGGCTGAGGCGCTCGAGCTGCTCCAGCAGGCTCTGGCTGCGCTCCTGCTCGAGCTCCAGCTCGGCGCGGCTGCGGAACTCCTGCCACGCGGTCACCTGCCGGTGGAACTGGCCGACGAACGCGACCAGCGACGCCGTGCCGAGGTAGAAGCCGATCGTGGCGAGCGCGGCGCCGTCGAGCGCCTCCGGCGCGGTCACGAGGGCGGCGGCGAGCGCCATCCAGGTCAGCGCGATCAGCGCGGCGGTGTACTGCCACGCCCAGATCAGCAGGTACGAGCTGGCGTAGATCGCCAGCGACATCCCGAGGGCATAGGGCGCGTAGGCGTCATCGACACGCACCGTCATGAAGGCGATCGAGCCCTGGATCAGGGCGATGAACATCAGCATCACCAGCTCGGGATGGCGCCGCCCCCACCCCGTGAAGAGCGTCAGCCACAGGACGATCAGCGGAGGCTCGAGCACCAGGCGCAGCGTCGTGAACTCGGCGCCGTGCGCCGGGTCGACGAGGTGGTCGAAGACGCCCCACGCCGGGAAGGCCACGATGGCGATCAGTCCGGCGGTGGCCGCGGTCGTGCGGGTGGATCCCTTGACCTCCGCACGGAAGGCGCCGCGGAGGCGCGTGATATCGAGCGAGTCCAGTGCCATGAAGACGCTGAGGGACGGCCACGGCGGCCTTCCCCGGCATCCACCTATCGGCGGGCCTCGGTCGACTCTTGAGGGCTCCGGCTAGAGCTTCAACGACATCCAGAGCGGGCGGTGATCCGAGACGTAGTAGCGCATGTACTCGCGGAAGCGCTTGACCTCCGCCTTCGTTCCCCCGCCGAAGAGGTCGGCGAACAGCGCGCCGTCGAAGTCGAAGATGCCCAGCTCCTCGATCGCGTCGTGGATGGCACCGGGCAGCACGGCCATCTGGTCGTAGTGGGCGTCGTCGTTGATGTTGGAGCCGCCCACGCGCGTCGAGTGCGGCGGCAGGCGCAGGCCCTTCTTGGTCAGCGCGTCGTAGACCCGGTCGCCGGGCGCCTGCACGGGCAGGTTGTAGTCGCCGAGCGCGATCACGTTCGCGGTGTAGGCGTTCTCGTTGCGCTCGCGCTGCTCGGCCCAGCGCGCGACCGCGAACGCCTCCAGCACCCGGCGGTCCATGCCGGCGGCCGGCGGAGGCTCCTTGCGCTGCTCGGCGCGGGCGCGCGCCGCCGGGTTGGTGGTCGTGGCCTCGGCCTCGTCGTCGGGCAGGCCCGGCGGGCGGCTGTCGCCGAAGTACAGGTGGACGCCGGCAAGCACGAGGTCCATGTCGTTCACCCGGAAGGACGCGAGCATCGGGTTGCGGTCGAAGCCGACGAAGCGCGCCGGGATGTCCTTCAGCTTCACCTTCGGCAGATCCTTTGCCGCCACGGTGAGCTCGCCGATCTCCTCCCTCACCCCGACCTTCCGCGAGTCGTAGACGAAGGCGAAGCGCTCGTCGTTGCCGCCCGCGTCGTTGAAGAGGACGCGGTACCGGCTCGGCAGGTGCTCGATGATCGCGCGCAGCCCGACGAGGTTGTCGTTGACCTCCTGAAGGGCGATCAGGTCGAACCAGCCGACGATCTCGGCGAGCAGCCGGTAGTGGTCGTCTTCGCGCTTCTGCACGCCGAGGTTGGCGATGTTCCAGGTCGCGACGAGGAGGCGATCCTCCCCACGCTCGGGGATCTGGCGGTCCTCCTTGCCCGGGAGGCTGGAGTACTTGCGCAGCGCCCGCAGCTCGCGGTCGACGTCGAGGTGGTAATCGAAGGTGGGCTGCCTGAACGGCGGCATCCCGCCTAGCATCGCCGACCGGTGCGCGGCAGGCAAGTATTCAAGGGTGCCTAGGCTTCCGCGACGTGTGCCGGTGCCTGGACGCGGGTAGTCGACACCCAACCAACGGAGGAGGGTGATGGAGACCGAGAGCGACCCAGGCCAGGAGCCGCAGGAAAGCGCCGACGAGCCCACCGAGGCGACCGGCGCGCTCAACGAGGACAACCCCAAGCCGCCGGAGGACGCAGGCCAGAAGGGCGCCGGTGCGGCAACCGACGCGATCGGAGGCCTCGAAGGCGGAAGCGAGCCGCACGACGAGGACGCCCGCGACCACGAGCGTCCCTAGGCGCAGTCCACCGGAAGCCCCGCCGTCCACGGCTGCGCCTGCTCGAACGCCGCGGCCGCCCGGAGGATCAGGGCCTCGTCCCCGTGGCGGGCGATCATCATGAGCCCGATCGGCAGCCCGTCCCGCGTGCGCCCGACCGGCATCGATCCGGTCGGCTGCCCGGTCATGTTCCACGGGACGGCGAACGGCATGAACGAGAGCCAGCCCGGGGGGACGTCCGCCCCACCGATGCGTGCGGGCGGCTCGCCGAGCGGGAACGCCGCGACCGCGGTCGCCGGGGTGAGCAGCAGGTCGTAGCGGTCGAAGAAATCCGCCATCCCGGCCCGGTGGCGCCACAGTCCATTCCACCCGCGGGCGACGTCCGCGCCGGTGATGTGCTCCGAGCCCGCCATCTCCTGCTGCGTCTCGGGCAGGAACTCGTCGGGGTGGTCTGCCAGGAAATCCTTCAGACCGGCCTGCACGTCGCTGAGGTAGAGCGGCGCATAGGCCGGCATCCAATCCGCGACCGGCGGTGCCTCCTCCACCACGGAACAGCCGAGGCCTTCGAACACCCGCGCGGCGGCGAGGGTCGCGGCGCGCACCTCGTCGTCGACCGCCAGCCGCCCGAGGTCGGGACTGCACGCGATGCGGGGGCGGTCCAGGGACGCCGCCAGGCTGGAGCGGTAGTCCTGGGGCGGCTCGCGCAGGGCGACCGGGTCGCGCGAGTCGTGCCCCGACAGCACGCCGAGCAGCAGCGCGGCGTCCTCGACCGTGCGCGACAGCGGACCGCCGGCCACGAAGATGAGCGAGTCGCCCGCGTCCGGCCACATGGGCACCCGGCCGTGGGTCGGCTTGATCCCGAAGACGCCGCACATCCCGGCCGGGCAGGTGATCGACCCTGCCGAGTCCGTGCCCGTCGCCAGCGGCACCATGCCCGCGGCCACCGCCGCCGCGGAGCCGCCACTCGACCCGCCCGTCGTACGAGTGGGATCCCATGGGTTGCGGGTGTCGAGGAGGCGGTTGCGCGTCTCCCCCAGCAGCCCGAACGCCGAGGTGTTCGTCTTGCCGACGATCACCGCGCCGGCCGCCCGCAGCCGCTCCACCACCACCGAGTCGCGGCGCGGCACCCGATCGCCGAAGGCCCTCGTCCCGTACGTGGTGCGCAGCCCCGCCGTGTCCTCCAGGTCCTTGACGGCGACGGGAACCCCGTGCAACGGGCCCACCGGCGCTCCGGCGGCCAGCTGACGCTCCGCGCCCTGCGCCGCCCGCCGCGCTCCGTCGGCGTCGACGGTGATGAACGCGCCGAGCGTCGGGTCGACGGCGGCGATCCGCTCCAGGACGCTCTCGAGCACCTCACCGGGCGACAGCTCGCGAGCCGCGATGGCGCGCGCGATCTCGGTGGCATCGGCCTGCCAGGGCGCCGGCAACCTACGCCTCGCCGTCCCCCGCGAGCACACGCAGGCCGTCGGGCGGCAGGTAGGCCTGCACCGGATCGCCATGTACGTAGCGCACCGGCTCCCCGTCGCTCTGGAGCAGCACCTGCAGGCGATCCCCGGTCGGCAGGCGCACCCACACCTGGTGGGCGCTGCCGAGATAGACGACCCGTTCGACCATCGCAGGAACGCGGTTGGGCCCGGGGGCGTCGTGCGGCTCGAGGAGCACGCGCTCGGGCCGGATCACGACCCTCGCGTCGCCCGCCGCCTGCATCTCTCCGCGCCCCGCCAGCATCTCGACCTCGCCGATGCGGACTGTGCAGCCACCGTCGGCAGGGCGCACGGCCGCGGCCGGCATCAGGTTCGCCGTGCCCAGGAATTCCGCGACGAACGTCGTGCGCGGCTCCTCGTAGACGACGTGCGGCGGGGCCACCTGCTCGACGCGGCCCTGGTTCATCACGGCGATCCGGTCGCTCATCGTGAGCGCCTCCTCCTGATCGTGCGTGACGTAGATGAACGTGATGCCGACGCGCTCCTGCAGCGCCTTGAGCTCGACCTGCAGCATCCGGCGCAGCTTCGCGTCCAGCGCACCCAGCGGCTCGTCGAGCAGCAGCACCGCCGGCTTGAGCACGAGCGCGCGCGCGAGGGCCACGCGCTGCTGCTGACCCCCGGAGAGCTGTACGGGCCGGCGGTCGGCGAACGCTTCCATCTGCACCATCTCCAGCGCCTCGTTCGCGCGCTGGCGCAGCTCGGCCTTGCCGGTGCGCTCCCGGCGCAGGCCGAACGCGACGTTGTCGAACACCGAGAGGTGCGGGAACAGCGCGTAGCTCTGGAACACCGTGTTGACGTTGCGCCGATAGGCGGGCGTGGATGCCATGTCCACGCCGTCGAGGACGATCTCGCCGGCGGTGGGCTCGTCGAAGCCCGCGATCAGCCGCAGGGTCGTCGTCTTGCCGCAGCCCGAGGGTCCCAGGAGCGAGAAGAACTCACCCCCCGGTATGTGCAGGTCGATGCCGTCCACGGCGACGACATCGTCGAAGCGCTTGACCAGCCCCGTCAGCTTCACGTCACCGCCGGCCATCCCGCCTACCCCCGCGCCGCCGCGGCCTCGATGACCCGGTCCTGCGCCGGGGTGAGCTCGTGTCCTGCGATCAAGCGGTTCTCCTCTGCATAGGGGTCGGTCACGGCAGTGCGCCGGCCCGCCAGGACCTCGGCGACGGCGAGTCCGCAGAACGGCACGTAGAACTCGGAGTAGCCGCCCTCGTGGACGCCCACCAGGCGGCCGGCGCACAGCGAATCCGCCTCGTCGACGATCACCGAGGCCAGCGCGCGAAAGGTCTCCGAGTCGAGCAGCATCCGGCCCATCGGGTCGAAGACGCTGGCGTCGAACCCGCAGGCGACGACGATCAGGTCCGGCGCAAAGGAGCGCAGGGCCGGGACGACGACGCGCGCCATCGCCTGGGCATAGGCCTCGTGGCCCGAGCCGGCGGGCAGCGGAACGTTGACGTTGTACCCGTAGCCGTCCCCCTCGCCGCGCTCGTCGAGCCCGCCGGTGTCCACCGGGAAACATCGGTCCTGATGGATCGAGACGGTGAGCACGCCGGGATCCGCGTAGAAGATCGACTGCGTCCCGTTGCCGTGATGGACGTCCCAGTCCACCACGGCGATGCGCTCCATGCCGTGTCGAGCGCGCGCATGGGCGATGCCGACCGCGACGTTGTTGAACAGGCAGAACCCCATGCCGGCGGCCGCGCCAGCGTGGTGGCCGGGCGGGCGCACGAGGCAGTAGGCGTTGCGCGACGGCGCACCGAGCACCCAGTCGAACGCCGCAATCGCCCCTCCGGCGGCGAGACGCGCGATCTCGAAGCCGTCAGAGCCGAACGGCGTGACGCCGTCTCCGGCGTCGCCGCCGCCCGCGGCGCTGAGCGACTGCAGGTGCTCGACGTGCTCGGGGGTGTGGACGGCCTGCAGCGCCTCGAGCGGCGCGGGAGCCGGGCGCAGCGGCTCGAGGTGGTCGAGCAGGCCGCTGACGGCGACCAGGCTGTGCAGCCGCTGCTTGCTGGCCGCCGACTCGACGTGCGACCACGGCTGCAGCCAGCCGCCGGCGGGCAGCATCCCGGCGCCCGTGCCCGTGTCGTGCCAGAGGTAGCGCTCGTGGAACACCCACCCGGTGCGCGGCTGATCGATCACCCGTGCACCGCCGCGGCGCCCATGCCCCGGCGGCGCCGCAGCAGGAAGTAGGCGAGCGCCCCGAGCCCGACGATCAGGCCCGTCACCACCACGAGCACGGCGGCCGTGGCGTTCAGCGCGGGCGTCGCCGAGCCGCGAGCCGTGTTGTAGATCAGCATCGGGACCGTCTGGGAGGAGTCGTCGGATGCGAGGTACTGCGTGATCACGAAGTCGTCGATCGAGACGGCGAACGTGATCACCACGCTCGCGACGATCGCCGGCTGCAGGAGCGGGATCAGGACGAGCCGCAGCGCCTGGAGCGGCGAGGCGCCCAGGTCCATCGCCGCCTCCTCGAGGTCCGTCGGGATCGAGGCCAGGCGGCCGCGCATGATGACCACCACGAACGGGAGGCAGAACGTGATCTGGCCGACCGCCTGCGCCATCGTCCCCAGGTGCACGAACGTCAGCAGCTCGGTGAGCAGCAGGAACACCGCGATCGCCAGCACCAGCTCGGGAACGACGAGCGGCAGGGTGGCGAGCAGCCCGAGCGTCCCCGATCCCCTGCCGAACCAGCGGCTGAGGACGATCGCCAGCCCGACGCCGAGCGGCACCGCGATCGCGACGTTGATCGCCGCGAGCTTGAAGCTCTGTTCCAGCGCGTTGAGGTAGACGTCGCTGTGCAACAGCGACGTCGCCCCGTCTAGCCACCACTGGGTCGAGAAGCCCTGCCACACGCTGCGGGAGCGGCCGCCGTTGAACGAGAAGCCGATCGCGATCAGCGCGGGCAGCAGGGACCAGGCGATGTAGAGCCACACGAACGCCGTGAGCGCCCGCGGCCGGCGGCGACGGAGGGCGCTCATCGCAGCACCTGGCGGGCGGCCCGGGCAGTCGCGCGCAGGTAGAAGCTCAGCACCGCGGCCAGGAAGATCAGCAGGGTGGCTGCAAGCGCCGCGCCTACGGCCCGCTGCTGCGAGCCCTCGACGTACGTGTTGATCAGGTTGCCGGCCATGCTCGTGGTCGCCGCGCCCGACACGAGCTGGTTGGTGTAGTAGTCGCCGAACATCGGCAGCGCGATCAGCACGAGGCCCGCGAGGATGCCCGGCACCGACAGCGGCAGCGTCACGTGGATGAACGTGCGCACGCGGGTGGCCCCGAGGTCGCTGGCCGCCTCGAGGTAGCGCCGGTCCAGGCGCTCAAGCGACGCGTACAGCGGCAGGATGAAGTAGGGCACCCACCCGTAGATCAGCGCGATCACGACGGTGCTCGGGCGCCCGTCGAGCCAGCCGGACGGCTCGCTCACCACGTTCAGCCAGCCCAGCACCTCGTTGACGTAGCCATCGGGGGCCAGCAGCCCGACCCACGCCAGCATGCGCAGCATGTAGCTGACCAGCAGCGGAGTCACGAGCAGGACGAGCAGCAGCGCCTTGCTCCGGCCCGCGTGGATCGCGACGTAGTAGGCGACCGGATAGCCGATCGCCACACAGCCGGCGGCGGCCAGCACGATGTACAGCAGGGTCCGGGTGAAGACCCCCCAGAACTGCCCTCCGGACGGGCTCAGGCCCGAGATCACCTGCTCGAAGTTTGCGAAGCTCCAGTCCAGCGGGTTCCACGCGGGCTGGGGCTGGAACAGGATCGGGTCGAGCGACCCGAGCGCGATCGCGAACAGCGCGTACAGCGAGGCGACGACGAACAGGCCGACCCAGACGAGTCCGGGCCCGCCGATCGCCAGCAGGTACCTGAACGGATAGAACGAGCGACCGCGCACGGCTCGTACAGCGAGCGTGGTGGCTAGGAAGTCCCTGACGAGAGCGTCGCGAAGGCAGCCTCGTACCACTTGAGCTGCTCGGCGGTCGGCGTCGGATTGGGCAGCCCGTTCTCTGCCGCCTCGGGCGTGACGTAAACCATGTCCATCAGCGCCTCGTCGCCCGCGCCGTTCTTCACCAGGTAGTCGACGGTGAGGTCGTTCAGGGGCTGCTGATACCCGACGCCCGTGTAGTTCGCCAGCGCCATCTCGCCCTGCAGGAAGTGGTTGATGAACAGGTGGCCCAGCACCGGGTGCTCTGCGTTCTTCGGGACGCACCAGTAGTCGCTGTTCACCGAGCCGACGCCGTCCTCGGGGAACCAGAACTTGATGGAGTCGGCCGGGGCGCTCTTGCGCAGGTAGCCCGGCGCGAGGAAGGCGTCGCCGTTCCAGGCCTGGGAGAGGATCTCGGTGCCGTTGGCGACCGCCTGGAACGCCGTGTAGTGGAACTTGGTGCCGGCCTTCGTCAGCTGCTGGAGGTCGGCCACCGCCTTGTCGAGCTGCTTCTTGGTGATGGCCGGGAAGTCGGTCACGCCGTTGCGCAGGAAGCCGAGCGACAGCGGGTCGAAGACCTCGGCGTTCTGCAGTCCCATCTTGCCCTTGGCCTCAGGGGTGGACCAGAACACGTCCCAGGGATTGTCTGCGCTGGCCGGGTCGAGGTCGGGCAGCAGGTCGCCGCGCCACAGGATCCCGGTCGTCCAGATGTAGTTGGGGATCGTGTACTGCGAACCCTGGTCGTAGTAGGGGTTCGCGAGCGCCGGAAGGACGTTGCCCAGGTTCGGGATGTAGTCCTGGTTGAGCGGCTGGATCAGCTTTGCGGCGACGAGCTGCGGCAGGCGCTCGACCACGGGCACCCACACGTCAGCCTTGACGGCGCCGGAGGTGACCTTGCCCAGCGACTCCTGGAAGGTGGAGTACTTGGAGACCTTCGTCTCGACCCCGTACTTGGCCTCGAAGGAGCTCAGGACGTCGGGGCTGAGGTAGTCGCCCCAGTCAAGGATGACGAGCGGACCGCCCTCGGGCTTGAGGCCCGACTTGATCGCCACGTTGTCGTCGAAGAGAGGGAGCGTGACCGGGCTGGCCTTGGTGGCCACCGGGATGCCGCCGATCCCCTCCCCCTTGCCGGCCGGCGTCGCGGACGGCTCGTCGGACGATCCGCAGGCATTCAGGACCGCGCCGGCGCCCGACAGCGCGAACGCGGTGCCGCCGGCGCGCGCCAGGAGGCTGCGGCGAGACAGGGGGCTCATCGGGCCGCACCGGTCCCGACCGGAATCCCTCGGCATTCCACGCTCTCGTACCGGATCCCGAACACCATCTTTCCCCCTCTGGCTGGACCTGATTCGTCGCTGAACTAGCGAAACGCAACCTAGATCGTCAGGACGACAGTGTCAAGCGCGACGGTTCGTCGCGTTCGGCGGCGCGGGGTACCGGTATTGCACACGACCGCTGAGGCCGTATTCAGCGCCGCTCGACCGCGACGCGCAGCCCGAACGCGATCAGCACGGCGCCGGTGGTCCGCTCGAGCCATGCCTTGACGCGCGGCGCGGTGAGCACCCGGCGCGCGCGGTGCACGAGCCGGGCGTACGCGGAGAGCCAGATCAGCCCTACGACCACGTGGATGGCGGCCAGCGCCAGCGTCTGCGGCAGGACGACCGCGTCACGGTTCACGAACTGCGGGAGGAACGTCAGGAAGAAGAGCGCCGGCTTCGGGTTGAGGACGGTGCTGATCAGCCCTGCGAGGAAGGCGCGGCGCGGAACGGCGATGGCAGCCGGCGCCTCGGCCGGCGGCTGCCTGGAGGCCAGCAGCGCCTGGACGCCGAGGTAGACGAGGTAGGCGGCGCCGGCGAGCTTGACGCCGGTGTAGGCGGTCGCCGAGGCCACCAGCAGAGCCGACAGGCCGGCCGCGAGCGCGACGCCGTGGACCAGCAGCCCGGTGAGATTCCCGAAGATCGTCTTCTGCGCCAGCGCCGGGCCCCCGACGAGCACCTGCCGGGTGACGAGCGCCATGTCCGCGCCCGGGATCACCGTCACGAGCACCGAGCCGACGAGGAACGGGAGGAGCAGGTCGAGCGGCACGCCCACCGTTGCATCGTGCCACACGGGATCCCGATCCCCCGCCCGCTTGGCTTGACATATTCCGATACAGGTATATGTTCTTGCCATGGCCCGTGCAGCGACCACGGCGGATGCGTTCAACGCGGTGGCCGAGCCGCGCCGGCGAGAGATCCTCGACGTGCTGGCCGGCGGGGAGCGCCCCGTGAACGACCTGGTCCGCCTGCTCGGGATGGCTCAGCCGCAGGTATCGAAGCACCTGCGGGTGCTCCGCGAAGTGGGCGCGGTCGACGTGCGTGAGCAAGGACGCCAGCGGCTGTACCGGCTGAACGGCCACGCGCTCAAGCCCATTCACGACTGGGTGAAGAACTACGAGCGCACGTGGTCGGAGCGGTTCGAGGCGCTGGACGTCGTGTTGGAAGACCTCAAGCAGAAGGAGGAAGGAAATGGCAGTGAGTAGCGGGACAGCGACGGTGACCCTCCCCACCGATGAGCAGATCCTCATCACCCGGGAGTTCGACGCGCCCCGGCACCTCGTCTACCGGGCGTGGACCACGCCCGAGCTGGTCAAGCGCTGGTGGAGCGGAGACCGCGGCGAGGTGACGAGCGCCGAGATCGACCTGCGGGTCGGCGGCATGTGGCGGTACGTGATGATGGCCGAGGGCGGCTTCGAGGTCGCCTTCCACGGCGAGTACCGCGAGATCGTCCCGAACGAGCGGATCGTCTCGACCGAGGTCTTCGAAGGCATGCCCGAAGGGGAAGCGGTGGACACCCTGACGCTCACCGAGGTGGACGGGCGCACGACCCTCGAGGTCCTCGTGCAGCACTCGTGCAAGGAGCACCGGGACGCGCACATCAACTCCGGCATGGAGGCCGGCATGCAGGAGTCGATGAACCACCTGGAGCTGGTCGCGGTGTCGCTGCGGTGAGCGGGCTCTGTCAGCTATGCGCCACGCGTGCGTGGCTCGTGCCCGAAAGGGCCGCGGTGATGCCGAGTCCGATGTAGACGCCGCCGCTCAGCTTCGCCAGGCGGCGCCGTGCACGCTGGCCGCTGCGCAGCCGGCCGCCCACCGCGGCGGCCAGCAGCACGTACGCGCCGTCGCTGAGGATGGCGAGCAGCGTGAAGATCGTGCCCAGGACCAGGATCTGGACCGCGATCGGGCCGCCTGAGGGGCCCACGAACTGAGGCAGGAAAGCGAGGAAGAAGATCGCGACCTTGGGGTTGAGGAGCTGGACGAGCATGCCCCGGAGAAAGAGCCGCGAGCGAGCGCTCGACACGGCCTCCTCCGGCTCCTCACGCGCGAGCAGCTTGCGCACGCCGAGATAGACGAGGTAAGCCGCACCGGCGTACTTGACGACCGTGAACCCGACCTCGGACGCGGCGATCAGCCCGGTGAGCCCGGCGGCAGCAGCAAGGGCGTAGGCGAACGTGCCCGCCTCGACACCCAGCACCGAGACGATCCCCGCCGCCCGCCCCTGATCGAGGCTGCGCGTGACGATGTAGATGACCGCAGGCCCCGGGACGGCCAAGAGAGCCAGGCTCGCGCCGACGAACAGCAGAAGTGTCGATGCCTCCGGCACCTGGCGGGCAGGTTAGCCGGCAAGCGGACGACGGGGGTCGAATAGGGCGCGGCCGGCGTCGAGGGGAGGATCGAGCATCAAATAGATGTCGAATCCTCCTCTCACGGTCGAACCCGCGAATTTCGGGGTGGGGACGCGCGCCCCGGGTAACTGCAAACCGTGCTGCGGCTCGAGCGTGTCCCGCTCGATGGGGTCGCTCCGGCGGTGGAGGCGATCCGGAGCCGGAACGTCTTCAACACCCGCGAGTGGCTGGACTTCGTCGCGCGGACCCAGAGCGCCGAGGCGATCGTCGCCCATGTGGAGCTCGACGGCGAGCCCGTCGGGGCCTTCACCGGCCTGGTGGTGCGGCGCTTCGGCGTACGCATCCTGGGCAGTCCCTTCCAGGGCTGGATGACCGGCCCGATGGGGTTCAGCCTCGTCCCAGGCGTAGCGCGCCGCGAGGCCATGGCGGCGCTCCTGCCGTTCGCGTTCAAGCAGCTCGGCTGCCTCCACGTCGAGATGATGGACCGGAGAGCCAGCTTCGAGGAGCTCGGCGGTCTGCGCGCACGGCTCGTCGATTGGCCCACGTTCGAGCTCGACCTGGCCCTGACCGAGGACGATCTCTTCGCCCACATGACGAGCGCCTGCCGCCGCGCCATTCGCAAGGCCGGGCGCGAGGGCGTGCGGGTCGAGGAGGCGCACGGGGTCGAGTTCGCCGACGAGTACTACGCCCAGCTGCTGGACGTGTTCGAGAAGCAGGGGCGGCGTCCGCCCTACGGCGTCGAGCGCGTACGCGAGATGATCCGCTGCCTCGAGGCGAGCGGCAACCTGCTGATGCTCCGGGCGGTCACCAGGGACGACGAGCGGATCGCGACGGCGATCTTCCTGGTGCGTGACGACTTCGCCTACTTCTGGGGTGGCGCGAGCTGGCGCAGCCACCAGATCCTGCGGCCGAACGAGGCCGTCTTCTGGTACGCGGTCCGGCGCTTCAGGGAGCGCGGCGTCCCGATGCTCGACCTGGGCGGCGGCGGCGACTACAAGCGCAAGTTCGGCGCGCGCGAGCGCCACATCCCGCTCCTGCGCAAGTCGCGGGTTCCGGGCATGCTGGCGCTGCGCGATCTCGCGGCCCGCATCTACAAGCGGCGGGCGACGCGGGCACCGGGCCTGAAGCCGGTCCCGAAGACGCAGCGGGGGCAGACGGCGTTCCCGCGCGCCACCGCGAGCGGGCTGCGCCCACGCGAGCGCCCGGCGGAGGCGGAAGCGTCCGTGCCGGCGGAGGGCGAGCCGAGCGTAGATCCGCGCGTTGAGGCAGATCCGCTTCAGCATTGACGATCCGAGGAGCGGACTTTCGGGCGAAAGCAGCGGCGTTGGAACCGCTATGGACGAGGACCATCAGCGGAAACCAGCGCTCGCGGGAAGCATCGGGCGGGTCGCGCGTCACCGTCCTCGCGGCGCACTCGCTCGGCATGGGAAGCAGCAGCGAGGGCGCGTTCGGCCCGGCGGTCGTCACTAGAGCGTTCGCGCAAACGCGAGAGCGAGTGGCCGGTTCTGAATTGCCACCCAAGATCCGGGGCGGTTCACCTAACCCGGGTGTGCAAGCGGGGCGCGTGCCGAGACTGCCGACTGGCTTCGCGCAAAGAGCAGCACTGCGGCGATGAATAGCGCCAGCCCGATCGGGCCGTAGGGCGGCGGGTGGGCGGTGATAAGGAACCCGGAGAGCCCAAGCAGGATAGGAACCGACACGGGCGCGTCAGCGTGACTCCGAAGTGCCACCCCGGCCGCGATCATCGCGGTGATGAAGGCAAGGCTGCCGATGCTGCCCAATACGCCGAAGGCGCGGATGAGAACGTTGTCGTTGTAGTCCTCAACCAGACCTGCCGCCGTCGCCCGCTCGCCCTCTGGGAGCCCGTTGATCTCGTTGACCAGAATCCCGGAGCCGATCCCTACGAGCGCCTCCCAAGCCCCGTACACCAGCACGAATAACACGAGGGCGACCCGACTGACCTGCGCCGCCGCGCCGTCGACCCCGCGCAGGAGCAGATAGACCGCGACACCCATCAGCGGGATGAAGACCAGCATCCCGAGGTGGACTACAAGCCACGGCGTGAGCTTGTCACTCAGGTCCGCGTACGTGATCGCCTCGCCCTCCCCCGTCGGATGGAACAACAGGAGCACCGCCCAAGCGAGTGGCACCCCGATCAGGAAGGCGAGTAGTTCGCGAGAGAACCGAGGCGAGTCCATCAGGGACTCCTTCCAGCCGGGTGTAGGGCGACCGTACACCGGCACGGCCGCCGCTTGAAGAGCCCCGCCGATGCTCGAGGGGTGTGGGGCCACCAATCACCACCTGCCTCATCGTCAAGGGCTTCAAGCCGTCCCCGATCCTCGACGACAGCCCGGTACGCCCGAGGGGGCGAGGGCTCCGGGAGTGCTGACCTGGTGGCGGTAACGCACCGTGCCATCGGAGAGGAATTCCACTGCTCATGACGTACAGACCGCAGGTCGATTTCCGTGCCTGAGCAGGCACCACAACAGCGCCAAAGGGCTCGAATCGCCGGCTGGCTCATGGCCTTGACGTTTCCCACGTCCATCCCCGCCGCGCTCATTCTCTACGACCCGGTGCTCAACGACACCGACTACATCCTCGGTGCCGGCGACGACACCCGCGTCACGCTGGGCGCCCCCTCTAAATCTTCCTGATGATCCGCAACGTCGGCACGGCGGTCGTGATGTTTCCGATCCTCAGGCGATACAGCGAAACCCTCTCGCTTAGCTACGTCGCCTCGCGCACAATCGAGGCGACGATCATCGGGGTCGGCGCGATCAGCCTGCTCTCCGTCGTCACCCTGCGCGACGACCTGGCCGCGTCCATCGGCGCGGAAGGAACCTCGCTCGACATCGCAGGGCAGACCCTTGTCGCGACCCACGACTGGACGTTCCTGCTCGGGCCGGGATTCTGCGTCGGCGTCAACGGCATCCTGCTCGGCTGGCTGATGTACCGCACTGGATTGATGCCGCCACGGCTCGCGATGCTGGGCGTCATCGGCGGTCCGCTGATCTTCGTGTCATCGATCGCGGTCCTGTTCGGCGCCTGCGAGCAGGACGGCCTGCACGCCCTCTTCTCGGTGCCCGAGGGCCTCGACGACGCTCGGTATACCGGAGGGGACGGGGCCTCCCTGCGCCCTGCGGCGGCTGCACCGTAGACGTTGCCTACGGCAGCAGTACTGCTTTGGACGAAAGCGGGAGCGACCCGCGGGCTCCCGCTGTGCATGGAAAGGAGAAGCTCGGTGCGTCGGTGAGACGGCAGTTTCGCTGCTCGACGCACTCAGCGATCAACGTCAGACGAGGGACGCCAGCACATCCTTGACTTTCGCCCCCGGACGCGAGGAGAGTGGGTTCCACCCCAAGGGAAGCGTCCTCGGTCGAGATCGACCGAGGGGGCGAGCAGGAAGGCGGGCTCGTACTTATTTCCGCAGCCCAGGCTCCGCAGCGTCGACGTTCTGGCCGCGTTGGCGCGCGCTGCGCGGGTTGGTGAGCCCGGCGTCGCCCTGTTAGGGCGTTCCCGACCGATGGAGGTCAGCATGAGCAGCACCGGCGCGCGCCCCGGTGGTTCGACGGAGGTCCCGGAAGTGGGGACGATCGACATGAAGCTCGAGGTCGTGACGTTGCCTGTCTCCGATGTCGAGCGGGCAAAGAGCTTCTACCAGAGCCTTGGATGGCGGCTGGACGCCGACCTGACCGCCGGCGACCACTTCCGGGGGGTGCAGTTCACGCCGCCCCGGTCGCAGTGCTCGATCCACTTCGGCAAGGGCATCACCACATGCGAGCCTGGCTCCGTTCAGCGTTTGGAGCTGGTCGTGGAGGACATCGACTCCGCCCGGGACGATCTCATCGGCCGTGGCGTGGACGTCAGCGAGGTGTACGAGCAGCGGCCCCCGGGCCTCGAGTCGGTGCCAGGGCGCTCGTATTTCGCGTACGCATCGTTCAGCGATCCGGATGGCAACGGCTGGCTACTCCAAGAGGTCACGACGCGGCTACCCGGCCGGGAATGGGAGGACTGACCATGGAAGTCGCCTCCCTGGCAGATCTGCTGCACGAGACGGCCGAACATCACGGCTCGTTCGAGGCGGTGGCCCCCCGGCACGACTGGTGGGACTGGTACGCGGCGTACATGGACGCTCGCCAGAGCGGGAGCACTCCGGACGAGGCCTCCGCCGCCGCCGGGCGCTACATGGCGGAGGTCAAGCACGTCGTCGTCGTGTGACCCCGGCACTCGCCGCCTGACCACAGTCCCCCGCATCCGGCGGGTCTCCGGTGAAGCGGAAGCGTCAAGGCCGCCTTCCGGTATTTCGGCGAAAGGGTGCAAGCGGTGGCTCGCGCAACGCATGGAAAACAGGGGCGCCCCGAGCGGACGGGTTCAGGGCTACTGCGTGTCGCGCGCTGCCTCAGCTCTGGTTGGTCGCCCGCGCCGACTCGTGGTCGGCCGTGGCCGCCCAGCTGCCGAGGAGCTTCAGCGCCTCCTCTGAGCGCGAGCCCGGCTCGGCGGTGTAGGTGAAGATCGTCAGCCCGGGGTCTGCGGCGAGGTCCAGCCGGTTGAAGGTCAGGTGGAGCTCGCCGACGACGGGATGATTGAAGTGCTTGACGCCGGTGTTGTGGAAGCGGACGTTGTGGGCGGCCCAGCGGGCGCGGAACGCCTCGCTCTGTGTTGCGAGCTCGCCGACGAGGTCTGAGAGGTCGCGGTTGTACGGGTCGCGGCCGGCGGCAGAGCGCAGGATGGCGACGGATTCGGTGGCGACGCGGTCCCAGTCGCCGTAGGACGCCTGTGCTCGCGGGTCGAGGAAGACAAACCGGGCGGTGTTGACCGGCCGCGCGGGCGTGGCGTACAGCTCGGAGAACAGCGCGAGTCCAAGCTGGTTGGCGGCAAGGATGTCGAGGCGCTCGTTGCCCACGAATGCGGCGGCGCCGGTGATCGCGTCGAGGGTCCACTGGACCTCGGGCCGGACGCGCTCCTTGGTCTGGCGCCGACGAGGCCGCGCTGGCGTGGGGTGTGCGGCGCGGGCGAGGTCGAAGAGGTGGGCGTGCTCGGCGTCGTCGAGCTGGAGCGCTCTAGCCAGTGCCTCCAGCACGCTCTCGGAGGCCCCGCTCATGTCTCCGCGCTCCAGGCGGGTGTAGTACGGAACGCTGACGCCGGCCAGGACGGCGACCTCTTCGCGGCGAAGTCCGGGAACGCGCCGACTGCCGTAGGAGGCCAACCCCGCCTGCTCGGGCGTGATACGGGCGCGGCGGGAGGTGAGGAACTCGCGGATGTCCTGCTTCGTGTCCACGAGACGCAGCGTAGACCCAGTTGTCCGCGGCTGGGGGACCCTGACAGTACCTCTCTCAACAGGGACTCCCACCTTCGCGAGATCCGCGCTTTGCTGACAGCCATGACTTCCACGAAGGCCGGAGGCTCCCTGATGAAGCACGTTTCGCTAGGCGGACTTGATGTCTCGCGCATCGGACTCGGCACGATGGCGATGTCCGGCTATTACCTCGATCCGAGCAGCAGCGAGCGCGAGTCGATCCGCACGATCCAGCGGGCGCTCGAGTTGGGCGTCACCCACATCGACACCGCCGAGATCTACGGCCCCTACGCGAACGAGGAACTCGTCGGCCGCGCCCTCGAGGGGCGTCGCGACGACGTGGTGGTGGCGACGAAGTTCGGCCTGGTCTCGCACGCCGGCGGTGGCCCAGGAGCTCTCGACAGCACGCCGGCGAACATCCGGACGGCGGTCGAGGGTTCCCTGAAGCGGCTGGGTACCGACCGCCTCGACCTCTACTACCAGCACCGGGTCGACCCGAACACGCCCATCGAGGACACCGTCGGCGCCATGGCCGAGCTGGTGGCCGAGGGAAAGGTCCTACACATCGGCCTGTCCGAGGCCGGACCCGAGACGATCCGCCGCGCCCACGCTGTGCACCCGATCGCCGCGCTTCAGACCGAGTACTCCCTGTGGACCCGTGACCCGGAGGCTGATCTGCTGCCGCTGCTGCGCGAGCTGGGCATCGGCTTCGTGCCCTACTCGCCGCTCGGGCACGGCTTCCTCACCGGGACGATCCGCTCCTCCGAGGAGCTGAGCGACGACGACTGGCGGAAGACCAACCCGCGCTTCACCGAGGGCAACTTCGAGAAGAACCTCCGCATCGTGGACGATGTCGAGGCCGTCGCGTCCGAGGTCGATGCCTCACCGGCGCAGGTTGCGTTGGCGTGGCTGCTCGCCCAGGGCGACGACATCGCCCCGATCCCCGGTACCAAGCGAGTTTCCCGGGTCGAGGAGAACACGGCTGCGGACGGCATCGAGCTGAGCGCCGAACAGATCCGACGCCTCGACGATCTCACCCCGGCCAGCGGCGAGCGCCACGAGGAGGCGAACATGTCCACCATCGACCGCTGACCGCCAGCGGTCCCGAGCGGCTTCCAGCGGATTCAGGCGTCCCCATCGCTTCCCTAGGGATGCTCGACTGTCGCTCCGCGGGGCGAGTTTTTGCTTGGGAAGCGAAGCGGACGACGGGGGTCGAACCCGCGACTTGCCGGCGGCCCCGAACGGCGTGGAATGACCCCGGCGGCCTAACGTCGACCCACGACGCGGTAAATGGCAGATCCAATGGCCTTCGCAACAGGACGTGCCACTCGGCTGTCGGAGTCCCAAATGACCTCGATCACCAGCTCGAAGAGCTCATCCTTGTCCGCGCCGCCGGCCACGAGTTCGCGTACTAGCCCCTCGATCTCCTCCATCGTCCACGTACCCACCTGCTCGATGGGATGCGACTCCTCCCCGGGAACCCACAGGTCGTCGGCCTTCGTGATGAATCGACGGCCGGCGGCGGACCACGCGAAGCTGCCAAGGAGACGATGGCGGTTACGCGGCACGGTCACTCCGAACCGCTCGGTGTACGCCTCCGCGAGAGCGGAGTCTGAAACGCCGCGGCGCTCCAACACAAGAAGGGCAATCTGATGGGGCACGAGGCCTAGGGGCACTTCGTCTAGATCCGCGCCTGCGTAGCCCTCCGGATCGAGTGACTTGAGGCTGCTCGTGCGGATCCGTGCAGCCGGGCCCGCGCCGCCTGGCCCATCGTCAGGAGCCGGCTCGATCGGCAGGCGCAGGTGACCGATGGACTCGTCTTCCGCAGGCGCAGGCGTCGGATTCAGTGTGGCTTCGGGACGCTCATCGTCGAGCAGCACCGACCGGGCGCTTACCTCGATTGCCTCAGCCGCCGGCACGGTGGTCGCCACGGTCTGGTGTGCGTCCGCGGTCTGATGGGAGGACTGCATGGCCTCGCCGGGCTCGACGACCGCCTCTAGCTCGAGGAGCGACGGGGCGTCCACGCCCCAGACGTCGGCGGCAAGCTGCTCGTTCGGGGTCAGGCTTGCGAGGTGCCGGAGGACCGCGTCGATCTGGGTGTCGGGATCACGACAGAACTCTGTGAACCGCACGCGGTGGAAGATCCAGCCGACTTCCTCGAGGAGTTGTTGGCGGTAGATGTCTTCAGGGATGAGCTCGCCGTCGACCGTCTGATGGTGCTGTTCACCGTCGGCCTCGACGGCGAGGCGTCGGCCAGCCTGGTCTGTGAGAACCAAGTCAATGAACTTGCCGCGGGAGGGCCATTGTGGGACGACCCGCAAGTTTTCATTCTGGGCAAGGCGGTCGTAGAGGTCCCGTTCGAAGTCCGACTGGAAGACATCCTCGCCCGAGGCGAGACGAGACTCCACGCTCGGGGCAGACCAGTGATAGGTCTGTAGGTCCTCTGGGGCGATGCCCACGGATCCGACAGCGGCAATCTGGGTCGGTGCCGGTCCTCGACCAGGATCAGAGCCAGCCCTCCAGGTGTGATGCCGCTTGGCATCGACCGCCGGCTTCTCGCGCGGCCCGCAGCGCGCGAGCGCATCGCGCACGCGCGAGATCAGTCGCGCCGGGTCACCGAGCGCTTCGTCCGCGAGGATGCGCTCCACCGTCCACCCAGCCCGTTCTAGGAGACCTTGGGCGTCGACGCGACGATCAGCAGTTGGAGGTGGAGCGGTATCGATTTCTCCGTCGATGAAGATGGCAGCGCGGGCCCAGCTTTCGGGATCGTGGACGACGAGGTCCACACCGACGCCGCACGCCACAAACTGCTCGACGGCTCGCAGGTTGGCGGCGATGAGAGCCTGAGCGGCTCGGCGGCGTGCCACGGTGAGCGGCTCGCGATGAGCCCGTTGTTCGATGACACGCACTAGGCGGTCGGGCTCTAGCGCGTGACGCAAGAACTGGCCTGAGTTGCCACTCGGGGGAAAGCGCTCGACGGGAGCGGACACGAAATGGATTGCCTGGTGGCGCGCGCGGGTCAAGGCAACATTCACGCGTTGGTCACCCGTCCTGCCATTCGTGAACGCCAGGATCGAGGGGCTCTGTGTCGTTGAGTACCGCCAGGAGTAGAGGATCACGTCGCGTTCGTCGCCTTGGAACCCATCGACCGTTGAGCAGATGAGTCGGCGTTGCTCCCGCACGGGCTGTGCCACGCGCCGCTCTACGAGCCCCTCGATGTGCTCGATCTGCTCCCGGAAAAGTGACAGCACGCCGATGCTGAGACCAAGGTAACGCTCATCGTCGAGTATCCGTACGAGTTCGTCAACCAGGTACTCAGCCTCGTAGGCGTTGACCTTGCCCTTCCCGATCGGCGGGACCTCCTCGAGCTCATGGATGAGGATCGCCGGCCCGAGGCCTCTGTCATCCTCGGCGTCGCGCATCACTCTCAGACCGTCGGCATAGAAACGGGTGTTCGAGAAGGCAACTAGCTCCGGCCGACATCGGAAGTGTTCGCTGAGGACGATCGGCGCCTGATCGCGAGTCGAGGCGAGCCCGAGGAGGCTGTTCTCGGTCTGGTCGAACAGCCCCGCGGGGTCGAGGTCGACCAGCTTCGACTGCGTTAGCAAAGCCTTGTTGGCGTTCCCAGCGAGGGAGCGCTTGAGGTCCTCATTCGAGAGCTGGTTGTCATCGCCGAAGACCACCGTGCACTTGGCTCGAGCAAAGATCGGCAGTGTCTGGTCCGGGTTGCATTGCGATGCCTCATCGAAGATCACGACGTCGAAAATGTCGTGGCGCAGCGGGAACATGCGGCATGCGTCCTCGGGGCGCATGATCCAGCACGGGAATACCTCTGTGAGGACGTCGACGTCGAACTGGGGGGAGTTCTTGAGCTCCTCAAGTCGGTCGAAGCGCTTGGCAGATGTGCCAATGGCCTTTCGGAAACGCTCCAAACTCGCGGTGAACTTCGGGCGGAGGAAGCCTTCGTAGATCCGCTGCTGAATCCGAAGAGAGAGCACCTGCCTTGCGTCGGCGAGGATCTTCTCGCGCAAGGACTTGAGCGCTTCAGCGAGGGCACGCGTCGTGTCTTCAGCGGCGATCGCTTGCAGACGATGCACAGTCGGTTGGGCGGCGAGCGCAGCGGCCAGATCCTCAAGGAAGCCTGGCCCCGGCCGCCCGTCAACGGCCGCGTGCTCGATGGCGGCGAGTGTCCGAGTCAAGGAGCCCGCGGGACCTTCCAGCACCTGCGCACGCTCCGCAAGTGCTGGCATGGCCGCAAGCTCGTCTGTCAAGGCCTGGAGTAGCGGTCGAGCGTCGTCGTAGCGCCCTTCGTCTACAGCGGAGTCAAGCTCCTGTAGGCGCTCCACCAGGAACGCCAAGGCCTCATTTGCGCGGATCTGTTCGTTGCCGCTGCGATCAGCGCCCAGCGCCGCTAAGGCGGCCTGCCAACGTTGGGTGTGCTCCTCGACTAGGTCTTCACTCAGTTCCGTTGTGAGTGCCTCGAGCGGGAGGCGGAGGCGAGTCTTCTCCCGGGCGGCCGCGCGCGCTGACTCGATTGCATTTGCGACTGCCAAGGCCCGTCGCACACGACTGAGATAACCAGTGACCTGCGTGGGGTCGTACTCGGTCTGAAGAGCGAGCTTCAGCTCACCCCCAAGTGCGCCCCCCTCGCCGCGTAGCCGTTCCCAGGCGTCCCAAAAGCGGGCCCATCGACCGAGCTGGTCCGCATTCAGGCCGGCCGCGCCAGGTGCATGCTCGTCGAGCCATTTGCGCGCAGCCTTTTTTTTGAGGAAGCTCTTCAGTAACGCGTGCTGCTGGGCTACTTGATGGCGCCGGGCGATGTCGGCCTTCACTGCATTGCGGTCATGTTGCAGTTGACGCGCGTTGTCGAATGCCCCCGCTATCTCCTCGACGGCCTGGCTGGCCTGGTCTCGGAGGTCGGTATCCGCCGCCAGTTCGTGCACGAACGCCCGAACCCGCTCGGGTTCAGGGTCGTCGCGGATCGCGGCGACCGGGGCGCGCAGGATGTCCCGGATCTCCTCCACGGTGGCGACTGCGATGTCGACCTCGGATGGTCGCTCGTCCGCAATGGGCTGCCATTGCCGCACAAGGTCTTGAACGAACGGATCGGTAGCTGCATCGAGCCGAGCTAGCTGGAGGCTCAAGAAGCTCATCAGCGCCTGTTGTCGGCCGCCGGTAGACGTTTCAGCCGCGATTGGCGACGCGCAAAGGCCGGCCCAGACTTGACGGTGCTCACGGGCAAGCTGACCCAGGCGTGATAGATCCTGCGCCACGCGATCGCGGTCAGGTACCGGCACCTCCGGATCATCGGCGGGCAGCAGGTCGATGCTCTCGATCGAGAGGAGCAACCGCTCCGCCTCAGCCTGTTCGCCCTCGGCGCGGTTGTTGAAGTCATCTCTGAGCTCCTGGTAGTGCTCGCCGTTCATACGCCGTCGTTCTTCGACCGCGGCGAGCTGCTTACGCAGGGTGTGCTGGTTGACCTTTGCGAAAAAGCCCTTGACGTCCTGGATCTGGCCTTGGAGTTCCCTCTTCGTGTTTGCGCTGGTTCCAACCATCGACGCGTAGAGGAATCGGAGCTCGATCTCGTCGAGCTTGTCCCGCACCACGGTTAGCGCCTGCTCTTTATGGCTGCATACGAGCACGCTCTTGCCCTCCGACACAAGATGGGCGGCCAGATTCGCAATGGTGAGGCTCTTGCCGTTGCCGGGTGGACCCTGAACCACAACAATGCGGTTCTTCTCGACGGCATCAACGACACGCCGTTGCGGACCGTTCGAGGGGAAAGGGAAGACAACCTCGTGGATGTCGAGCTGCTCAAGCTCGGGGCGGATTTCCTCGTCCGGAGGACGTAGAAGCACGGAGAGCGGGCGATCGTCGCGGACAAAGCCGTCGGGATGCGCGGCCATGCGATCAAGATCAGCCAGAAGGTACGGCGAGGACTTGTTGGCCAAGTAAAGAGCAGCGCCAGAATGCAGCTGGAGATGAGGCTGCAGCTTCGTGGCCTGTGCCGGCGTCACGCGCTGAGGCCACGGTTCAAGCCTGTCCTCCAAGGCTCTGACCTTCAGGCCAGGAAACACCCCGTGAAGCCCTCGCAAGAGCTCTTCGACCCGTTCATCATCCCAGCCGTCCGAGAGCTCAGCCTGTGCGTTGATCCCGAGCGTGACGATCTGGTCGGCATCGGTCTTCGAGAACGCGTTGGACCAAACCGAGGTGTTGAACCGTGGTGGCTCATCGGTGGCCGAGATGGAAACCGAACCGTCTGACTGACTGGCGACGGTGACAGTCTGCAGGAAGAGCGGGGCTAGCACGGGCTCGCAGCTCGAGGTGTTCTTCTTGAAAAGCGCCCCGTGCAGGAGTGGTCCGGCGTAGATCACCTCTCGTTGGTGCGCTTCGACGGCAGCCTTGAGGGCGAGTTCGCGCAGACGGTCCCAAACCACAAGTTGCTCGCGGTAGTGCTCGTGCTCAGCCTTGTTGCTTGGGTCAGGTGCCACCGGAGCGGGGATGGCCATCTTGCGGTGATGCAAGAGTTCATCGCGATCGATCAGCTGTCCGATATCGCACGGGAAGGCGGCTTTGCGGGCGGTTCGGACATCGGTTTGGGCCACATTCTGGGCGCCGATCACGCGAAGGCAGCCGGCGTGATAGCGAGCCACCGCTGACGCCAGTTCGAGAGTCTGCCGGTTGGTCACGGGCTGAATAGGGTCTGCGGCTTATCTCCCCGACCACGACGGACGACAGCTGCAACCCGTGCCTTCGAGTGGTGTGGGGATCGGCCCTCGACGACCTCGTGAGAATGACGCGTGGGCCGGTCATTACGCAGGCCTTCCTGTCCACAAGCTTCTATCGGCGACGATGGCGGGTCTCCTGAGCACTCCCGGCCGACGTGGCTATTGCGCCGACCTCGCTCCCTGACCGAGCGGTCGACGGCGGCCGCGCGCTCGCGCGAGTGAGCTGATTCCATGGCCCGCTCGGTCACGGCGACTGCACCACCACGCTGTGAGTCCCCTCCTTGCGCACCTCGAGTCCCTCGTTGATCCGCTCGGCGAGGGCCGCCACGTGGCTGATGACGCCGACGAGCAAGTCGTCCTCGCGCAGGCGCTCGAGCGCGTCGATTACCTCCTCGAGCGTCTCGGAATCGAGCGAGCCGAAGCCCTCGTCGATGAAGACCGCCTCCAATCGCGCCCCGAGGCCTTCGCCAGCGAGCTCGGTGACGTGTTTCGAGAGCGCGAGCGCGAGGCTCAGCGATGCCATGAACGTCTCGCCGCCCGACAGCGTCTTCACCGAGCGTGTTTCGTCGGCGTTGACGTGGTCCACCACCTCAAAGTGGCCGTCGCGCGAGAGCAGGCTGTAGCGCCGGTCGGTAATCCGCAAGAGTTCCTCGGATGCGCGAACGGCGAGCACGTCCAATGTCTCCTGGATCACGAAGTCCACGAAGTGATCGGCGCGCAGCTCGGTAGCGAGAACCTCGAGTACAACTACGCGCTGCTCGTCGGCGGCGATCCCGCCCTCGAGCCCCTCGCGCTGGCTTACACGCCGCTCGAGCATCTTCACGGCTTCCTCGCTGCGCACCTGCGCGGCCCCCGCGTCGCGCTCGTGCTGCTCGACCGCCGCCAGCACCGCCTCAGCGACGGCCTCTATCCCAACGCCCTCCGCCAAAATTGCGAGGTCAGCCTCGGCACCAGCGGCGTCGCGCGTCGCGGCGTCGCCCACGTCGCCGAGCCGGCGCGCGGCCTCGTCGCACCATGCGGCGAGATCCTCAGCGCGCGCGTCACGTCCGGGGGCCGCCTCCGGCAGCGCGGGGGCGACCGGTTCGTCCGTGAGCTCCGAGGCAACCCCTGCCGCGGTCTCTGCACGGCCGCGCAGTTGCTGGAGTCGGAGGTCGATCTCGGCTGTGGCCTCGGTCGCCTTCCCGAGTCGCTCGTCAGCCGCGGCGAGCCTGTCGCGGGCGGCGGTCTCCTGCTCACGGACGCCAGTCACGGCCGCCTCGGCCTGGACCGCCTTCTCGTACTCAGCGGCTAGCCGTGCGTTGGCGTCCGGCGGGATCTCATCGCCGAACCGACCCCGGAGGAGCTCGCGAGCGGCATCGCGGTCGGCGACCGCGAGTTTCGCGGCGTCCTCGAGTGCCTGACGCTCGACCGCCATTGCGTCCACCCGCCGCGACACGCGCGCGACCTCCTCGCGCGTTGCCGCGAGGGCCTCGTCCGCGGCACTATGCGCCGACTCTGCCTCGCCCAGCGCAGTTTCTACGACAGCGACCCTCTCCGTCGTCGACGCTAGCGCCGCCGCGACCGCGTCGGCGTTGCGTGCCCCGCCCAGCGCCTCGTTCAGGCCGACCTCGCACTCAGACACCCGCCGCTCGAGTCCAGTGACATCGGCGCGGGCCTCGGCGGCAGCGCTCGCCGCCGCCTTCGCCCCGGTCCTGCAGGTCGCAAGGGCCCGCTCCGCCTCCGCAAGGCGCGCGCCTGCGTCGGCGTCGACCGCCGGGCGCTCCTGGAGCTGGCGCTCGCAGACGGGGCATGGGTCGCCAGGGCCGAGATCCGCGACGAGTACCGCGACCGTGTGCTCACGCCGCAGCTGCTCGTGCGCCTGCTCTGCTGCCTCAACCCCTGCGGACGCGCGTTCAGCTGCGCGTGCAGCCTCCTCGGCTGTCGGTTGCGACTCGGCCAGCGCGACCCCGGCCTGCTCGGCGCGCTCTTCCGCGGTGCGCACGGCTGCGAGGACGCGCAGCGCCTCCTCGTGGGCGGCCTTCGCCGCGTCGCGCTGCGTCCTAGCACCGGTCTCGGCGGTGGCGGCGCCGGTGACCGCTGCGGCCGTCCGCTCGACTTGCTCCTGAGCGGCGGTGAGCTCAGACGTCGCCTCGGTCTCGCGCGTAGCGAGTTCGCCGAGCGCCCCTTCGCTCTCGGTCACGCGGCGCTCGAGCTCGACGAGCCTCTCGCTCGCGTCGCGCAACCGGCTCAGTTCCTCGCGACTGCCGGCCCGCTCAGTGAGCTTCTCGACCGCGGCGGTAGTAGCGGCAAGTTCCTCGCCGGCGGTCGCCACGGCCGCAAGTGCAGCCTTTCGCTCGACCGCAGCATCCCGCCGGTCGATCTCGGCCTGCACGCACGCCGACCGCTCGGCGCGCAGCTCCTTAGCCAGCGCCTCGCACTGCGCGGCAAGATCCGTCGCGCGAAGCACACGAGTCGCCGCCGCCGAGCGCCGCGAATCCAGTTCATGGGCGGCGACAAGAGCCTTGCGGGCGGCGGCTGCGCCCGCCGCGGTGGCACCGAGCGCTGTGTTTGCCTCGTCCAGCGCCTCTTCTGTGGCGTCAGCGAACTGGTCGGCGAGGATCCGACGCGTTTGCTCGCCACGAATCTTCAGCTCGCTGGCGCGTTGCCGCGCGAGCCCTGCCATGCGGTCGTAGTGGCCGAGGCCGAGCAACGCTACAAGCGTCCGCCGACGGTCGGCGGGCTCGCCCTTTAGGAACTTCGCGAACTCGCCCTGCGGCAGCACAACCGCCTTGCAGAAACTCTCGAAGTCGAGCTTGACGAGCTCTTCGACGGTCGCATTGAGCGCCTTGACGCCGCTGCGTTCGACCGCGTCGACCCAGGTGTCTCCCTCCAGCCGCTCTAGCTTGCCCTGCTGGGCGCCGCTGCGCGGCAGCCTGCGGCTCAGGCGGTAGGTCGAGCCGTCGACCGAGAACTCGAGCAGGATGCGCGCCTCGGCCTTACCGTGACTAACGAGCTCGCCGAGTCCATGACGTCCGATCCGTGCGACCTGGCCGTAGAGCGCGAAGCCCATTGCGTCCAGAAGGCTCGTCTTCCCGGACCCGGTGGGACCGGTGATCGCGAACAGGCTGAGCGGGATGAAATCGACCGGCTGGCGCTCGCGAAATGCCGTGAAGCCCTCTACCTCGAGCCTACGCGGGCGCACCGATCACTTCCTCGTGCAGGTCGTCGAACAACTTCATGACCGCGGGATCTGGCTCGGCGCCATGGCGCTCGCGGTAGTAGCGGTCGAAGAGATCGCGTGGCGAGAGCCGTCGGAGCTCGGCCGCCCGCTGCTCGGGGTCCTCGCGCTCGTACTCGAGCCGCACCTCAACAGCCGACGGCAGGATCGCTCGCACCTCGTCTGCGAGCCCCGGCTGCGGGCCGTCGCATTCCAGCGTTACGCGTAAGAAGGCGTCGTCATAGTCATCCTCTTGCTCGCGGAGCTGGTCGAGCGTGCCGCGGACGTCGAGCAACCGGCGGCCAGCAGTCAGCTTGACCGCACGAGGACGCGCCGGCGTGCCGGGTTCAACCTCCACGATTGTTACGGACTTGCTCTCGCCCGCCTCGCCGAAATCGAGCTGGAGGAGCGACCCGGCGTAGCGCGCCGGCGTCGCGGCGCCGGGGACCCCCTGGGGCCGGTGAACGTGACCGAGCGCGATGTACTGCACGGTCGTTGGCAGCGCCGCCGGGTTCACGGCGAAAATTTGGCCGATCGTAAGGTCGCGCTCACCGCCGCCCAAACGCGCTCCCGACACGAACAGATGGCCGGCCAGAAGCGTCACGCCGGCAGGATCGAGTCCGTCGCACAGGGCACGCAGGATGCGAGGCAGCTCCTCGGCGTACTCCTGGACCGGCTCCTCCTGCGCTCCCATCAGGTCCGCCGCGCTGTACAACAAACGTTCGGCGACCCACGGCAGGCACGCGACGTGAGCCTTTGAGCCGTCGCGGGCCGTCACCGTGACGACGCCGCCGCTGTCGGGACGGCGCACGTCTGAAACCACGTGTACCCCGGCGGCGCCGAATAGCCGTTCGACCGCCCCGAAGCGGCGGGCATTGTCGTGGTTGCCGGGGACGACAATCACCTCGGCGCCGGTCCCCCGTAGCGCAAGCAGAGCGTCGTAGACGATTCGCTCGGCCTCGGCCGATGGGGCGTACTGCTCGAAGACATCGCCGCAGACCAGCACGAGGTCGACCTCCTCGCGGCGCGCCGTCTCGACCAGCTCGGCGAGGACCGACTTGGCCTCATCTAGGCGCTGGCGCCGGTGGAGCGTGCGGCCAACGTGCCAGTCGCCCGTGTGGAGAACCTTCACGCGTCGAACCTCGCGAACGGGTCGGCACCGGCCTCTGCCGCCACCTCACTGACGCGTGTCGCCCAGGACGGGAACGGGAAACGGATCTGCAGCGGGAGCGGAATCTGCGGCTGCTGCAGGAGCATAGAGCCTGGCTTTAGGATCGCGGCGCGCTGGCGCGCCGGCGCACTGAGGAAGCCGTACTCGGCGCGCTCGGCCTCGGCGACATCGAGCCGCCCGACCACGCGAATCGCGGAGTTGGACACAATGCGGCGCTCGACCTCTGACGCCGTCTGCTGCGCGCCGACCAGGATGAGGCCGAGGCTGCGCCCGCGCTCGGAGATGTCGAGCAGCACCTCCTTGATCGGGCTCCAGCCCTCGCGCGGCGCGTACTTGTTGAGCTCGTCGAGGACGAGGAATACGAGCGGTCGCGCCTGACCGCTGCTCTCCTTGGCTTGGAACAGCTTCTTGACGACGACGCCGACGACGAAGCGCTTGGCGCGGTCGTGGAGGTTGTGGATGTCGATCACGGAGACCTGATTCGCGCCCCAGTCGATGCGGTGCTGCTCGATGTCGGCCGCATCCCGCCCGCGTATCAGGTGGCCACAGTGGAAGCGGGCGCCGTCAAGCCGGCGCAGAAAGGCCTGAACCGTCCCGGTGGCGATGGGGCCGCGCCAGGAGCCCGGGCCGTCGAACTCGAGGTGCACGCGGATCAGGTCGCAGAGTTCGTCGAAAGAGTGGATCGTGATGTCATTGTCCAAGGGGTCGGGCAGGACGACCGAGCCGGGGAAGTCGGGAATCGGCTTGTGATGGCGGTCGAGCATCGCCTCGACGCGTACGACCAGGTCAGCGATCTGGCTGCGCTCGTCGCCCTCTTCGGCGAACATGAACCGCAGGAGGCCGTCACGGACCACGTCGAGCACGGACCAGAAGTACGACGTGACACCGCGCTGGCGGCTGCCCGTATCCGGCACGGCGACATCGGTCCCCCGCTTGACGGGCGCCCAGAGCCCAACGGACTCGAACGGGCCTACGGGAAGACCGAGCCGACCGTAGACCTCGTGCTCCTCGATGGCGAGTCGGGCGTTGGGCTTGTCAAGGAAGAGGAGATCTTCGCCCTTCACGTTGAAAATTAGGGCCTTGGTGTTGGCACGCTCGGCGCCCAGCACCGGGGTGTGGAAAAGTGAGTAGAGGAGGAAGCTCGCGTAGGTCGTCTTCGTCGCGATGCCTGAGACGCCTGAGATGTTCACGTGCGCACCCCGGCGGCCGTCGAGGAAAGCGACGTCGATGTAGATGGGTTCGCCGTCGCGAGCGACACCGGCGATAAGGCGCTGCTCCATCGTGTCGAAGTACAGGGCCTCATCGCGATCGACCCCAGCAACGCGGAAGACGGCATCGCCCGGCCGCGGCGGCACGTACAACTCTGGCTCAAACCGCGTGCTGACAACATGCGCGGCGCGCGCTGTTTCGACGGGCAGCAGCCCCTGATCTGCGAGGAAGACGTCGCTGTCGAAGCGCGCACCCTCGTGGCGGGCGCGCACCATGTCGACGACGCCCGATATCCGCAGCCGGTCGGCGCCGGGGACCTCGGTACGGACGGCGACGACGTCGTCGAGCTGCAGAAAGTTCGTCTCATTGATGGCGACCCAGAAGTCGAGCGGCGTCGCATCCTGCGTCCCCAGGACCTTCCCGACCTCGGCACCGGCGGAGGGCGCGTCGGCTGCACCACCATCGAGGCTTGCTGCAGAGTCCTGCATGTCGTCAGGCAACCGAGACCTCCTCAAGGAGTCGCACTTCAATGGCGCGGCGCACGAGCAGCGCGTCGCCCAGGCGATGGCGGAGATGGCTCTCGAGCGCGCCTACCGGGTAGAGGTTCTGTGGCGCACGCGGGTCGTGGCCCGGGCGGCTCGCAAAGGCCGGTAGGACGCCACCGGCAAGCTCGGCCAGGTCCTGTGCCGCCGCAAGGCCTGGAGAAGCATCGACTTCCAGGCGTACGACACCCGCCATCGTGCCGTCAATCGCGCGGCCGTCGGCTAGCCGGAGATACCACGAGTAGCGCTGCAGCCGCTGATCGCCGAGCTTGAAGATTGGAGAGCGCTCGCCGGCACGGAGCTGTGACAGGACACGGGCTCGCAACGCATCGAGGTATGCACGGCTCTGACGCTTTGCCATCCCGACGAGGCAGCCGGGCATTGAGTAGCCGAGTGGTCCGTCGGCGACGACCAGCTCGGCACTGCCAGAGTGCAGGGCCGCCTTCGCCATGCGTGCCTCAGCGTCGCGCATTGCGTTCTGCAGCCCGCGCAGCGGGTCGAGCGGGCCCTTCCCCGCGACCGAACTCGGCTCGAAAAGCATTGAGTGCGCGCCGGCCTGCACCACGAGCGGGTCCGGCACGAGACCGCCGCCGACCACGACCGAGCGCCCGACCTCGACTTCGCCGATCGCCGGCGGCTTCGTCGACCAGGCGCAGCCGACGGCCCACGACCCGGCGAGGCCCGGGGCCTGGATGTCGTCCTCCGCCGCGAACAGGCTCGCGTCGATCCGTCGCACGCCGTCGATGAATGCACAGCAGGGCACTCGCTCATGCCGAGGAGCAGGTATCGGCTTCCATTCCCCTGCCTCTTCGACGACGAGATCCAGGCCAGCAGCCGGCTCGAGGTCTTCTACGAGCTCGACGGACGCGCCGTACTCAGGATCCCACGGGTCTACGCGTAGCCGCATGCCGTCATTCGTCGGGCTGGCGTCGTCGTCCTGACAGCTTTTACGAGATCTCCATCAAGACGACGTCAGGCTCGGGGAGATCAAGCCAAACGCCTAGATTTGGGGTGTCCTCGCGACCGCAAATCTCCGCATTGCAGGCGAGAACCTTCCGTTGGCTCCCGAGGACGAGAAGAACCTCCTGATACTCGCGCGCGTCGGAGCGGCTGAGGTACCCGACGCGTTCGCCGCTGATCCAAACTGCGATGGCCTGCTCGTCGTGCGGGTTCTCGGGCTCCCTTACGAGGGCCGCGGTCACCGGATGGCGAACGCGCTCCATTCCTCGCCGCCCAGTGATCGCCTTGAGCGCCGCGAGGTAGTGCGATTCACCGACGACTTCGACGCTGTTGCCATCACCTTCAACAAGGATCGCCTTGACAGAGATTTCACGCGGTGCCGAGCCGCGATTCGTAAGACGCGAAAGCAAGCCCACAGACTCATTATCGTCCTAATGTCGGACCGCTTGAGTTTTCTCCACTGGGATTGGCGAGTCGTCGCAGTCCCAGTGGCAAGACCTCGAACGCGAGCACGACTGGTCCCGAGGGCCAGCTGGCCGCCGCCACCAGGGCCACTGGTTTGTCCGAGACCCAGTAGGACCGGAGGGGGCGCGATCCGCCTCGCCGACCGCCCCGGAGCACCCATGTGGTACCCATTCGCGGTACCCCGCCCACTGCGACAGGCTCCAAATGGAGTCGGTGGTCGCGGGGAAATGATGGTATTTGCTGGACTTCTGTCTAAAGCGGACGACGGGGGTCGAACCCGCGACCTTCGGCTTGGGAAGCCGACGCTCTACCAACTGAGCTACGTCCGCGTGGCGGCCGCCGGGCCGCGCTGGGCGATTCTACCGTCGGCCTGCAACGCGGCATCTAGTCTTCGGGCGGCTTCATGCGGCGGCTCCTTGCCCCCATTCCGATCGCTGTTCTCTGCGCCGTCGTTGCGCTCGTTGCCCTGCTCGCCTACGGCCTTGCCAGCAACGAGCCGGACCGCACCGTCGAGCAGTCCCTGGCCCTCGGCGGCCGCAAGCCCGCCCCCAAGGTCGACCTGCCCGCGCTGACCGGCGGCAAGTCCGGCTCGCTCGACGACTACCGCGGCCGTGTCGTCGTCCTCAACTTCTGGGCTTCCTGGTGTGACCCCTGTCGCGCCGAGTCTCCGCTCCTCCAGCGCTGGCACAAGCGCCTCTCCAAGAACGACGCCACCGTCCTCGGCGTCGACATCCAGGACATCGCCGACGACGCCCGCGGCTTCGTCGCCGAGTACGGCCTCACCTACCCCATGCTCCGCGACGGCCCCGGCGACACCCGCGACGAGTTCGGCATCCTCGGCCTCCCCGAGACCTTCGTCATCGACCGCCAGGGCCGCATCGCCGCCGTCCAGCGCGGCGCCGTCGACGAGCGGTTCATGCGCGACCACGTCCTGCCGCTCCTGAAGGAGTCCTCGTGAGGCGCCTCGCGGCGATAGCAACCCTCCTAGCCGCGCTGGCGCTCCCCACCGCCGCCCTCGCCCAGGACTGTCCCAAGACCACCCTCGGCGACATCGAGGACGAGGTCATGTGCTCCATCTGCGGCACCCCCCTCGGCCTCGCCAGCGAAGCCCCCCAGGCCCAGCGCGAGCGCGCCTACATCGAGCGCCTCATCGCCGACTGCCGCTCCAAGGACGAGATCAAGCGCGCCCTCGTCGCCCAGTTCGGCCAGTCGGTGCTGGCCATGCCCGGCGACGCCGGCTCGGACAACGACCTCGGCGACGTCCTCGTCTACGCCATCCCCGCCGCGGGCATCGTGCTGGCGGGCGGCGGCATCGCCTTTGCCCTGACGCGCTGGCGCCGGCGCCCCGGCCGCCGCGGGGAGGCCGAAACGGGGAACGCCGACTCGAGCCGAGTCGACCTCGACATGGAGCGCTACGACCTGTGATCGCCGCCGACACGGTCGACACCACCGTGGTGGCCGCCTTCGCCGTCGGCTTCGTCTCCTTCATCTCGCCGTGTGTCCTGCCTCTGGTGCCCGGCTACCTCTCCACCATCTCCGGCGTCTCCTTCGCTGACATCCAGGAGGGCCGCGGCCGCGCCCAGATCCTCGGCCCGGCCCTGCTCTTCTGCCTCGCCTTCACCGCGATGTTCGTCGCGCTCGGCATGAGCGCCACCGGCCTCGGCCAGACGCTCAACGACCACCGCGCCGTCCTGCGCCAGATCTCCGGCGTGGTGATCGCCCTGATGGGCGTGCTCTTCATCGGCACGCTGTTCATCCCGTTCTTCAACAGGGAATGGCGCCCCGAGCAGCTGATGCGCCGCGCCCACACCGGCGGCCCGCTGATCGCGGGTGTCGCCTTCGCGGTCGCCTGGCTGCCCTGCACCGGCCCCACCCTCGGCGCCATCCTCACCGCCGCCTCCACGAAGTCCACGGTCGGCGAGGGCGGCGTCCTGCTCGCCTTCTACGCGCTGGGGCTGGCCGTGCCGTTCCTGCTCAGCGCCCTCGCCTTCACGACCTTCTCCGGCGTCTTCAAGTTCTTCCGCAACCACTTCCGCGCGATCACGTTCGTGTCCGGCGTGGTGCTGATCGCGATGGGCGTCCTGCTCTACACCAACGAGCTGACCCGGCTCAACGCCGAGGCGCTCCAGGCCATGGACGACCTGGGCATCAACTTCTTCAACGACCTCTAGGCCGCCGCCACCCGCTCCGCCACGCGCGGGTCGGTCATCAGTGTCACCAGCGCCTCGAACGCCTCCGCGTCCAGCGTCGTCCCCGCCTCCCGCGCCATGATCGCCAGCACCTCGTCCGGGCCGAGCGCCGCTCGGTAGGGGCGCTCCGCCGACAGCGCCTCCGCCACGTCAGCCACCGCCAGCACCCGTGACGGCAGGTCGAGCTGCGTGCCGTCGAACCCCAGGTAGTACCCCGAGCCGTCCAGGCGCTCGTGGTGCAGCCCCGACAGCCGCGCCACCCCGCGCAGCGCCCCGACCCGGCGCAGGATCTGCAGCGACATCAGCGGGTGCCTGCGCACCTCGCGCCATTCGTCCGCGTCGAGCTTCCCCGGCTTGTCGAGGATCCGGTTGGACAGCCCCAGCTTGCCGATGTCGTGCAGCAGTCCCGCGCGGTAGAGGTCGCGCCGCGTTCGGTCGTCGAGCCCCAGCAGCTGGGCCAGCCCCGCGGCGATCCGCGCCACTCCCTCGGAATGCGCCGCCGTGTAGGGCGACTTGGCGTCCACCACCGTCGCGAACGCCTCGGCCACCCGATCCAGGCGCGACTGGTCCAGCGTCTCGACCCTGTCCACCGGCTCCCACGCGGCAACCGCGGGCTGCTCGAGCGAGAACCAGAAGTCCTCGTCGTGCTCGAACGCGCCCAGCGCGTCGACGAGCGCCGGGTCGAACCAGGTGCCGCGCCGGGCGCGCGCCACCCGGCACGCCCCCTCGGCCCCGCCCAGCTGCCAGAACACCTCCGCGGTCTGCGCCAGGCACAGGATGCGCCCGAGCAGCGGGATCGCGTCCCCGGCCACGCCGGCCGGATAGCCGCGCCCGTCCCAGTGCTCGTCGAGCGCGGCGATCGCCTGCGCTGTCGCCTCCTCCATGCCGACCTTGCGCGCCACGTCCGCCCCGCGCTCGCAGCGCAGCGTGGTGAGCTCGCGCGCTCCCTCGGACCCGCTCGCGACCAGCGCCCTGATGTGGCGCGCCTTCTCCATTGGCGATGCTCCCGGCGCCGTGTTGCGCAGCAGGTGTCGCAGCGACTGGGCCGGCCGCAGGTGGTCGGTGGTCTTGCGGTCGCGCTTGACGTCGGCGTCGGCGTTCCCGTAGAGCGCCGCGATCTTGGCCGAGTTCGACGAGCAGCCGGCGTCCTTGAGCAGCAGGGCGTAGAAGAGCGACGACCGCGCCTCCTCCGCCAGGCCGAGCTGCTTCCCGAGCCGCATGCCGATCAGGCACGAGCGCTCGGCGTGCCCGCGCGGCTGGCCCTCGGTGATGTCGAGGGCGTGCGACAGCGCGGAGAGCACCTCGGACAGGCGAAGCTCCATTCCAGGTCTGATCGACCCGTTCGAAGCAGCCCTTTAGTCGGCGGAGCGCCTCAGGAACGGCACAACGGTCTTCAGGAAGCGGTTCGTCCGCGGCGCCGCCGCCAGCGGGTCGAGGTGGCTCGTGCCGCGATCGTCCACGATCACCTTGCGCGGAATCGGCGCCATGCGCGCCAGCCGGCGGGCTCCGCGCGCCACCGCGCCCCGCGTCAGGGACGTGCTGAACGCGTACATCGGCAGGTCGATCTCGCGACCGTGCAGCAGCCGCAGACCGACGATCCGAGCGGCCGCGTTCTGGCGCACGTCGTTGGCGGCGTCGATGTCGAGCAGCAGCCGCCGCGGGTAGTACCACTCGGTCGCGTTCGGGTCGCTCGCGGCGTAGGCCTGGGCGAACCGGCGGATCGGCGTGAGCTCGCCGTCCTGCCATGGGCGCGGATCCCCGCTGTCGGCCAGCCGACCGGCGCGCACCTGGATCAGCTCCAGCGCCTTCGGCGCGGTCGTGGCGTCGAACGCGTGGCCCAGCAGCGCCTCGTTCGTCACCCGCACCGGCGGCTTGAAGTCCGCCGGCAGCAGCGGGAAGTCCTGGAGCGTGGACGGCGCGTCGGGCCGCTCGTAGGCGTACAGGGCGCCCACCTGGGCGAAGATCCCCGCGATCTCGGGCAGGCCCAGGCCGAGCAGGTCGAGGAAGACCTTGCCGCCGCGGATGTCCGCCAGCTCGCGCCGGGCGCGCGCGGCGTTGGCCTCGGCGAAGCTCCCCAGCAGGCCACCGTCGATCAGCACCAGCCCGTCGAGCTCGCGGTAGCCAGCGTGCCCGGCGAAGTCCCAGGCCGCGTACGCCACCGCTGTCGAGGCCCCGGCCGAGTGCCCACCCAGGATCACCCGGCGGCCACCGGCCCGGGCCCGGCGCACGACGCTGCGCAGGTCGCGCAGCTGCGTCGCCAGCCCCCACTCGGACACGAACCGGGCGTCATCGCCCCTGACCGCGCGGTACTTGAAGCCGAGGTAGTAGTCGAGCGCCTCGTCGGGATCCCGGTGCCGGAACACGGAGACGTCCTCGAACGCCTGCTCGCGGCGGTCGACGATCCAGACCTGGGTGCGCGGGACGCGGCGCACGATGTCGCGCGCCACCGGCGTGATGCCGCCCGCCCCGCCCTGGGTGCCGGGCACGAGCACCAGCACCTGCGTGGCGTCGTTGGGCCCCAGCTGCTGGACCCAGACGCGGTCGTACTTCGCGGGCCCCGGCCCGGGCGGCGCCTTCAGCGAGATGTAGCGGTCAACGGCGCCGGCGGGCGCGGCGCAGACGAGCAACGCGGCGACGGCTGCGAGCAGGGCCAGGCGCACGGCGCCACCCTACATCGACTCTGGTGCCTCGACTCCGAGCAGGTCGAGTGAGCGAGCGAGCACGTCCTTGGCCAGCACCGAGATCACGAGGCGCACGTCCTCGTCGCCGCCCTCCTCGGCCGCCCCGACCACGCGGCAGTCGCGGTAGAACGCCGAGAACTCCTGGGCCGTCTCGGTGGCATAGGTGGTCATCCGGTGCGGCGCGCGGCGCTCGGCCGCGTCACGCACCTCCTCGGGGAACTCGAGCAGGCGCTTGACCAGCGAGCGCGCCGACGGGTGGAAGCGCTCGTCGCTCTGCCGGAGGTCCGCCGCCAGAGCGGCCGCCACGCGCTCCTCCCCCGCCTTGCGCAGGATCGACGCGATGCGCGCGTGCGCGTACTGCACGTAGTACACGGGGTTGTCCTGCGACTGGCTGCGCGCCAACTCGAGATCGAGGTCGATCGAGGTGTCGTGGCTGCGCGAGGTCAAGTACCAGCGCGCGGCGTCCACTCCGATGTCGTCGACCAGCGCGTCGAGCGTCACGATCGCGCCCTCGCGCTTGGACATCTGCGCGCGCTTGCCGCCCTCGAACAGGTTGACCAGCTGCATGATCACGATCTCGTAGGCACCCGGGTCGCCGCCCAGCGCGGCCCACGCCGCGTAGAGGCGCTTGACGTAGCCGTGGTGGTCCGGACCGAGCACGTTGATCAACCGGTCGTAGCCGCGCGAGAGCTTGTCGGCGTGGTAGGCGATGTCCGCCGCGAAGTAGGCCAGCTCCCCGGAGGAGCGACGCAGCACGCGGTCCTTGTCGTCGCCGACGGCCGTGGTCCGCATCCAGAGCGCGCCGTCTGACTCGTAGACGCCCTCCAGCTTCTCCAGCGCGCGGTCGACCGCGCCGGACTCGTACAGCGAGCGCTCCGAGAAGAAGCGGTCCATCGGCACGCGGAAGCGCTTCAGCGTGGCCTCGATGTCCTGCAACATCAGCTCCACGCCGCGCCGCGCGAGCTCCTCGGGGTCGAGGCCCGCGGCGCCCGGGATGCGCTCCGCCAAGCCGACCACGTAGTCGCCCTTGTACTCCTCGGGATCCTCGCCGCGCGCCCGCGCGCGGATCGACTCGCCGAACTTGCGCACCTGGCTGCCGGCGTCGTTGACGTAGTACTCGCGCTCGACCGTGTTGCCGGCCAGCTCGAGGATGCGCGCCAGCGAGTCGCCGTAGGCGGCGTGCCGAGCCGAGGCGACGGTGATCGGCCCGGTCGGGTTGGCGCTGACGAACTCGACCTGCACCCGCTGGCCGGCGTCGCCCGCACCGAAGCGCTCACCCGCCTCGCGCATGCGGGTGAGCGAGTCGAGATACCAGGCGTCCGTCATGAACAGGTTGAGGAAGCCCGGACCCGCGATCTCCACCCGCTCGACCGCCGAGCCCAGCTGCTCCCCGAGCTTCTCGCCGAGGCGCTCGGCGATCGCGCGCGGCGGCTCGCCCATCGTCGGAGCCAGCAGCATCGCCGCGTTCGTGGAGTAGTCGCCGAAGTCCGGCCGCGGTGGGCGATCCAGCTTGGCGGCGTCCACCGGCCCGTCGCCGCGCAGGTCCGCGGCCGCGTCGCTGACGGCGCCGCGAAGGTCTGAGACTGGATCGGTCACGGCCCTCAGAGATAGCGCATGGCGCCGCTCAGTAGTGGTACGGCTCCCGGGCCAGGATCTTGTGGGCCCGGTAGATCTGCTCCAGCACCACCACGCGGGCCAGCTGGTGCGGCAGGGTCATCGGCCCCAGCGAGAGCCGCATGTCGGCCTGCAGGTCGATTCCCTTGGGCCCGCCGATCACGAAGCACAGGTTGCGCCCCTCGCGGCGGCGCTCCTCCATCCACCCGGCGAATTGCTCTGAGTCGAAGCTCTCCCCGTCGCTGGCCAGCAGCACGGTGAACGCGCGCTCCGGGATCCGCGGCGGCACGCGCTCGTCCTCGCGCACCTCCACGAGCTCCACCTTCGCGTGGCCGGCGAGCATCCTGCGGTAGTGCTCCACGTCGTCCTGAAACGGGGGCCGCAAGCGGCCGACGGCGATCACGGAGATCCGCATCGGGCTGCGATACTACGCACGTGCCCGAGGACGCAGAACGCCACTTCAACATCCACACCGACCCGGAGACGATGGCGGGTCACTACTCGAACTTCGCCAACGTCTCGCATTCGGACTACGAGTTCACGATCACGTTTGCGCGCGTGGACCACGAGGTCGACGAGGGCGAGGTGCCCGGCGTGGTGGTGTCGCGGGTGAACCTCTCGCCGCGCTTCATGCGCGAGTTGATCGACGCGATGGACGACAACTTCTCGAAGTGGCAGACCCGCGAGGGAATCCGCGACCTGCCGGAGTTCGGCCCCGGCTCGACCGACTCTACGGGCGAGTCGGAGTAGCCCTGACGTAGGCCTCGCAGACGCGCACCGCGCCCTCCACCGACTCCCAGGTGAGGTTGTCGGGCGTGTCGGTCGGCCAGTGGTAGTTCGAGGGGAACTTGGTCTCGTCAACCCCGCCCAGCGTGCACGTCGGGTAGCCGGCGCGCAGGGCGATCAGCGCGTCGGTGGCGGCCACGGTCCTCAAGCCGCGCAGCAGGTCGACGCCGGCCGCCTCGCCCGCTCGCGCCAGCGCCTCGCGCGAGCTCTCGGTGTAGTGGCGCATGCGCAGCATGCCCTCCGCCTCGACCACGCACAGCCGCGGCGAGCCGATGCACTCCAGGCAGACGAACTCCGTCGTCTGGCGCGGCAGCGAGCCGAAGTGGCGGCGGCCGAACGCCTGCATCCCCTCCATGAACGACTCCTCGGAGCCGGTCGATAGCAGGATCACCCGAACGCCCTCGGGCCGGTTGGCGGTGAACGAGTGCGCCAGCGCCACGATCGCCCCGACCGCGGCGAGGTTGTCGTTGGCGCCCGGCACCACCTCCCTCCTGGCGATGTCAGCCATCGTGGCCGTGGCGCCGACCGCGAAGCAGGTGCCGCACGCCCTCAGCAGCCGCCGCCCCGTCAGTCCCCACAGCGCCAGCAGCAGCGGCCCCAGGAACACGCCGTAGAGGATCGGGATGCTCTGGTTGGCCTTGGCGTGCAGCTTGGGCGTCCGCTCCATCGAGAGCCGCGGGAGCGCCGGGTGGAAGACGAGGCCCGAGTGAGCGGCGTCGTGGTGGGCGATGAAGACGATCGTGCGCTCGGCGCGCGAGTCGCCGGTCTCGGCGACCACGTTGTAGGTGGCGCGGTGCGGCAGCGCGTGGCGGCGGAACGCGAGCCGGCCGCCGGAAACGTCGTCGTACACGGCTGCCGCCGCCAAACCGCCGACGACGGCCGCAAACCTGCGGCCGAGCGCGGCGGCCAGCAGGGCGGCGACGTTGAGCAGCCCCAGCGGCCACCAGTAGCCGCCGTGGGCGCGCTCCTGCTCCACCCGCACGTCGCGGCAGCCGGCAGCCCGCAGCTCGTCGGCCACCCGCTCCGCCGCGTTGCGCTCGCCCTCGGACGCCGAGGGGCGCTCGAAGGAGGCGAGCTCGCGGACGATGCGTTCGATCAGGGCACGCATGCGACGCGGCAGCCTAGCCAGCCCGCTAGCGGTTCTGCTCGAAGGCCACGCCGATGCCGATCCGCTGGACCGTGGTCGGGTGCGTGCCGAACATGATCTGCCAGAACCGCGGCGGGTCGGGGTCGGAGACGTTGCGCACCGCCAGGCGGCGGTGGAACTCGACGAAGGGGCGGGGCTCGTTGGTCAGCCGCAGCGAGAACGCGTCCGCGCTCGCCTCGATCTGGCGCGACAGGACGTTCGAGGCCACGCCGAAGCCGAAGGCCGCCAGCGTGATCGCCAGGGCGATCGCCGGCAGCGCGGCCGGCCCCGGCTTGCGATCCGGCTCCCCGAGGCCGTAGCGGCGGCCGAACGCCTCGGCCAGCCGCTGCGTCAGGAAGGTCCCGGCGGGCGCGACGAGCGCCAGCCAGGCCAGCCCGCGCAGCACGTCGTCGTGCTTCTGGTGGCCCAGCTCGTGGGCCACCACCAGCCGGACCTCGTTCCGCGGGAAGCCCTTGATCAGGTTGTCGTACAGGACCACGCGCTTGGAATGCCCGAGGCCGTTGACGTACGCGTTGGCCGCCGTCGTGCGGCGGCTGGCATCCACGCGGTAGACCTCGCCGACGTTCACCCCGGCCTTGCGGGCCAGCTGCAGCACGTCCGAGCGCGTCGGCCCCGGCGGCAGCTTCTCGAACTTGTTGAAGATCGGGTCGATCACGACCGGGAACAGCCAGACCGTGATGAAGCCGAAGGCCACCACCACCACGGCCCCCGGCGCCCACCAGTTGCGCCTGAAGCGCCGCACCAGCGCCAAGGCGAGCGCGGCGCCGATGGCGGCGAACCCGGCCCCGATCGCGGCGGACTTGGCCACGTCCGCGAACCAGTCGGGCCAGTGCTGCGTGGACA
>JAXDIH010000071.1:0-3383 GCA_034664105.1 Thermoleophilaceae bacterium
TGACCGACGACGAGGAGCTGACGCAGAAGCTCGCGCAGATGCGCGAGGAGGCGCGCGAGACGGAGGAGCGCGGCACCAGCTATGCGGAGGACCTGGACGGCAAGAAGACCGCCGTGCTGGACAAGGCACGCGAGACCAAGTCCGAGGCCACCGAGATGATGACCACCTACCTCGAGGGCGACGTCGACGACCTCGATGGCTTCGAGTTCCTGACGATGGCCGAGGCCGGCGAGGTCGGCCACTGGGCGATCCTCGGCAAGCTCAACGAGCAGGCCGGCGATCAGCGCCTGCAGGAGCTGGTCGACTGGGCGCTGCCGATCCAGGAGCGCCACTTCGAGGACGTCAAGGCCGGGTCCCTGAAGCTCGCGGCCGAGGAAGATCCGAACAGTCCCGCCTGACCTTCCGCCCGCCTACCAGCCACTAGGCTGGCGCCGATGGCGGCGCGTCGACCCTCGGGCAGGGCCATGGTTGCCGCGACCGCGGCGCTGGTGGCTTTGGGGGGCCTCGGCGTCGGCGGCTGGATCGCCGCAACGGACGACGACGCTCCGGGGCAGCGACCGGCGCCGGTGGCCGGGGCCCCCAGCTCGGACGGGCGCAAGCCCGAAACCGAACCGGCGCCCAGCGCGCCGAAGGCCAAGGCGCGGCCGGCCGACCCGAAGGAAGGCGACGGCGGCGGCGCGGCGCCGGCGGCGGCCCCCACCGAGACCGCGCCCGGCGGCACGGAACAGACGCGCTTCCCCCCTGCCCGCCGCGAGCGCCGGGCCCGGAACACCCCCAAGCAGTTCGCCGTCCCGCCCGCGCGGGAGTTCTCCGGTCGTGGCAACGCCAACCTCGGCACCGTCGACATCCGCACGTCGTCGGTCGTCAAGTGGTCGAGCCGCGGGAGCCTGACACTGAAGTTCGGCAGGGAGGACTTCCCGATCGTCGCGCCGTCGACGTCCGGGCAGCTGATCGTGCCGCCCTACAGCTTCGAGCAGGTGCGCGTGATCGCCAAGGGCAGCTGGAAGATCAGCATCACACCACAGAGCTGACGCGGTCCGGGTAGACCGCGTTGCGGGTCCGCTTGGCGCGGTAGAGCCGGTCGTCGGCGCGCTGCACCAGCTGCGTGGGCGAGAGGTCAGCCTGATCGCGGCACGCCACCCCGATCGACACCGTCACCGCCGGGATCGCGCCCTGGGGCGAGTGCAGCTCGCCCAGCCGGGTCCGCAGGTCCTCCGCCAGCGTCGTGGCGGCGGGGAAGTCGGTGTCGGGGCACAGGACCGCGAACTCGTCGCCGCCCAGCCGCGCCGCCAGATCGCCCCCGCGCACGCGCTCCCGCAGCACGCCGGCCGTGGCGATCAGCACCAGGTCGCCGGTGGCGTGCCCGAAGCGGTCGTTGATCTCCTTGAGGCGGTCCAGGTCGCACAGCAGCACGGCGAGGCCGCCGCCCTGCCGGCGCGCGCGATCGAACTCCCGGGCCAGCGTCTCGTCCCAGGAACGCCGGTTGGCGAGCCCGGTCAGCGAGTCCTCTCGGCTGAGGCGCTCGAGCTGCTGGACGAGGTCGCGGTTGCGCTCCTGCTCCTGCTCCAGCTCCAGCCGTCCGCGGAACTCGTGCCAAGCGGTCATCTGCCAGTGCAGCTGGCCGACGAACGCCACGAGAGACGCGGTACCGAGGTAGAAGCCGATCGTGGCGAGGGCCGAGGCGTCGAGCGCGTTCGGCGCGGTGGCGATCGCGGCCGCCAGCGAAGCCCAGGTCAGCCCGATCAGCGCCGCCGTGTACTGCCAGGGCCAGATCAGCAGGAAGCAGCTGGCGTAGATGGCCAGCGACATTCCCAGCGCGTAGGGCGCGTACGCGTCCTCCACGCGCGAGGTCATGAACGCGATCGCGGCCTGGATGAGCGCCATGAACAGCAGCATCACCAGCTCGGGGTGACGCCGGCCCCAGGCAGTGAACAGGCTCAGCCAGAGGGCCACGAGCGGCAGCTCGACCGTGAGCCTCAGCAGCGTGAACTCCGCGCCGTGGGCGGGGTCGACGATGTAGTCGAAGGCCGACCACATCGGGAACGCCACGATCGCGAGCATCCCGCCGGCGACGGCGGTCGAGCGCGTCGCCCGTTTCACCTCAGCGCCGAAGGCGGCGCGCAGGCTGCTGGTTTCGAGATTCTCCCCTGCCATCCGGCATCCAGTTATCGGCGGAGCCGCGATCAAGCTTGAGAAACGCAAAGCCTCAAGGAACGCGGCGCCCCGGTCGATGCTGGTGTCCATGCAAGCGTCACCACGCCCGTGGACGATCGGGGTCGTCCTTGTCGTGGTCGCCAGCGCTCTGATCGCGCTCTGGAGCCCGTCGGGCGTGGACTACCTCGCCGCGAGCTGCGCCGAGTCGGTGTGCGACGACGCCGGCCCCGCCATCGAGGCGCTCAGCAAGGGCGACCTCGAGGGCTTCTTCGCCAACCAGCCGGCGATGGGCAGCTTCTCGCTGGTGCTGCGCACCCCGGCCGCGATCCTCGGCGGCGGCGATGACCTGCTGGTCTACCGCCTCGGCGTGTTCGTCTGCATGCTGGCCGCCGGCCTGCTGGCCGTGTTCCTCGCCGCGGCGATGATCAGGCGCCGCCTGCCCTGGACGGTCTGGGCGCTGCTCGCGATCGCCTGCCTGGTCAACCCGCTCACCTACCAGACCGCCTTCTACGGCCACCCCGAGGAGATGCTCGCCGCCGCGCTCGCCGTGGCCGCGGTGATCGCCGCGGGTCGGCGCCACTGGCTGATCGGCGGGCTGATGCTGGGCGCCGCGCTGGCCACCAAGCAGTGGGCCGCGCTGGCCGTCATACCCGCCTTGATCGCCGCGCCCGCGGGCACGCGCGTGCGCCTGGCGCTGACCTGCGCCGCCCTGGCGGCGGCGCTGACGCTCCCGATGCTGGCCGGCAACCCGGAGCGCTTCCACGCGGCGCAGGAGCGCGTGAGCCTGACCGACGCGTACACCAACACCATCACCGCCACGAACGTCTGGTGGCCGTTCGCCTCGGAGTCGAGCGGCGTGGGCACCGGCGTGGACGGCCAGACCGAGACCCTCGTCCAGTACTCGCTGCCCGGAGGCGCCGGCCGAGCCATGCACCTGGGCGTGATCGCCGCGGCGCTGATGCTGTGCCTGCTCTACGCGCGCAGGCGCGGGCGCGGGAATCCGGACGACCTGCTCGAGCTGGTCGCGCTGCTGTTCCTGCTGAGGTGCATGCTCGACCCGGTCGCGTTGAGCTACCACCACGCCCCCTTCCTGGTGGCGCTGATCGCCTACGAGGCGCTGCGCCGCCGGGTGCCGGTGCTGTCGGCGTACACGATCGCCGCGGTGCTGCTGATGAACGAGCTGGTGGTGCCGAGCGGCAACCCGGGGCTGATCAACGCGGTCTACCTGG
>JAXDIH010000156.1:0-4613 GCA_034664105.1 Thermoleophilaceae bacterium
AGCTCGATTGAATCCTCTGGGTGCAGCGTCACGATCGCCTTCTTCCAGCGGCGGCGCTGCCCCTTCGTGACGCCGCGGCGCTTCGGCTTGGGCTTCACCCAGGCCGTGCGCACGCCGGTCACCCGCACGCCGAAGATCTCCTCGATCGCCTGGCGCACCTGCGTCTTGTTCGCGCCGTCGTACACGCGGAACGTGTACTTGTTGGCCGCGAGCAGGGCGTAGCTCTTCTCCGAGATCACGGGGCGCACGACAACCTGACGGGCGTTCACTTGGCCACCGCCTTCTCGGTTACCCGGGCGAGCGCGGCCTCCGACACCACGAGCCGCCCTGCGCCGATCACGTCGGCCACGCCCACGTGCTCGGCGTGCATGACCTCGACGCCCGCGAGGTTGCGGAACGACTTGAGGCAGTTCTCCTCGCCGTCGATGAGCACCAGCAGCACGTAGCCCTCGCCCTCGAATCCCGTGAGGGCGGCCGCGGCGGCCTTCGTCGAGGGCGTGTCGAACTTGGCCGGGTCGATCGCCGCGATCGACCCGCGCTCGGCGTGCACCGACAGCGCGGCGCGCAGCGCCCGGCGGCGCGCCTTGCGGTTGATCTTGACGGTGTAGGAGCGCGGCTTGGGGCCGAAGGCCACACCGCCGCCGACGCGGTTGGGCGTGGACAGGGCTCCGACGCGCGCCCGCCCCGTGCCCTTCTGGCGCCAGGCCTTGGCGCCGGTCATCGACACCTCGCCACGCGTCTGCGTGGAGGCGGTGCCGCGACGGCGCGCGGCCAGCTCGGCGCGCACGGCCTCGTGCACGATCGGCCCGTGGAAGCGCTCGCCGAACACGGCGTCGTCCAGGTCGAGCGAGCCGGACCCGCCGCCGATGTACTTCGCGGCGGCCATCAGCTGTCGCTCCGGATCTCGACGACCGAGCCCTTGGGACCGGGGACGGAGCCCCGGACCAGCAGCAGGTTCTGGTCGGCGCGGACGTCGACGACCTCGAGGCCGCGCTGCGTCACGCGCTTGTTGCCCATCTGACCGGGTCCGCGGATGCCCTTGAACACGCGCGCCGGATCGGCGGAGGCGCCGATCGAGCCTGGTGCCCGCACGTTGTGCGAGCCGTGCGAGACGGGACCGCGGTGGAAGTTGTGGCGCTTGATCGTGCCGGCGAAGCCCTTGCCCTTGGAGACGCCGGAGACCTTGACCGTCTGGCCCTTCTCGAAGACGGAGTCGACCTTCAGCTCGGCGCCGACCTCGAGCTCGCCGGCGTCGCCGTGGAACTCGCGCAGGTGGCGCAGCGTGGGCACGCCGGCCTTCTTGAGCAGACCGAGCTTCGGCTTGTTGAGCTGCTTCTCGGTCGTCGTGCCGAAGGCCAGCTGGACGGCGTCGTAGCCGTCGCGATCCGCGCGCCGGATGCCCGTGACGAAACAGGGCCCGGCCTCGATCACGGTCACGCGCTCGACGTGCCCGTCGTCGGGGTTGAACACCTGCGTCATGCCTATTTTTCGTCCCAGGAAGCCGGCCATCGCGCTAAACCAGCTGAATCTGGATGTCGACGCCCGCCGGGAGGTGATCCAGACGCTGGAGCGAGTCCACCGTCTTCGGCGTGGGCTGAAGGATGTCGATCAGCCGCTTGTGCGTGCGGATCTCGAAGTGCTCGCGTGAGTCCTTGTCCTTGAACGGACCGCGGATCACGCAGTAGACGTTCTTCTCGGTCGGGAGCGGCACGGGGCCGGACACGGAGGCACCGGTGCGGGTGGCCGTGTCGACGATCTCCTTGGCAGCCGTCTCAATCGCCGAGTGGTCGTAGGCCTTGAGCCGGATGCGGATCTTGTTTTGCGTGATTGTCGCCATGGTGTGAGACAGATTCGGGGGCGAGCCTTGCTTCTGCCCGCCCCCGCGTAGGCCCTCTGTCGGAGGTGCTCCTACTCAACTACTTCTGTGACCACCCCCGAGCCGACCGTGCGGCCGCCCTCTCGAATCGCGAAGCGCAGCCCCTGGTCCATCGCGATGGGCTGGATCAGCTCCACGGTCATCTCGACGTTGTCTCCCGGCATGACCATCTCCGTGCCCTCGGGCAGGTTCGCCACTCCGGTCACGTCGGTCGTGCGGAAGTAGAACTGCGGCCGATAGCCGTTGAAGAACGGGGTGTGACGGCCACCCTCCTCCTTCTTCAGGCAGTACACCTGGGCCTTGAACTTGGTGTGCGGGGTGATCGAGCCGGGCTTGCAGAGCACCTGCCCGCGCTCGATGTCCTCGCGTGCGACGCCGCGCAGCAGGCAGCCGACGTTGTCGCCAGCCTGGCCCTCGTCGAGGATCTTGCGGAACATCTCCACGCCGGTGACGACGGTGTTCTTCGTCTGCTCGTGGATGCCGACGATCTCGACCGTGTCGCCCGTGTGGACGATGCCCTGCTCGATGCGGCCGGTGGCCACGGTCCCGCGGCCGGTGATCGAGAAGACGTCCTCGACCGGCATCAGGAAGGGCTTGTCGAGCGCACGCTCGGGCTCCGGGATGTAGGAGTCGAGGTGCCCGGCCAGCTCGAGGATCTTCTCCACGTACTCGTCGTCGCCCTCGAGCGCCTTCAGAGCCGAGCCGATGACGAACGGGATGTCGTCGCCCGGGAACTCGTACGCGCTGAGCAGCTCGCGGACCTCGACCTCGACCAGCTCGAGGAGCTCCTCGTCGTCGACCATGTCGGCCTTGTTGAGGAACACGATGATGTAGGGCACGCCGACCTGGCGGGCGAGCACGATGTGCTCGCGCGTCTGCGGCATCGGGCCGTCAGCAGCCGACACGACCAAAATCGCGCCGTCCATCTGGGCGGCGCCGGTGATCATGTTCTTGACGTAGTCCGCGTGACCGGGACAGTCGACGTGGGCGTAGTGGCGGTTCTCCGTCTCGTACTCCACGTGCGAGGTGGCGATCGTGATGCCGCGCTCCTTCTCCTCAGGAGCGTTGTCGATCTCCTCGAAGCTCTTCGCCTGCCCGCCGACCTTCTCGGCAAGGACCTTCGTGATCGCCGCTGTAAGCGTCGTCTTTCCATGGTCGATGTGACCGATGGTGCCGACGTTGACGTGCGGCTTATTGCGCTCGAACTTCTCCTTCGCCACTCCGAACTACCCCTTTCTCAAAGTCTTCTTCGGGCATGGCCCGAACTTGCGAAACATACTCCTTACGCGCTAGCCCCGACCGGCTCGCCGGTGCGGTGCTCGACGATCTCCTCCGCGATGCTCGGGGGGACCTCGTCGTAGCGATCGAACTGCATGCTGTAGTTCGCCCTGCCCTGCGTGGACGACCGCAAGTCGGTGGCGTAACCGAACATAGCCGACAGCGGCACGCTTGCCGTGACGACGATCGCGTTTCCGCGCGGTTCCTGGCCCTGGACGTGACCGCGCCGGCGCGACAGGTCCCCGATCACGTCCCCGATGAAGTCCTGGGGCGTAACCACCTCCACGGCCATGATCGGCTCGAGCAGGACGGGCTGGGCGCGGCGCGCGGCTTCCTTGAGCGCCAGCGAGCCGGCGATCTTGAAGGCGATCTCCGAAGAGTCCGTGTCGTGGTACTTGCCGTCGGTGAGCGTGGCGCGCACGTCGACCATCGGATAGCCGGCCTTGACGCCCGACTCGAGCGCCTCCTCGATGCCCTTCTCGACGGCCGGGATGAACTCCGACGGCACGCTGCCGCCCTTGACCTTGTTGACGAAGTCGAAGCCCTCGCCGGGAGCCGGCTCGAGGTCGATGTAGACCACGCCGTACTGGCCGGAGCCGCCGGTCTGGCGGATGAACTTGCCCTCGATCTTCTGGACGGTGCCGCGCACGGTCTCACGGTAGGCCACCTGGGGACGGCCGACGGCCGCCTCGACGTTGAACTCGCGCTTGAGCCGGTCGACGATCACCTCGAGGTGCAGCTCGCCCATGCCGGAGATCACGGTCTGGCCGGTCTCCTCGTCTGAGCGCACCTGGAAGGTCGGGTCCTCCTCGCCCAGCCGCTGGAGCGCGCCGGACAGCTTCTCCTGGTCGACCTTCGTCTTCGGCTCGATCGAGAGGTGCACCACCGGATCGGGGAACTGCATCGCCTCGAGCACCACGGGGGCGTCGGGCGCGGCAAGCGTGTCGCCGGTGGAGGTCTGCTTGAGGCCGACGCCGGCGGCGATGTCGCCGGCGTACACCTCGTCGACCTCCTCGCGGTGGTTGGCGTGCATCATCAGGATGCGGCCGACCCGCTCGGTGCGGCCGGTGACCGAGTTGAGCACGCGGCCGCCCGCCTGGAGCTTGCCGGAGTAGACGCGGAAGTAGGTGAGCTTGCCGACGTACGGGTCGGCCATGACCTTGAAGGCGAGCGCGGCGAAGGGCTCTTCGTCGGAAGCCTTGCGAACGGTTCGGGGTCCGTCGCCGTCCTGGATCTCCGAGCCCTCGAGGCCTTCCATCGGAGGCACGTCGAGCGGGCTGGGGAGGTAGTCGATGACGGCGTCGAGCAGCGGCTGCACGCCCTTGTTCTTGAAGGCGGAGCCGCACAGCACCGGCGTCATGGAGATATCGAGCGTGGCCTTGCGGATGTCCTGGATGAGGCGCGCCGGCTCGATCGGCTTCTCCTCCAGGTAGTCCTCCATGAGCTCCTCGTCGTACTC
>JAXDIH010000079.1:0-5762 GCA_034664105.1 Thermoleophilaceae bacterium
CCATGCGGAGGGAACTACTCTCGTGCGGCCCACCGGTTCTTGCCCGATTGCGTGTCGGACCGTGGTTGAGACCAATTTCCGAAAGACAGGGACAACGGAGGGCGCATTGTGCTAGGTCTTTTGTCTACACGCCAAGTCTCACCACTTGCGATTGACGAGGTACTTCGAATGGGCTACGAGTACTAGAATCGAGTATACGGGTCGGTATACACCTGTATAAATCCGCCATTTGGCGGATTTTTTCTCAAAGCTGCTTCGTCGCCGACGCCACGGCAGTCTCGTCGAGCGTCGGGTGGAACAGCTCAGCCGACTCGGTCAGCTGGTCGACGAGCTCCTCGACGTCGGCGGTGCGCTCGATCTCGCGCAGGTCGTCCGAGCGCCCGCGCGTGGACGCCAGCTTCGACGAGAACAGCTGGCAGCAGTCCTCGTCGGGCAGGATCGAGATGTCGTACGTGCCCAGCGCCCGGGCGGCGTCCACGATCTCCGACTTGTCGCGGTCGATCAGCGGGCGCAGCAGCGGCAGCTCCGCCGCCTCCTCCACCACGGCCAGGTTGGGCAGCGTCTGGGAGGCGACCTGGCCGAGCGAGTCGCCCGTGACCAGGGCGTCGGCCCCCAGGCGCTCCCCGAGCGCGGACGCGACCCGCATCATCAGCCGCCGCTGCGACAGCACCTGGAGCCGGCCCGCCCCGGAGGTGGCGAGTCGACGCTGCGCCGGCCCGAACGTGACCACGTACAGGCGCGAGTCGCCCTGGAAGCGGTCGAGCCTGCCGGCCAGCGCGTAGGCCTTGTAGATCGACTCCGAACTGGTGAACGGGCGGCCCGAGAAGTGCACGAAGTCGCAGCGCAGCCCCCGCTTCATCATTCGGTGGGCGGCCACGGGGGAGTCGAGCCCGCCGGACAGCAGCACCAGCGCGCGCCCGCTCGTCCCGACCGGCAGGCCGCCCGCTCCGCGCATGCGCTCCACCGACACGAGCAGCTCCTTGTGGTCGACCTCCACGAACAGCTCCAGGTCGGGGTTGGAGAGGTCCACCTCCAGGCCCAGCCGCACGCGCACCACGTCGCCGAGCAGGCGCGCCAGCTCGATCGAGCGCAGCGCGAAGCGCTTGTCCCGGCGGGTGGCGCGCACGGCGAACGTCCGGCCGGGCCGCTCGCGCAGCAGCTCGACTGCCGCGTCGGCGGCGACCGTGGGGTCGCGCTCGCAGCGCAGCGCTGGCTGCACGACGCTCACGCCCGGGAGCTCCAGGCAGCGCTCGACCAGCTGCTCCTGCGGGATGTCGCCGGTGACGATGAACACGCCGCCGCGGTGGCGCACCTCGAGCGGGCCGAGGTCCGCGGTCGCGCGGCGCAGGTTGCGCTCGAGCGCGCGGACGAAGCGGGGCCGGTTGCGCCCCTTGAGAGCCAGCTCGCCGAACTTGAGCAGCACGCAGCGCCGCGACGCGTCCATCACGGCAGGGAAACTAGCGCTGCTACTCGTCCTCGTACAGCGACTCGCGGGCCAGCTCGGCTCCGCGGGCGCCGAAGAGGCGGACCTCGACGTAGTCGCCGGTGTAGGCGTCGATCGACAGCAGCGTGAAGCGGTCGTCCACGAGCTCGCACTGGTCGGTCGTGGTGGGGCCGAGCTCGGTGGTGGTCACCACCCCGTTGGGCACCAGGGCCACGCCCCACACCAGCGTGATCACGCCGCGGCGCCCCTCGGTGCCGCGCCACTGGCCGATCTCCTCGTCGGACAGGTCGAGGGACCAGTCCGGGTTCTGCTCGGCGGTCTCCTCCGTGAAGTCGGCGGTGGCCTGGAACTCCGCGGCCTGCGCGCCCTCGTGCTCGCGCGTGTAAGAGACGTAGCCGAACACCTCGCCCCCCTCGACCGGCACCGTGGCCGGCACGTAGGTGCGGCCGTTCCAGGTGCGCTCCGGGAACCAGGCGATGTCCGCGGCCTCGAACTCGATCCCCTCCGGCGCGGCGGCGGCGAACTGCGCGCCGAGCGCCTCGGCCCAGCGACCGTAGGGCAGCGGCTCCTGCGGCGGCTCGGCCGCGAACATGGGCACCTGTCGTGGAGTGGGCGGCATCGGCCGCGGAAACCTACAGCGCGGCGCTGCGCAGCCGCTCTGCGGCGTCCTCAGGGGAGAGCACGTTCAGGTGCACGCCGGTGCCGATCTCCAGGCCGGCCAGCTGCGCCAGGCGCGGCATCACCTCGACGCGCCAGCAGAACCGCTCGGCGTCGCGCGGGGCGGTGCGCACCCACATGTTCAGCGGCGGCAGCGCTCCCAGCACCGCCCCGAGCCGGGTCAGCGACTCGTGCAGCAGGCGCGCGCCCAGCGGTCCGTTGTCGGAGAAGCGCGCGGCCGGACGGCGCGGGACGACCTGGAAGTGGAAGGGCACGCGCGCGCCGAACGGACAGAGCGCAACGGCCTCGTCGTCGATTGCGAACACGCGCTCGCGCCGGCGCACCTCCTCCTGCACCACGTCCTCCAGCAGGTTGCGGCCCTGCGTGCGGTCGGAGTAGGCGGTGAAGCGCTCGCGCTCGCGCGCGACGGCGGCCGGGACGAACGGCAGCGCGTAGAGCTGGGCGTGCGTGTGCGGCAGCGACGCGCCCGCCTCCTTGCCCTCGTTGACGATCACGTGCACGTACGCCGAATCCGAGTGCGCCCGCATGCGCTCGCGCCACACCGACATGGCCGCCTCCACCTGCTCAGGGGAGACCTCGGCCAGCGAGTGGACCGGATCGGGCGCGTTGACGATCACCTCGTGGTCGCCGACGGCGGGCTGCGACGCGAACAGGTCCGGCTCGCCGCGGCCGCCGGCCAGCGGGTCGTCGCCGGGCGAGCCGTTGCCGGGCGCCAGCGCCGGGTAGAGGTTGGGCACCACGCGCACTCTCCAGCGGCCATCGTCGCCATCCAGCCGGTACACCTCCGGCGGCGTGCGGTCCTCGTGACCGGCGGCGAACGGATCGCCCTCGGGGTCGATCGGCTCGCGCGGAGGGGGGTTCAGGAACGCTCCCGGGCGCGAGCCGCGCTCGCCGGCGACGATCACGCGCAACCCGGTCAGCGGGTCGATGCGCAGCTCCGGGCTCATCGCGCGGCCGGATCGAGCCGCTTGCCCATCGCCACGTGCTCGATGCCCTCCTCCACGAACTCCGGGCCGCGTTCCTCGTAGCCGGCGTCGAGGTAGAGCCGGCGCGCGTAGGTCTGGGCGTGCAGCGAGATCGCGTTGGCGCCCTGCTCGCGGGCGACCCGATCCGCCAGATCGAGCAGCGCCGCGGCGATGCCCTCGCCGCGCCGGCCGGGGTCGACCGCGAGCCGCCCGAGCCGCGCCACTTTGCCGCGGAACAGCAGCCTGCAGGTGCCGATCACGCTAACGCCGTCAACGGCCACCAGGTGCGTGGACTCGTGGTCGCGGCCGTCACGGTCGGCGGTGATCGAGACCCCCTGCTCGCCACTGAACACCCGCTCGCGCAGCTCTAGCGCGGCGGCGACCTCCGAGTCGCTCTGTGCGGGCCTTACGTCCAGAGGTCAGCGAGCGTAGCGGTCGATGTCCTCCATGAGGTCGCTCGCGGACCGGTAGGGCCCGACGTGCACGAAGGCCAGCTCGCCCTTGCCGTCGTAGTACGCCGTGGTCGGGAATGCCTGCACGCCGTGGAACTCGGCCGCGATCTCGAGCCGCGGGTCCTTGAAGTGCTTGTAGGGGACGGGCTCCCCGGCCAGGAACTTGCGGGCGTCGCCGTCGTTGTCCTGCGAGTTCACGCCGATGAAGACGACGTCCTTCTCGCGGTTCGCGACCTGGCGCAGCAGCGGGAACTCCACGCGGCAGGGACCGCACCACGAGGCCCACTTGTTGACGACGACGGGCCTTCCACGCTGCTTCTCGATGAACGCGTCGAAGGCGGGCTTGCCGCCGTCGATCAGCGGGTCGGGGCCGTTCGGGGGCTTGCCGCCGTCGTCGGAGGCGCACGCCGCGAAAAGCAGGGCGATGGCCACTATCGCGAGGCGGCGCATGGACGGAAGCTTGGCAGAGCCATTTTCCGCGCCGTGTGCTGTAATAGACCCACGCCGACCGTCCCCATCGGACCGGCAACCCTGGCGCTCGCGGGACTCTCTTGAGCGGCAGGCACTACGGGCGGGACCCTCCTGACTCCCTGACGGCCAGCTCGGCCCCGGCCCCTTTCCCATCACGAGTACGCCGAACGTGGCTGAGACAAGCTCTGCCTTTGCTGACGCGCCCTTTGCGGGCGATGTCCTCTCGCGCGCCGAAGAATTCGCGCGCGAGAGCTTCATGCTGCCCGGAGAGGATCCGGCGCAGGCGCTCGCTCCCGGCACGGCTCGCCGAGCCGCGCTAGAGGCGGCGCTCGCCGAGATCGAGGCCGGCCGCACCGAGCCCTCGCTGGAGTGGCGACGCTCGTATTCGCTCATGCTTGGCCTCGAGCGGCTGCTCGCGGAGGAGGAGCCTCATCTGGCGGACGGGACGGTGCTCAACGCGCACCAGGTGGACGCGCTCTCGGGCACGCTGATCGCCTTGACGTCGGAGCTCCAGATGGCGAAGAGCTCCAACGGTCGCCCCGCGGTGGAGGAGCTGCCGACCGGCGAGGTCGAGATCGAGGGCGACGAGCTGATCGAAGAGGAGCCGCTCGACTGGGATCCGGCCGAGGAGGCCGAGGAGGAAGCCGCGTCCGACGCCGCCGAGGAGGACCCAGGCGCCGCCCGTCGCTTCTGGTTCGAGCACGCCACGGGGGCGGGCAAGACCGTCGCGGCCCTTGGCTTCGTGGAGGCCTCGCGCACCGGCGGCGTCCTGATCCTCACCCACCGCCGGAACTTGGTGGACCAGTTCCTCGGCGAGCTGCGCTCACGCGGCTACAAGAAGCGCATCTCGGGGCCGCTGCTGAAGAACGGCGGCGAGGAGCCGGCGGCGGGCGGGCCGGTCACGGTCGAGACCTACCAGTGGTTCGTGCGCAACGTCGGCAAGGTCTCGGACGCGTACACGATCGTCATCTGCGACGAGGCGCATACCGCGCTGGGCGAGAAGACCAGCGCCTCGATCCGCAAGTGGCTGGGGCCGGTCTTCGTCGGCATGACGGCCACGGGAGCCCTGATCGCGCGCCACGTGACCGATCTGTTCCCCACCCAGACGTCGCGCTTCGACCTCGCCCAGGCCGCCCGGCGCGGCGTGATCGCGCCGCTGCGCTGCGTGCGCATCCCGCCCGGCGTGGGCGTCCGCTCGATCGCCAACGTGCCGCTGCGCCGCGGCGAGGTGGACCAGGACTTCGACCAGGAAGAGCTGGCCGCGCTGCTCGACCAGACGCCGTTCAACTCGGCGGTGGCGGACCTCTACAAGACCCGCTTCAAGGACGTGCCGGGCGTTGTCTACTCGGCCGGGGTCAAGCACGCGCACAACGTGGCCAAGGCGTTCCAGGACGCCGGGATGAAGGCGAAGGCCGTGTCGGGCGAGACGCCCAAGCGCGAGCTCACGCGCATCCTGGCCGGCTACGAGCGCGGCGAGATCGACGTGCTGGTCAACGCGCAGCTGCTCGCCGAGGGCTGGAACTCGCCGCGCGCGACGGTGTGCATGCACCTCGCGCCGACGGCGTCGAAGCGCATCTACCAGCAGCGCGTGGGCCGCGTGACGCGACGGACGCCCGGCAAGGAGGCCGGCATCGTCGTCGACTTCGTGCACCCGGCGACGCCCAACGACGACCCCGTGGTGACGCTGCACTCGCTGCTCGACCGCGACGTCTACCGCGGCGGCGCCATCGTGGTCGGCCCGGTGCGCCGCGG
>JAXDIH010000133.1:0-15321 GCA_034664105.1 Thermoleophilaceae bacterium
GGCGAGCACCCGGTTCATCCGCCCGAGATCCACCATCACGCCGTCCGTGCAGGCGATGTCGGTGAAGGAGTGACCGGAGCCGGCGACCTTGACTCGCCGCGCTCCGGCCACGATCTCAGCAAGCTCCACCTCGCTCGCGGGGCGCTCGATGCGCTCCGGCGCGCAGCGCTGCTCGCGCGCCCAGTTGGTCCACGTCCGGGCCACCTTGGCCCGAAAGGCTACGACGCCGCGGACTCGGCGGCCGCCTCGACCTTGGCCGGGTCGGGCGTCCAGTGGGCCTCGGGGTCGATCGGCGTGTCGCGCAGGAACGCCTCGGCGTCGAGCGCGGCCATGCAGCCGGTGCCGGCGGCCGTGACGGCCTGCCGGTAGGTGCGGTCGGTCAGGTCGCCGGCGGCGAACACGCCCGGGAGCTTTGTCTTGGTCGAGCGGCCCTCCACCAGCACGTAGCCCTCGTCGTCGAGGTCGAGCTGGCCCTCGACAAGTTGCGAGTTGGGTCGGTGGCCGATCGCGATGAACGCGCCGGTGATCGATACCTCGCGCGTGGAGCCGTCCTCTGTGTTCTCGAGGACCGCGGTCGACAGCGCGCCGTTGTCCCCGGCCTCGAAGCGCTGGACCGTGTAGGGCGTGACCAGCTCGATGTTCTCCGTGTCCTTCGCGCGCTGCAGCATGATGGCCGAGGCGCGGAACTCGGGCCGGCGGTGGACCACGTCGACCTTGCCGGCGAACTTGGCGAGGAACGTGGCGTCCTCCATGGCCGTGTCGCCGCCGCCCACGACGATCGTCTCGTGATCGCGGAAGAAGGCGGCGTCGCAGGTGGCGCAGTAGGACACGCCGCGCGCCGCGAGCTCGTCCTCGCCGGGCACGCCCAGCTTCTTCGGCTCGGCGCCCATGGCGAGCACGATCGCGCGCGTGCGGATCTGCTGGTCGCCGATGTGCACCACGTGGGTGCCGCCGGGCTCGCGGGCCAGCTCCAGCTTGGTGGCGTCGTCGGTGATGAAGCGGGTGCCGAAGCGCGCGGCCTGGTCGCGAAAGTCCTGCATCATCCGCGGGCCCATCACGCCCTCGGGGTAGCCCGGGTAGTTCTCGACGTCCGTCGTCTGCTGCAGCAGGCCGCCCCAGGCGAAGCCCTCGATAACGAGTGGCTCGAGGTCCGCCCTCGACGTGTAGAGCGCGGCCGTGTAGCCGGCCGGCCCGCTTCCGACGATGACGACGTTCTCGATGTCCTTGATCTCTACGCTCATCTGCTCATCACTTTACTTTCTGAAGTATAGCCTTCGCGAGCGGATTTCCCCCTGTGCTCGCGCTCCCACCCAGCCACCGTCCTACGCAGCTGGAAGAACGCCACGATACCCGGAGGGATCGGCAACCAGAAGGCGATCACCCGGTACGTGAGCACCGCCGGGAACACCGTGGCCTCGTCTATGCCGAACAGCACGAATGCCCCGATCATCCCCGCGTCCACGGAGCCCACGCCCCCAAAGGGCGATGGGATCAGGTTGGCCGCCATGCCCACGAAGAAGCCCTGCACGAGCACCGCGAACGGCACGCTGCCGCCGAACGCCTTGAAGCTCGCCCACAGCACGGCGATGTTCGCGGCCCAGAAGCCGGCGGCCCCGCCGATCGCGAGCGCGCCGCGGCGCGGGTGGCGCACGTAGGCGATGGCCGTGCGCACGCCGGTTGCCACCGTGGCCGGCCCCTTCGCCAGGCGCGTCAGGTAGCGCGTGCGCCGGTAGCCGCCGGCGAAGCGCTGGATGCGCCGCTCGATGTCGTCCGGGATCAGGGCGATCAGCAGGAACACGCCGATCACGATCGCGGACACGATCGCGGGCACGACGGTCCCCCCGAACGGGGCATCCCCGGGCAGGACGTGGGTTCGCAGCAGGATCCCGAACAGCACCAGCGCCATCGTGTAGACGCCGTACAGGAGCACCATGAAGGCGACCATCCGGCAGGCGGCGCGGCGGCGCGGCATGCCGGCCTTGCGCAGCGCCCAGTAGGTGAGCACGAGGCCGCCGGCGCCGGCCGCCGAGAAGATCCGCGTGGCCGCCAGCCCGGCCATCGTGATCTGGTAGGACGCCTTCAGGTCGAGGCGGCGGTGCACGATGTCGTCGCGGGTGCCGCCGAGGATCCCGCGGAAGAGGGCGACGTACGCGCCGAAGGCCAGCACGTTGAACCCGATCGCGATGACGAGCCAGTACCAGACCGCGTCGTCGAGCTTCTTGACCGCGTCGTCGAGCCCGACCAGCTTCGGGAACACGACGTAGATCGCGAACACCAGCAGCACGACCACGGTGAGCCCGCCGACCAGCTTGCGGCGGTCCTGCAGCAGGGCCTGAAACGCGCCTACGGACTCGTCGTCGCCGGAGTCCTCGCCTTCTTCGAAATCGTTCTCGAGGTCGAGCTCCTCGGCGCGGAGCTCGTGCTTGCGCTCTGCGCGAAGGCGGCGCGTCGGCATCAGCCGGCCCGCGGCTCCAGCCGCTGCACCAAGGCGGCCGCGCTGTGGAACAGCGGCTCGACTCGCGGCGCGGCGCGCCAGATCGCCTCGGCCAGGGCCAGCCCCGCGAGCAGGTCGATCACGTAGTGCTCACCGAGGTAGACGAGGCCGAAACCGAGGGTCAGTGCGTACGCCCATGCGAGGGCTGCTTGGCCTGGCCCGACCTGCGACAGGATGCGGGCGGCCATCACTGACGTGCCGAAGTGAAGTGAGGGCATGGCGGCGAACGGATTGCCTTGCAACGAATGGTAGAGCGGGTTCCAGAGGCGTCGCCAAAAACGCTCGCCCGCCTCGGCCATGATTCGTCTCGCCGGCGGCATGTGGCCATTGGCGCCGGCCCACCACGGTGGCGCCGTGGGCACGAGCCAGTAGACCACACAGCCCAGATCGAAGCATGCGGCCATCATCACCGCCGAGCGCTGGTAGTGCTCGCGGTGGCGCAGGAGGATGTACGCGAGCGTGCCGTGCGGCACCACGAACCAGGCCCAGTGCACCGCCGACAGCCCGTACTCCAGCGGCCCCACGCGATCCTCGCGGCCGAGCGCGCGCTGGAGCCGCGTGGTGGGCAGCGTGCCGAGGCCGAGCGCCCGGTCGACCCGGATCGGGTATTCGACCTTCAGACGGCGCAGCAGCGCCTCGGGATCGTCGTCCGGCATGTCGAAGTGAGCGAAGTAGGCCCACATCTGCAGCGCCCAGATGCCGGCGTCTCGCATGGGCGAGCGGGGCTCCGCGAGGGCTAGGGCTGCAGGCGCCGGCCAAGTGAGCGCGGTCACCACCGGCGGTCTCAGCTTGAGCCGGTGCCGGACGAGCGGCGTGACTACTCCGATCGCCACCGCGCCCCACGCGAGCCGACGGCGGACGCGAGAGGAGGACAAAGCCGGCGCAGCATAGCCCGCAGGACCGCTTGCACGAACGAGGAGGAGGCGCGCACCCGACGAAACGCGGACGCGATGACTTCGCTTCGCCTCCCGCTGCTCGCTGCCGTGATCATGGCCGGCTTCATCTGGGCGACCGCCGCCGTGGCGCAGGCACCGGTCGAGTGGTACACGGACACCGGCGGCGGCGGGGCGCTCGCGCAGCCGCCCCGTGAGAGCAAGAGTGGCGGCGCGCTGGCGCCGTCCACCGCGTCGGGCGAGACCGACGTCCCGGAATCGGACATCAGCGCCACTCCCCCGGTCGCCTCGGCCGCCCAGGCCGAGCCGGTTCTCGGCGCGCCCAGCGACAAGGCCACTCCCGCGCCTGCCGCCCGCCCGCGGCCGCGAGCCGCGCAGGCTGCGCCGACCGTGACCGGCGGCCAGGACCAGGAGAGCTCCGGAGCCGGCCTGATCGGCTCCCTGCCGCTCACCGGCCTCGAGCTCGGCCTGATCCTCGGCGCCGGGCTGTGCCTGCTGGGCGCGGGCGTGGCGCTGCGGCCGCGCCGCGACGCGGCAGAGCCTCGCTAGGCCGCGACCTTCTCGAGGATCTCCACGTCCACGGGCGCCTTCGAGGCGAACTCGCGGGCGTCCGCCTCGGTCCCGATGTGCTCGCCCCAGTGCATCGGGACAGCCACCCGCGGCTGGATGCGCCGGGCGGCCTCGGCGGCCTCCTGGGCTGTCATCACGTAGATGCCGCTCACCGGCAGCAGCGCCACGTCGACCCCGGTCACGCGGTCCATCTCGGGGATCACGTCGGTGTCGCCCGAGTGGTAGAGGCGCTCGCCCCACACGGTGAGCTCGAAGCCGACCCAGCCGGCGCTCCGCGGGTGGAAGACCTTGCCGTCGGGGCCGCGCTTGGAGGTGTTGTAGGCGGCGACCGCGGCCACGTGCACCCCGCGCACCAGCTCGTCCTCGAGCATCTCGCCGGGGGCGATCGAGTGCACCTGGCCGCTGACCCGCTCGGCCACCGCGGCGGGCCCGACCAGCCAGGTGCGCTTGGTCGAGAGACGCTCCACGTCCTGGGGCGAGAAGTGGTCGTAGTGGCCGTGCGTGATCAGGATCAGATCGGCCGGCGGCGAGCCCTCCGGCACCCGGTAGGGATCGATGTAGACGTACGCCCGGCCGGTGCGGATGCGAAAGCCGGAGTGGCCCAGCCAGTCGAGAGCGTCGAGAAGCATTGGCCCGTACGCTACGCCGCATGAGCTACGAGCACTTGATCTGGGAGCAGGACGGCGGCACCGCGCGCATCACGCTCAACCGGCCGCAGACGCTGAACGCGTGGAATCCCGAGTTCGGTCACGAGCTGAAGCGCGCCATCGAGGTCGACGCCGCCGATCCCTCAGTGCGAGCGGTCCTCGTGACCGGCGCGGGGCGCGGCTTCTCCTCGGGAGCCGACCTCAAGGCCGGCTTCGAGGTGGCCGACGACGGCATGCCGGACGTCGGCAAGGAGCTGAACGACCTCTATCACCCGATCGTCGCCGGCATCCGGCATCTCGAGAAGCCCGTGGTGGCGGCGGTCAACGGCCCCGCCGTCGGCATCGGCGCCTCGCTCGCGTTCGCGTGCGACCTGGTGCTGGCAGCCGAGTCCGCCTACTTCGGCCTCGCCTTCGTGAACATCGGCCTGATGCCCGACGGCGGCTCGACCCTGTTCGTGCCGGCCGCCGTGGGCAAGGCGCGCGCGTTCCAGATGGCTCTGCTGGGAGAGCGGATCGAAGCCCAGCGCGCGCTCGAGTGGGGGCTCGTGAACTTCGTCCACCCCGACGACCGGCTGCTGGACGAGGCCAACGCGCTCGTGGAGCGCCTGGCTGCCGGCCCCACGCGCTCGTACGCGAGCTCCAAGCGGGCCCTGAACCGGATGCTCTACCCGGATCTCGACGGCCAGCTCTCCCTGGAGGCCGAGCTGCAGCACGGCCTCGCGCGTACGCGCGACTTCCAGGAGGGCGCGCTGGCGTTCCTCGAGAAGCGCGCCCCGGTGTTCCAGGGAGCGTGAGGATCCCCGGCCGGGCCGCCGGCGCGCTCGCCGTCGGTGCGGTGGCGATCGGAGCGGTGGCGATCGGCCGCCTGGCGATCGGCAGAGCCGTCATCAAGCAGCTGCGGATCGGCGAGCTCGAGGTCGACCGCCTGCGCGTGCGCGAGCTCGTCGTCGAGTCCGAGCACCGGCCGGCGGGTTAGCGTCACCCGCTCGGGGCATCCGCCACGAAGTGGAGTGTTCGCTGTGGCCGCAGATATGATCTCGCCCGCCTTGCCCACCGGCATGTCACGACGCCTGATGCTCGCCGCGCTCGCCGCGGCGTTGCTGGCCCTATTGGTCGCAGCGCCCTCGGCGCTCGCCGATACGTTCACGCCCGAATCGGGTGGCTCGCCGAACGCCGACGCGATCGACACGCTCTACAAGATCACGCTCTACGTGGCGATCGTGATCTTCCTGATCGTCGAGGGCACGCTGATCTGGTCGCTGGTGCGCTACCGCGCCCGCCGCCGCGGCGACGACGCGGCCCAGATCCGCGGCAACACGCCACTCGAGGTGGGCTGGACCGTGGCCGCGGCGCTGATCCTGGTGGTCCTGACCGTGGTCACGTTCATCTACCTCGACGACATCCAGAACCCGCCGGAGTCCGGCCCGAGTGGCCTGAACGCCTCGCAGGTGAACTTCGCCTCGATCGATCAGCCGGCCCCGCCGAGCGGCCGGCCCTACCTCAAGATCGGCGTGAACGGCCAGCAGTACCTGTGGCGCTACGACTACCCCGGCAAGCGCAAGCTGTTCAGCTACCACACCATGGTCGTGCCGGTGGACACCACGGTCGTGCTGCGCATCACCGCCTCCGACGTGATCCATTCGTGGTGGATCCCCAAGCTCGGCGGCAAGCAGGACGGCGTGCCCGGCCACATCAACGAGACCTGGTTCAAGATCCCGCCGGACAAGGCGGGCACCACCTTCAGGGGCCAGTGCGCCGAGCTCTGCGGCTCGGGCCACGCGGACATGCGTGCCGCGGTGCGGGCCGTGACGCCTGAGGAGTACCAGGCATGGGCCGACAAGCAGGCCACCGACATCGAGAACGCCGAGCAGGCGCTATCCGAGCAGCGCAAGCGGCGCGAAGGCGAGGTGATCCCCTAGTGGAAGCGGGAACCGGGGCAGCCCGTCAGGTGATCCGGCCTGAGATCGTGCTGCGCGACCTCAAGGCGGAGCCACGCGGGTGGCTCTCGTGGCTGACGACGACCGATCACAAGAAGATCGGGATCCTCTACCTGTTCGCCACGTTCCTCTTCTTCGTCCTGGGAGGAGTGGAGGCGCTGATCATGCGCCTCCAGCTGGCCCAGCCGAACAACACGCTGGTCAACCCCGAGACCTACAACGGGCTCGTGACCGTCCACGGCACCACGATGATCTTCCTGTTCATCGTCCCGGTGCTGGCCGGCTTCGGGAACTACCTCGTCCCGCTCATGGTCGGCGCGCGCGACATGGCCTTCCCGCGCCTGAACGCGCTCTCGTTCTGGCTGCTCCTGTTCGGCGGCGTCGTGTTCTACTGCAGCCTCTTCTTCACGCCCCCCGAGGCCGGGTGGACGATGTACCCGCCGCTCTCCGACGACTCCTTCTCGGCCAACGGTGGCGTGGACGCCTGGATCGTCATGATCCACCTCACCGGCCTCTCGTCGATGCTCGGCGCGATCAACTTCGTCGCGACGATCCACAACATGCGAGCTCCCGGCATGAGCTGGGGCCGCATGCCGCTGTTCATCTGGACGATCCTCGTCTACAGCTACCTGCTGATCGTGGCCCTGCCGGCGATCGCGGCGGCCGTGACGATGCTGCTCACCGACCGCCACTTCGGCACCGCCTTCTTCGACCCCACCGGCGGCGGCGACCCGCTGCTCTGGCAGCACCTGTTCTGGTTCTTCGGGCACCCCGAGGTCTACATCATGGTGCTGCCCGCCTTCGGGATGATCTCGGAGATCCTGCCGGTGTTCGCGCGCAAGCCGATCTTCGGCTACCGGGCGATCGCGGCCTCCACCGTGGCGATCGCGTTCCTCGGCCTGCTGGTGTGGGCGCACCACATGTTCGCCACGCCGACGGCCACCGTGGTGCTGGCCTTCTTCATGCTGTCGTCGTTCACGATCGCGGTGCCGACGGGGATCAAGATCTTCAACTGGATCGCCACGCTCTGGAAGGGCCACATCGTCTTCAAGACGCCGCTCTACTTCGCCGCCGCGTTGCCGGGCCTGTTCGTGATCGGCGGCATCTCGGGCGTGATCCTCGCGATCTTCCCGGTGGACTGGCAGCTGCACGACACCTACTTCGTGGTCGCCCACCTGCACTACGTGCTGTTCGGCGGCTCGGTGTTCGGGATCTTCGCCGGCCTCTACTACTGGTTCCCGAAGATGAGCGGCCGGATGATGTCGGAGTCGCTCGGCAAGCTGTCCTTCTGGCTGATGTTCATCGGCTTCAACGTGACCTTCCTGGTGCAGCACTCGGCCGGTCTGTCGGGCATGCCGCGGCGCATCTACGACTACGACGAGAGCCTCGGGGTCACGGCCTACAACCTGATCTCCACGATCGGCGCGTTCATCCTCGCGCTCGGGGTGCTGATCACGCTCGTGAACGTGGTGCACTCGCTGCGGAACGGCAAGCGCGCCGGCAACGACCCGTGGCACGGGAACACGCTGGAGTGGTACACCAGCTCGCCGCCGCCGCCGAACAACTTCGACGCCATCCCGCGGGTCCGCAGCGTGGAGCCGATGAAGGACATCCGGCGCGAGGTGCTCGCCCACAGCCGTCCCGCGGAGACCGTGGCTCAGCCCACGGCGCCACGCAGCCTGTAGGGCTGTAGCCTCGGTTCGGTTGTGAAGGCTGCTCCCTCCATAGGCTTCCGGCGACTGGTCATCGCCACCGCCATCGCGACGTTCGTCCTGATCATCGTGGGCGGCATCGTGCGCGTGTCGGACTCCGGGCTGGGCTGCGGCCCCGGCGGCTCGGGCTTCCACGGCTGGCCGTTCTGCAACGGCGACGTCGTGCCGGGCCTCGACCTCAACACGATCGTCGAATACACCCACCGCGCCCTGGCCGGCATCGTGAGCCTGATGATCCTCACCCTCGTGGTGATGTCGTGGCGCCGCCACCGCCAGTTTCTGGGTGTGACGGTGGCGCTGATGCTGCTGATCCTGGCCCAGGCGGGGCTCGGCGGCGCGACGGTCGAGGAGAACCTCGAGGAGGCGCTGGTCGCGGCCCACCTCGGGCTGGCGATGCTGCTGCTGGGCGGGCTGCTGTACCTCTGGCGAGGCGCGCAGGGAGCGCGCGTGGAGAGCGGCGGCCCCCGGCTGCTCGCGGTGGCGGCGACCGTGGCCGTCTTCTGCACCGTGGTGGCGGGCGGCTACATGGCCGGCACCCAGAACTACGGGCGGGCGGACTACCAGCTCGGCGACGGCGCCCACCACGCCTGTGGCAAGCAGTTCCCCAGCTGCAACGGCGACTTCATGCCGTTCGGCCAGTCCCGCCTGGTCGACATCCACCTCACCCACCGGGCCTTCATGTACCTGGCCTCGGTGCTGCTGATCGCGCTGATCGTCGTGTCGCTGCGCCGCCGCGTGGCGGTCCCGTACGCGCTCGCGCTGGCCGGGCTGCTGGTGGCGCAGATCCTCGTCGGCGCCCTGAATGTCTGGCTGGACGAGTACGAGACGCTGATCGTGCTGCACCTCGCGCTCGGCACGCTGCTGTGGGCAACGACGCTCGGGCTCGCGCTGCAACTGGCGCCCGCCCGCGAGCACGCGCGCGGGCGTGCGGAAGCGCTGACCGCATGAGCGAGGCCCGCGTCGAGACGCTGGCCGGCTCGTGGCGCACGGTCGTCTCCGACTACGTGGAGATGACCAAGCCCAAGGTCCAGTCGCTGCTGATCTTCACGACGATCACCACGATGTACGTGGCCGGCGACCCGTCGCTCACGCTCGTGCTGCTCACCTGCCTCGGCGGAGCGCTGTCGGCCGGCGGCGCGGGCGCGATCAACCACGCGCTCGACCGCGACATCGACCGGGTGATGACGCGCACCGCCGATCGGCCGGTGGCGTCGGGCCGGGTCTCGCCGACCGCGGCGATCGTCTACGGGGCGCTGCTCGGTTGCGCGTCGTTCGCGCTGCTCTCGCTGACGGTCAACCCGCTGGCGGCGGTGCTCGCCATGTCGGGGCTGCTCGGGTACGTGTTCGTCTACACGATGTGGCTCAAGCGCAGGACGCCGCAGAACATCGTGATCGGCGGAGCCGCCGGAGCGGTGCCCCCGCTGGTCGCGTGGGCGGCCGTAACCGGCGAGCTGGCCGGCACCCCGCTGTACCTGTTCGCGATCGTGTTCTTCTGGACCCCGCCCCACTTCTGGGCGCTGTCGCTGCTGATGAAGGACGAGTACGCGCGCGCCGGAGTGCCGATGCTGCCGGTGGTTCGCGGCGAGACCGAGACGCGCAAGCAGATCCTGCTCTACGCGATCCTGCTCTACGCCGTCAGCCAGCTGCCCTTCTGCGCGGGCGCCTTCGGGGCGACCTACCTGGTCTGCTCGGTGGTGCTGGGCGCCGTCTTCATCGCGGGCGCCTACCGCCTGATGCGCCAGCCCGCGCGCCGCACGGCGCTGCGCCTCTACCTCTTCTCGCTGGCGTACCTCGCGCTGCTGTTTGCCGCGATGGTGGCCGACGCGCGGCTGTAGCCCGCCGCAATGTGCGCCATCCCTCAGAACGGCGATGGCGACCGTGAGACCGTTGCGGCGTGGATCGGTTCACCGCAACAGCGCAGACGGAAGCGACGCCCGAGCAGCTGCTCGAGGTGCTCACGCATCCACAGGAGATCCGGCGCTGGTCGCCGGTCCCGTTCGACGTGGACGATCTCGACGAGCGCCGGCTCGCGGCCGGCACCCGCACGAAGGTGACCGGCAGCCTGGCCGGCTTCCCGGTGAGCTTCGACGTCGAGGTGCGCGCCGCCGACACCGGTCGGCTGGAGCTCTCGGCCGACGGTCCGATCGGCCTCGACGTGCGCTATGACCTCGCCCCCGCCGACACGGGCGCGGAGATGACCGCGTCGGTGTCCGTGCGCCGGGGCGGCGGGATCAGCGGGCGCGTGGTGGCGAAGGCCGCGACGGCGCTGCTGTCGGCCGGAGCGCTGGACGGCGCGACCGGCCGGATCGTCAGGGCCGCCGAGTCGCGCGTGTACGCCACGGCCGCCTGAAGTCGGCGCTACCTTCGGCTCCGTGGCTCCTCGCGCGCGGATCGTGGCGTTCGGGTCGGCGGCCGTGCTGGTCCTGGCCGGCGTGGCGTGCGGCGTGATCGTCGGCGGAGTGGTCGGCGGCGCCCTGCTGATCGCGTTGATCACCGTGGGCCTGGGCGGCGCCCTGCTGCTGCTCTTCTTCGAGGTGGGCCTGAGCGAGGACCGCGAGCGCGAGCGCAAGCGTGTGGCGCCGCCGCGGTGGCCCTGGCTGAGGCGCTGATCAGTCCGCGTCCAGCGGCGGGTTGGCGAGCACGACCGAGGTCTCGATCTGGCGGTCGGGGATCGTCCAGTAGCTCTTCAGCAGCGCGGTCTTCTGCTCGGGCGTGACCAGCTCGAAGCCGTGGCGCTGATAGAAGCGGATCGCCCACTCGGCGGCGGCCCTGGTGCCGACGAGCATGCGCCGCTCGGTGGCGCCGGCCAGCGCCTCGAGCAGAGCACCGCCTACGCCCTGTCCCTGGCTGGCAGGCGAGACGTAGGCGTGCCGGATCAACTCGACGTCGCGCACCGGCTGGATGCCCATGACGCCGGCCAGCTCGCCTTCGAGCTCGTAGCCCCAGAACGCGACGCCGGCCTCGATCTCGCCGGCCAGCTCCTCCGCCGGCATGTACGGCTCCTGCCAGCGATCGGCCGGGATCGCGCCGCGATAGGCCACGGCGGCGCTGTTGACGATCGCGAGGATCGCGTTACGCTCGTCGTCGCGGCAAGGCCGAATGCTGCCCATGGCGGCGGAATCTATGGCAGGTGGTACACGACGGGCCCGTGAGACTATGCTCGTCCGAATGCCCACTGACGAAGACATCCGCGCCCTGCTGAGCCGCCTGTCGCGGCGACACCCATCCGGCGGCACGGTGATCGAACGATCACAGATCATGGCCGAGGGAGCGGACTCCGCCGCAGTGGTGGCCTGGATCCTCGACCACGCGGGCGAGCCCGAGGCGGCCGCCGACAAGTCGTCCAAGGGTGGCCTGCACGGTCCGCGGCTCAGCGAGCCGCTCGGAAACCAGGCGCGCGCACCGGTTCGGTACGTGCTGCCCGCCGGCGCGCTCACCTGAGCCGTGGCGCTGGCTCTACCAGTGCGTGTCGGGGACCGTCCGCGCGCGACACCGACGAACCCGCACACGCAGCTCAACCAGCAGCCGGACGACCTTCAGTGGGTCGAGGAGCTGACGCGGCGCGTCTTCGACCTCCCCGGGGTGGTCGAGGAGCCGAGCCGCATCTCCGTTCCGGGTGCGCGGGCGCTGGTCCTGGCCCCCGGCGAGGCCGCGGGGCCGCCGGAGGCGTTCCTGATCGGCCGGGAGTTCGCCCACCTCCATCCCGCTCCGGATCACAGCCTGCACGCGATGCTCCCGACCGAGACGGTGACCGAGGCCGTGTCAGCCGGCTGGGCGGAGCCCCACCCGGTCGCCCTGCGAGGCCTGATCCCGGCGACCGCGGTGATGCTCTACGCCCCGCGCGACGAGGCGGAGATGGACGTGATCGAGAGCCTGGTCCGCGCGTCACACGCGTTCGCGCGACCTACTGCCTGACGCCGGCGGCCGCGAGGGCCTGGTCCCAGGTGGTGAAGTACTCGAGCCGCACCATGATCCCGTCGCGGAACGTGGTGACCTGGTGGTACATCTCCTCGTCGATCACGATGCCGCTGCCCTTGCCCTTGCCGTAGTGGCGCAGGCGGACCAGCACGAGATCGCCGGCGTCCACGTATTCCTGAGGGAGGAGCCTGAGGTCCTCGAACGTCTCGTCGAGGCCGTCCCAGAAGCGAATGACCTCGTCCCGGCCGGTGCAGGAGTCGGACGCCTGGAGCGCGGGCAGCACCCATTCGACCTCGGGGTGGAAGAGCTCGACCGCGGCGTCGAAGTCGCGCCGGTTGTAGGCGGCGATGAAGTCGGCGGTCCTGTCGACGTTCTCCTGTGACATCGCCCGCGCGTCACGCCACCGTAAGGGCATGGCCGCCTGAGAACACCCCCTCGGCGTCGTACCGCTCCTTCACCTGACGCAGGCGCGAGAGCGTGTCGCTGTCGTAGAGCCTGTCGAGCTCGGTCGGGCGGTCGGCGAAGTTGAGATAGCAGCCACCGGTCGACCAGGGCTCCAGCGCCGAGCAGATCGAATCGATCTGCCCGTTCACGGCCTCGGCCATGCCGGGGCCCATGACCATGCCCACGCCGAGGAAGACGAACTCGCCCTCGATGTGCGAGCGGGCACCGGCTCCGTCCGGCGCGGAGCCCGACGCTCCCCCGGCGTGACGCAGCTCAGCCAGGAGCAGCGGCGACTCCGAGCCGGGACCGGCGGTCTCGACGAACGCGTCGATGGCCTCAGCGGGGCCCTCGCGCAGGGAGGTGGTGTAGAGCAGGCCGGGGACGGGCTCCTCGGGCTCCATGTGGATCTGGACGAGTCCCGCGGGCGGCATCGCCTGGAAGAGGTCCATCACGGGTTCCCCGAGGCCGCGCAGCGGAGCGACCACGTCGGCGCCCTCGGACTCCGGGCCGGCGTAGCAGGCGCCGAGCGTGAGCAGCGGGCGATCGCGGAGGGGCTCCGGCACCATCGGGAGGGGCGGGAGGCGGAGGAAGCGGGCGATCGAGGTGACCTCGTCGGGCACAGTCTGCGTCCACTCGCGCCAGGCCTGGAACATGTCCCCGGCGCCGTCGTCGGCGGGATAGATGACGCTGCCGGCGAACACCTCGGGGAGCTCGATGAGGTCGAACTCGATGGCCGTGACGACGCCGTAGTTGCCACCACCGCCACGCAGGGCCCAGAACAGGTCGGCGTCGTTGTTCGCGTCGACGGTCCGGTGCTGGCCGTCGGCGGTGACGACGTCCATGGACCGGACGCTGTTGCAAGCGAGCCCATAGCGGCGGGCGAGCCAGCCGAAACCGCCGCCGGTGGTGTAGCCGGCCACGCCGACGTCGGGTGAGGAGCCCGACAGGGTGGCGAGGCCGTGCTCGCCGGCGGCGTTGGCGGCGTCGCGCCAGATCGCGCCGGCCTCGAAGCGGCCGGTACGGGCGTCCGGGTCGACGTTCACGCCGGTGAAGCGCTCCATGCGGAGCAGGACGGTGCCCTCGAGGGACTCCCGGGAGGCGGCGCCGTGACCGGTGCCCTGAGCGGCGACACCGAGGCCGGCGTCGCGGGCAGCGGCGACGGCCGCGGCGACGTCATCCGGGCTCTCGGGGAAGACGACGGCAGCGGGATGCTGGTCGGCGGTGAGGTTCCAGGCGGACCTGGCCTCATCCCAATTGTCATCGCCCGCATGGACGACGGTTCCGGCGATCCCCTGCGATTCGATCTGTGCCACGTGCGCTCCCGTTCCCCTTGAATGAGCCGGGACCTTAGCCTTGCGACGGCCGTCCGGCTAGTGGAACTTGAAGGTGAGCGTCGCCTGGCGCGCGGGAGCGTTTGAAGCCCGCACGATGCCGAGGTCGAGCCGCGTGCCGATTGCACTGCGAAGGCCCTGGGATCGCCGCACGGTGAGCTTCGCGGCGGTCCCGTCGGCGCCGGCGGCGCAGCTGTAGCGGACGCTGGAGCCAGACGGCCGCTGGACCTTGGCCGGCTTGAGACCGACGATCCGGCCCCGGCGGACCTGCGGCACGATGGCGATGCGCCTGGCGTTGCAACCGCGCGCGGCCGCGTGGGCGGCGGCCGAGCTGCCTGCCGGTTCCACCAGCTTCCGCGCGAGCGCTATGCAGATCAGGAGCCTGCCCCGGGGCGTACCCGCGGCCTCCATGTGGATCTGATCCGCTTCCACCAGCTCGTCGAGGGCCCGCCCGATCGTCTCTTTCGGGTAGTCGAACGCGGCCGATCCGATGAAGTAGCAAGCGGCAACGACCTCTCCGACCTTCTCCGCCCGGGATTGCTTGGCCTCGGCCTCGCCGACGATCGTGGTGCCGCTCAGGGTCCCGGCCGAGCTGCCGATGTCGACCTTGACCTCCTTGTCCTTGGGACGGAGTGTGGGCGAAGTGAGCTTGATGCTCTCGCCCGGGCCGGGCTCGTTCGTATTGCAGACGAGCGGGCCCTTCGCCTGCGCGAGGGTGATCCGCTGTCTGCCCGGGCAGGGCTTCTGCTTCGGCACGACCTTGTAGTTGAAGGTGATGCGCGGACCGTCCTGGATGCCGACGGTGACGGAGATCGGGCAGGTGTCGCAGTAGGAGCCGGGGACAAGCCTGAAGGATTTGGTGGCGCTCTTCGTCGCCGGGCCGGCGACCTTGTCGGCGAGCGCCTCCGCCACGGCGGGGCCACCCTCGATGAAGAGATTTCCGGTGGCGCCGATCACGCCGTTGTAGCGGCCGCCGTTCTTGTCGGTGGCCGTGACGGTGACGCTCGCGGGTGCGCCGCCCGGAGGGATGCTCGACGGGATGCTCCAGCTGAACTCACCGCGCCAGCCGTCGGTGTCCCAGGTGGCGCCCGATGCCGTGATGCTGGTCCACTTGGCCGCGAGCAGGATCCCCGTACGGTCGATCTGGGGAGTGCCGACGAGCTGGAGCGAGTCGCCGGCGGAGGCGTGGGCGTGCGGGCGTCCACCGCCATCCGCGGCGCCTGCGAGGACCGCGGTGACAGCGACGGCGAGGACGAGCGCCACCCATAGACGCATGGAGCGTCGAGCGGTCCCCCCTTCCGGGCCAGCGGATAGGCCTCCCTTTGGCACCGAGTCCAACGTAGACGCGGTGGAAGCGCGGGTCAATTGCGGGGGT
>JAXDIH010000138.1:0-10569 GCA_034664105.1 Thermoleophilaceae bacterium
TTCGCGCCCGCCATGGGCGTGCTCACTCTGGCGTTCGGCGGCTGGTATGCGCTTGGGGCCGTCGGCGCCGTCCCGTACGTGCTGTGAGCACGCGGGCGACACCCGACCCGCAGCGGGTGCTGGCGGAGCGGGTGTTCGCCGGCGGGCGCTCGAAGCCGTTCGCCGAGGTCACAGCCGAGGAGGTCACGGCGCGCGCCGACGAACTGCGCGCCGCGACGGGATGGGGGCCCACCGCGAAGGTCGCCGGTGTGGCGATGGCGTGGCGTGAGCTGTCCCGCCTGATGCAGGAGAGGCAGGCGCAAACGGTCGCCGACCTCGACCCCGAGGCCGTGGCCCAGCGCGCCGAGAAGCTGTGGATCGTGCCCCCCGGCGGCAGCCTGCTGTAGAGCGCCCCCGCTCCAGACTGTTAAGCAAGCGCGAACTTATCGCACCATGGTGTTAATACCTCGTCGGAGTGGTATACATTCGCGCCGATGGAGGGGGGAGGGTCGCATATCGAGGACCAGGCGCCGCTGTCCGCGGCGGCGCGCCGCGACGCCATCCAGCTGCTGCTCTTGGAGCAGCAGGAGGTCACGGTCCACGAGCTGGTCGAGCGCTTCGCGGTAAGCGTCATGACCGTACACCGCGACCTCGACGCCCTCGAGGCGCGCGGGGTCGTGCGCAAGGTGCGCGGCGGCGCGACCGCCCAGCCTTCCAGCCTGTACGAGAGCTCCCTGGCCTTCCGCGTGGGCGAGAACATGGACGCCAAGGAGGCGATCGCTCGTGCGGCGGCGCAGCACGTTGCGCCCGGCTCGAGCCTCGTCCTCGACGACTCGACGACCGCGCTGGCGATGCTCCCGCACCTGGCGACGATCCCTCAGCTGACGATCATCACCAACTTCGTGTCGGTGATCGACAAGCTGCGCGACATCACCGACGAGTCGATGGAGGTCATCTTCGTCGGCGGCACCTACCACCCCAAGTACGAGTCGTTCGGCGGCGTCCTCACCGAGAACTGGCTCAAGGACTTCCGCGTGGACCAGTGCTTCCTGTCCGTCTCGGCGATCGACCTCGAGCGCGGCGCTTTCCACCGGGAGGCCGATCACGCGGCGCTGAAGCGGGCGATGATCGAGATCGCCGGGCAGGCGATCCTGCTGGTGGACCTGTCGAAGTTCTCGAAGCGGGCGATGCACCTGATCGTCGACTTCGACGCGTTCGACCTGGTGATCGTCGACGACGAGACGCCGAGCGAGCTGCTCGCCGGCCTGCGCTCGCGGGGCGTCGAGGTAGAGGTGGCGTCCGCCGCCGTCGCGGAGGAGAGCGCGGATGGCGCTGCCCCGGACGGCTCCCGCCGCCAGGAGCAGCGCTCGTGACCGACACCCACGTGGCCCCCGCCCGGCTGGAGATGCGCTCGATCTCGAAGCGCTTCCTCGGCGTCCAGGCGCTCGACGACGTGTCGCTGCGCGTCGACGACGGCGAGATCCTCGCGCTCGTCGGCGAGAACGGCGCCGGCAAGTCGACGCTGATCAAGGTGCTGGCCGGCGCCGAGCAGCCCGACGCCGGCGAGATCCTGATCGAGGGCGAGCCGGCCGGCATCCAGACGCCGCTCGACGCCGAGCGCCACGGCATCGCGACCGTCTACCAGGAGCTGAACCTGTTTCCGGCCCTGACCGTCGCCGAGAACCTGCTCTTCCGCGCCTACCCGAAGCGGCGTGGCTTCATCAACTGGCGGGTCGCGCGGCGCGAGGCCAAGCGCTTCCTGGGCGACATGGGCATGGACATCTCGGTCGACCGGCGGGTCGCCGAGCTGAGCGTGGCCGAGCGCCAGATGCTCGAGATCGCCAAGGCGCTGCACCGCCAGGTGCGCATCTTGATCCTCGACGAGCCGACGGCGGTGCTCGGCGGGCAGGACGTGGACCGTCTGCTCGACATGGTGCGCTCCCTGCGCGACCACGGCGTGGCGACGATCTTCATCTCACACCGCCTGGAGGAGATCTTCGGGCTGGCCGACAACTACGTGGTCCTCAAGGACGGGCGCCAGGCGGGGCAAGGCCGCCTCGGCGACACGAGCTCCGACGCGCTGATCTCGATGATGGTCGGCCGCGAGCTCGAGGGCTTCGCGCGGGTGCCGACCCAGCGGGACGAGGGGCAGGAGGCGCTGCGCGTCGAGGCCCTCAGCCGCGAGGGCGTGCTGTCCGACATCAGCTTCCGCCTTCAGAAGGGCGAGGTGCTCGGGGTGGCTGGGCTGCGCGGGGCCGGACGAACGGAGATGGCCCGCGCGATCTTCGGCGCCGATCCGATCGACGCGGGGACGGTGGCGGTCGGCGGGCGCGAGGTCGCGCTGCGCTCGCCGACCGACGCGATCAAGAACGGCATCGGCCTGGTCCCGGAGGACCGCGCGACCCAGGGCCTGTTCAAGAACCTGTCGACCGCCCAGAACATCCCGATCGTGGCGCTCGCGGCCGCCGGCCTCGCCACCGTCAACCCGCGCGAGGAGCGCGGCGTGGCCGGGGGCTACAAGCGCTCGCTCGACATCCGCGTGGCCGACGTGACCGCTCCGGTGGCCACCCTGTCGGGCGGCAACCAGCAGAAGGTCGTGCTCGCGAAGTGGCTCAAGGCGGGCGTGTCCGTCCTGATCCTGGACGAGCCGACGCGCGGCATCGACGTGGGCAGCAAGCGCGAGATCTACGGGATCATCCGTGGCCTCGCGCGGGACGGGGTGGGCGTGATCCTGATCTCGTCCGAGCTGCCCGAGGTGCTTGAGATGAGCGACCGCATCCTGGTCATGCGCCAGGGCCGCATCGTCGCCGAGATGGATGGAGACGACGCGACAGAGGAGGCGGTCATGGCGCACGCCGTGGGCGGTGGAACGGACGTGGTTCAGTGAGGACGGACGCGGCGGCGGCGGATCCGCTCGGCGGCGCGCGGCGCGCGCCGCTCAGGCTGCCCGGCGGACTGCGCGGGAACTGGATGCCGCTGGCGATCCTCGTGGTGCTGGTGGCGATCACCGGCATCGTCTCGCCCGAGTTCTTCCAGGTCACGAACCTGCTCAACGTCGCTCGCCAGGCATCGATCGTGGGCGTGATCGCCGTCGGGATGACGTTCGTGATCCTCACCGGCGGCATCGACCTCTCGGTCGGCTCCATCCTGGCGATCTCCGCCGTGGTGATGGCGATCATGGCCGACGCCGGCGCGCCGCTGATCCTGATCCTGCCGACCGTGATCGCGCTCGCCACCGTGTGCGGGGCGCTGAACGGCTGCGGCGTGGCCCTGCTCGGCATCCAGCCGTTCATCATGACCCTGGCCACGCTCGTGATCGGGCGCGGCGTGGCGTTGCGGATCACCGACGGCGGGCCGCAGGAGTTCTTCTCGGCCAGCGGCGTCGTCGACTTCCTGGGCAGCGGCGGCATCGGCCGCATCCCCGGTCCGCTGATCGTCTTCGCGGTGCTCGCCCTGATCGGCTGGGCCGTGCTGCGCTACCTGTCCTTCGGCCGCTTCCTGTACGCGATCGGCGGGAGCCAGGAGGCCGCGCGCCTGTCCGGCGTGCGCACCAAGCGCAACCTGATCGGCGCCTACGCCGTCAGCGGGGCCTGCGCCGGCCTCGCGGGGATCATGACCGCGTCGCGGCTCAGCGTCGGCGATCCGACAGCGGGCAACCTGGCCGAGCTGGACGCGATCGCGGCCGTCGTGATCGGCGGCACCAGCCTGATGGGCGGCGTGGGTGGCATGCCGGGCACTGTGGCCGGCGCGCTGCTGCTGGCCGTCGTGGCGAACCTGCTGAACCTGGCGGGCGTTTCGCCGTTCGACCAACAGATCGTGAAGGGCGTCGTGATCCTGGCCGCTGTGTTGCTGGCCGGTCAGGCGCTGCGCAGTCGCTCGAAGGCGGCCAAGAGGACGCCGGAGGGTCCGGAGGCTGAAGGAACAACTGGTCCAACTCAGAGGAGGAGCAATGAAGGTGAATCGGTTTAAGGTAGGAGCCGTCCTCACCGCATGCATGGCCGCGCTGGTCGCGGCGAGCTGCGGCAGCGACGACAATGGCGGCGGCGGAAGCGGCGACGAGGCATTCGCGAAGCTGAAGCCGGGCGAGGCCAGCGTCTACTGCGTCGGCCCGTGCAAGGAGGCGCTGCGCCTGACCCAGAAGGCCCGTGATGCGAGCTGCAAGGTCGGCGTGTCGTGGAGCGACACCTCGTTCCCGTACGGCGCGGCCGCGATCAGTCGCAGCAAGAAGACCGCCGCCGGCTTCCCCAACATGGAGCTGACCACCACCGACGCCCGTGGCGACGCGGCCACGCAGTCGTCGCAGGTCGATGACCTGATCGCCCGCGGAGTGGACGTCCTGATCCTCTCGCCGGCCGATGCCAAGGCCCTCGCGCCCGCCGCCAAGCGGGCCACGGACGCCGGCATCAAGGTGATCGCCTCGGACCGCAACGTCGACTCGCCCGTGTCCACCTACATCGGCTCCGACAACGTCGAGGCCGGCCGCGTGGGCGGCAAGTACATCGTCGACACCCTCGGCGGCAAGGGCAACGTCGTCGAGCTGCAGGGCTCGCTCGGCGCCTCGCCGACGATCGACCGCAACAAGGGCTTCGAGGAGGCTCTCCAGGGCAGCGACATCAAGGTGATCGCCAGCGAGACCGCGGACTACGCGCGCGACAAGGGCCTCCAGGTCATGGAGAACCTGCTCCAGCGCTTCGGCGCCGGCAAGATCGACGCCGTGTTCACGCACAACGACGAGATGTCGCTGGGCGCGATCCAGGCCATCAAGGAGGCCGGGCGCCAGGACGAGATCAAGGTGGTGGGCGTCGACGGGCAGCAGTCCGCGCTGCGGGCGATCGAGGCCGGGCAGTACGCCGCCACGGTCGTGTACCCGCTGCCGGTCCCGGAGCACATCCTCGCCGCGGCCAAGCTGTGCGCCGGTGAGAAGCTCCCCGCGCGCATCAAGCAGGCCAACCCGCTGGCGACGGCGGATAACGTGGCGAAGTTCGACGGAACCACGTTCTAATGAAGTTCGCGTACAACAACTGGGCCTACACGAGCTTCTTCGTGTGGACCCCGTCCTACACGCTCGACGAGACGATCAAGCGCCTGGCGAGGATCGGCTATGACGGCATCGAGATCGGTGCCGGGGCCCCGCACGCGTGGCCCAGTCACCTCACCAAAGAGCGACGAAGGGAGGTGAGGGAGCTGCTCGATCAGCACGGGATCGTGTGCTCGAGCATGCTTCCCGCCCCCTCGGGCGGCCCGGGTAACAACCCGGTGTCGCCCATGGCCGAGGAGCGACGTCAGACCGTCGAGCACTACAAGGAGCTCGCGGAGTTGTGCGCGGACTGGGGCAGCAAGACGCTGATCTACCTGCCCGGGTGGCGAGTGTTCGGCACCACACGCCGGCAGGCGTGGAAGTGGTCGCAAGAGGCGCTGAAGGAGATCGCCGACGCGGCCGCCGAGCACGACGTGACGTTGGTGATCGAGCCAACACCGCACGACACCAACATGTGCGAGAGCTCGTACGACGCGATCGAGCTGATGGAGGACGTGGGCGCGGAGAACGTCAAGCTGATGTTCGACACGTTCCACGTCCTCTGGCGGCACGAGGTGCTGACCGATTACGTCTACGAGATGGGTGCGGATCTGAAGCACATCCACATCTCGGACAACGACCGGCTGCCGCCGGGTGAGGGCGTCGGGGACTTCCCGTCCATGATCGACGCCCTCATCGAGACCGGGTTCGATGGCTACCTGACGATGGAGACGGGCTTCCATAGCCGCGGCATCGAGCCGGACCAGGACGCTCGCGCGTGCCTGGAGTACCTGAAGCCGCTGGTCGAGTCCAAGCTCGAATGACGACGGTCCTCCTAATCGGGACGTTCGACACGAAGGGCGACGAGTACCGGTACGTGCAGGAACGCCTGCACGCGCTGGGCTGCGCCACCCTGACCGTGGACGTGGGCGTGCTGGAGCCAGCCGCGTTCGCCGTCGACGTCGCGCGCACGGAGGTCGCCGAGGCGGCCGGGGTTTCGATCGAGCAGCTGGTCGCCACCGGAGACCGCGGGGCCGCCATCTCGACGATGGCGGCCGGCGCGGCCACAGTGGTGCGCCGCCTGTTCAGCGAGGGCCGCTTCTCGGCGATCATGGCCCTGACCGGGTCTGGTGGGGCCTCGCTCGCGGCTGCCGCGATGCGCGTGCTGCCGCTGGGCGTCCCCAAGATGATCGTCTCGACGGTGGTCGCCGGGGACACGCGCCCGTTCCTGGCGGACTCGGACATCACGCTCGTCTACCCGGTCGTCGACATCGCCGGTCTGAACCGCTTCTCGGAGCGCGTGCTGTGGAACGCGGCCGGCGCGATCGCCGGCATGGCGAGGGCGCGGGACGACTTTGCGCCCAGCTCCACGGACCGGCCGCTGATCGGCGCCACGATGTTCGGTGTGACCACGCCGTGCGTGACGCGCGTGCGGCGACTGCTCGACGAGCGCGGGTTCGAGACGCTCGTGTTCAACGCCAACGGCACCGGCGGTCGCTCGATGGAGCGGTTGCTGGCCGACGGCGAGCTGGCCGGCACGGTCGACGTGACCACGACCGAGCTGGCCGACGAGCTGGTCGGCGGCATCCTGTCGGCCGGGCCCGACCGGCTGGCCGGCGGCGCCGCGGCCGGGGCGCCGCGGGTGATCTCTCTGGGCGCGCTCGACATGGTCAACTTCGGCCCCGCCGACACCGTTCCCGAACGCTTCGCGGACAGGCTCCTGTACCGCCACAACCCCGCCGTGACGCTGATGCGTACGTCGGCACAGGAGTGCGCGGAGCTGGGCCGCCAGATCGCCCACAAGCTCAACGGCAGGCGGGGGCCGTGCGCGGTGCTGATGCCGCTGCGCGGGCTCTCGGCGCTGTCCGTGGAAGGACAGCCGTTCCACGACCCCGATGCCGACGCGGCGCTGTTCGCCGCACTGCGGGCGGAGATGCCCGCCCACGTGGCGCTGGTCGAGCTCGACCTCGCCATCAACGACCCCGAGTTTGCCGACGCGCTCGCGGAGCGCTTCGTGGACCTCTACGACCACTCAGATGACAGGAAGGAGCTCGTCACCAGATGAGAATCGAACGAACGACCGCTCTCGCCGCGCTGCGGGAGCAGATCGCGAAGGGGAGGGCGATCATCGGCGCCGGCGCCGGCACTGGCCTATCGGCCAAGTGCGCCGAGGCCGGCGGCGTGGATCTGATCATCATCTACAACTCGGGGCGCTACCGGATGGCCGGGCGCGGCTCGGCGGCCGGGCTGATGCCCTACGGGGACGCCAACGCGATCGTCGTGGAGATGGCCGCTGAGGTGCTGCCCGTCGTCAAGCAGACCCCGGTCCTGGCCGGCGTCTGCGGCACCGACCCGTTCCGGCAGATGCCGCTGTTCCTCGAGGACCTGAAGCGGATCGGCTTCTCCGGCGTGCAGAACTTCCCCACCGTGGGCCTGTTCGAGGGAGGGATTCGGGACACGTTCGAGGAAACGGGCATGGGCTATGGCCTCGAGGTGGACATGATCCGCATCGCCCACGAGCTGGACATGCTCACCGCGCCGTACGTGTTCGACGAGCAGCAGGCCGCCGACATGGCCCGCGCCGGCGCGGACATCCTCGTGCCCCACATGGGCACCACCGTGAGCGGAGCCATCGGCGCGCGCACGGCGATGACGCTCGACCAGGCGACCGAGCGCGTGGCGGCGATGTACGAGGCCGGCAAGGCTGTGAACCCCGACGTGATCGTGCTCTGCCACGGAGGTCCGCTGGCCGAGCCCGACGACGCGCGCTACGTGATCGACCGCGTTCCCGGTGTGGCGGGCTTCTTCGGGGCTTCCAGCACCGAGCGGCTGCCCGCCGAGGTGGCCATCACGGAGAACATGCGCCGCTTCAAGTCCATCGAGCTATCGGGAGAGGTCTATGCCCGCGATTAACCCCGCAGGAGTGCCCACGCAGAGCTTCGAATGGGGCTCGATCAAGTGGCTGGTGAGCGAGGAGACCAACCCCGAGGCCGGGGTCACGTTCGGGCAGGTGATCATGCAACCCGGTGAGGGACACGGGCGGCACAACCACCCTGGCGCGGCCGAGATCCTCTACGTCGTGGCCGGGACCGGGGAGCAGATGGTCGCCGACGAGGAGCCGTTCGAGGTCGGCCCCGGCGACTCGATCTACATCGCGCCCGACGTGTTCCACTCGACCCAGAACACGGGCTGGACCCCGATGCACGTGCTGGCGATCTACAGCCCCGCCGGGCCCGAGCGTGGGCTGGCCGAGCTCCCCGACTTCAGGGAGCTGGCGCCCGGTACGACGCCGGTCTTCACCCGCGCGCAGGCCGCGGAGTGAGCGAGGCCCTGCTCTTCCTCAACCGGGGTGAGGCCGCGACCGTCGAGGCGCTGGCGTGCCGGATCATGCCCGGTGACGAGAGCGATCCCGGCGCGCGCGAGGCCGGTGTGCTGACCTACATCGACCGCGGGCTGGCCGGGTTCTTCCGCGACCAGCAGGGCTTCTACCGCGAGGCGCTGCGGGAGCTCGACCGGCACTGCGGCGAGCAGCACGGCGCGCGCTTCGCCGAGCTGGACGAGGGCAGGCAGGACGCCGTCGTCGGAGAGCTCGACACCCTCGCGCGCGAGGACACCAGCCACTCGCTCCTGGGGCGGCTGTTCGCGCTGGTGCGCGAGCACACCGTGCAGGGCATGTTCTGCGACCCCGCCTACGGCGGGAACCGCGACGGCGCGGGCTGGCGGCTCGTGGGCTTCCCCGGCGCCCAGTGGGGCTACCGGGTCGAGCAGATGCGTCGCGGCTTCGACGCGACGGAGATCCCGCTCTCGACGCTGGCCGACCTGCGCGACCGCGCGGAGCGTGGCGGGGATGGCTGAGGGGACGATCGAGCGCGTCGACGCCGTGGTGGTCGGCCTCGGCGCGGCGGGGGCGATCATGGCGCAGCGGCTGGCGGCCGCGGGCCTGCGGACGGTGGGGCTCGAGAAGGGGCCCGACTACACCGCCGAGGACTTCGAGATCAAGCACGACGAGGTGCGCTACTACCAGCGCAACGCGATCGTGGCAGCGCTGAGCTCTGACCCGGTCACCTGGCGCGCGACGAGCCGCGACGAGGCCGTGGTCGCTCCCTGGTCGGCCGGGCCGCTGGGAGTGGACGAGCCGCTCTACGGGCTGCCGTCGATCGGGACCGGCGGCGGGTCGATCCACTGGGGCGGGGCCGCGTTCCGCTTCCGCGAGGCGGACTTCCGGATGCGCAGCACGATCGTGGAGCGCTTCGGGGAGGACGCGCTGCCCGACGGCACGACGCTGGTGGACTGGCCGTTCGGCTACGCCGACATCGAGCCCTACTACGACACGGTCGAGTGGGAGCAGGGCGTCTCCGGGCGCGCCGGCAACGTCGGGGGCGATCTGCGCGAGGGCGGCAACCCGTTCGAGGCGCCCCGCGCGCGCGACTACCCGATGCCCCCGCTCCAGCAGGCCGCGGCCGACCACAGCTTCGTCGAGGCCTGCCGGCGACTCGGCTACCACCCGTATCCCACGCCCAGCGGCATCAACTCGGAGCCGTACGAGGGGCGCGCGGGCTGCGTGTATTGCGGCTTTTGCCACGGCTTCCCCTGTCACGTGGGCGCCAAGTCCACCACGCAGGTCACGTCGATCCCCGAGGCGCGCGCCACCGGCAACTTCGAGGTGCGCGGGTTCTCGCGGGTATTCCGGGTCGACCGCGACGCGTCCGGGCGCGCCATCGGGGTCTCCTACTTCACCGCCGACGGCCAGGTACGCGAGCTGCGCGCCGAGATCGTGGTGCTCGCGTGCTACGCGCTCGAGAACGTGCGCCTGCTGCTCGCGTCGCGCATCAACGAGAACGGGCAGGTGGGCCAGAACTTCATGACGCACACCTACGGCTGGTTCACCGCGGTCCTGCCCGAGTGGACCAACCCGTTCATGGGGCCGTTGACGGCGGCGAGCGTGATCGACGACTTCACGTCGGAGCTGATCCCCGACAACGACGCGGGCGCGATCTGGGGCGCTCCGGTGCTCAGCGTGACCGGCGATCTCCAGCCGATCGAGGCGTTCCACCTGATGCCGGCGGACGGGCCGCGCTGGGGGCGCGAGCTCAAGGAGTGGCTGCGCGACAACTACCGGCGCCTGCACCGCATGTACTCGCAGACCTCGAGCCTCCCGTCGCCGCGCCACTTCTGCGACCTCGACCCGAACGTGAAGGACCCGTTCGGAATGCCGGCTCTGCGGATCACGCACGACTGGGACGACATCGACGTGCGGACGGTCGACTACCTGAGCACGATCAAGCACCGGATCGCCGACGAGATGGGCGCGCTCCAGCGCTGGGAGGATCCGTCACCGCCGCCGTACCACATGTCCACCCACGACGTGGGGGTGCACCGGATGGGCGAGGACCCCGCCAGGTCGGTCACGGACCCCTACGGCCAGGTGCACGAGTGCCCCGGCCTCTACGCGGTCGGCGGCGGGCAGTTCCCCAGCTACGGGGCCTACAACCCCACGCTCACGATCCAGGCGCTCGCGTACATGAGCGCCGAGCGCCTGCTGGCCGAGCGCGGCGCCTGAGCGCGGCGCCTGA
>JAXDIH010000161.1:0-2737 GCA_034664105.1 Thermoleophilaceae bacterium
GCGCCGGCTCGGCCGCCGGAGGCGCGGGCTGCGCGGCCGGTGCCGGGACCTCGGCCGGTGCCGGCACGGGCTCCGAAGCCGAGAGCGGGGCCGCGAGCGCGACCGTCGCGACAACGGCGTAGAGCGCGGTAGCTGCCCCAAGGCGCCTCATGCGGCCATCAGCCTATCTATACGCACCCGGGCTGCAAAAGGTTCTAGAAGACCGGCGTCTCCGTGTACGTGCCGAACACCTGCTGCAGCGACTGCACGATCTCCCCTTCGGTGGCGTGCGCCCGGGTGGCGTCGAGCAGCGGCTCCATCAGGTTGCGGTCGTTCGCGGCCGCGTCGCGCAGCTCGGCCAGCGCCGCCTCCACCGCCTCGCCCGTCCGTGCCGCGCGGACTGCCTGCACGCGACCCACCTGCTTGCGCTCCAGCTCGGGCGGGATCCGCAGGATCTCGAGCTGGCGCTCGTCCACCTGCTGGTAGCGGTTCACGCCCACCACGATCCGCTGGTCGCGCTCGATCTCCTCCTGCAGCTGGAAGGCCGCGTCGGCGATCTCGCGCTGCGGGTAGTTCTGCTTGGTCGCCTCGACCATCCCGCCCAGCTCGTCGATCTTGGCGAAGTACTCGTAGGCGACCGCTTCCATGCGATCGGTCAGGGCCTCGACGAAGTAGGAGCCGCCGAGCGGGTCGATCGTGTTCGTCACGCCGGTCTCGTGGGCGATGATCTGCTGCGTCCGCAGCGCCAGCCGGACGGCCTCCTCGGTCGGCAGCGCCAGCGCCTCGTCGAACGAGTTCGTGTGCAGCGACTGCGTGCCGCCCAGTACCGCCGACAGAGCCTCGGTCGCGGTCCTCACCACGTTGTTCAGCGGCTGCTGCGCGGTCAGCGAGACACCGGCTGTCTGGGTGTGGAAGCGCATCAGCAGCGAGCGCTCGTCGCGCGCGCCGTAGGTGTCGCGCAGCTCGCGCGCCCAGATGCGCCGGGCGGCGCGGTACTTGGCGATCTCCTCGAAGAAGTCGATGTGCGCGTTGAAGAAGAACGAGAGCCGCGGCGCGAACTCGTCCACGTGGAGGCCGCGTTCGATCGCGTGCTCGACGTAGGTGAAACCGTCCTTGAGCGTGAACGCCAGCTCCTGCTGGGCGGTCGAGCCCGCCTCGCGGATGTGGTAGCCGCTGATGCTGATCGGGTGCCAGCGCGGCATGCGCCTCGCGCAGAACTCGACCATGTCCGTGACCACCCGCATGGCCGGGTCGACCGGGAAGCACCACTCCTTCTGGGCGATGTACTCCTTGAGGATGTCCGTCTGGATCGTGCCCGCGAGGTGCTCCGGGCCGATCCCCTTGCGCTCGGCGGCGACCACGTAGAAGGCCAGCATCACCGCGGCCGGCGCGTTGATCGTCATCGAGGTGGAGACCTCGCCCATGTCGATCCCGCCGAACAGCGTCTCCATGTCGTCCAGCGAGTCGATCGCCACGCCTTCCCGACCGACCTCGCCCTCCGAGCGCGGGTGGTCGGAGTCGTGGCCCATCAGCGACGGCATGTCGAACGCGGTCGACAGCCCCGTCTGCCCGTGGTCGAGCAGGTAGCGGAAGCGCTCGTTGGTCTCCTCGGCGGTGCCGAAGCCGGCGAACTGGCGCATCGTCCACAGCCGGCCGCGGTACATCGACGGGTACACGCCGCGCGTGAACGGGAACTCGCCCGGGAAGCCGATCCGCTCCTCGAACTGCCCGACGTCCTCTGGACCGTAGAGCGGCTCGACGGGGTCCCCGCTCAGCGTGGAGAAGAGCGCGTCGCGCTCGGGGGTGCGGGCGTAGCGCTCGCGAAACCAGCGCTCGGCATCGGTGACAGGTCGTGCCGGGGCAGCCACTCCCCTCAGTCTAGGTGCGAAGGTGGCTCAGTCGCGGCTGGCCGGTCTAGCCCGTCCGACTCGGCCGATCGAATCCGGACGGCTCTCCAGGGCGCTGTGGGCCCCGAAGTGGGGGCTATGTCTGACGTTGGGGGCCCACACGCATGGTCTCGCTACCGGCGCAGCCTCAAGCGCGACCCGCCTTGCGCCCGCAGGCGCGCCGCGGCGTAACCGCCGCCGCCGCCCAGCAGCGCGACGGTCAGTGTGGCGGCGCCGATCTTGAGCATCGGCGCGAGCCGGTCGAAGCGCATGATGCGCCAGCCCTCGGCGCGGGCGATCTTCTCGAGCGCCCCGTCCGGGTTCACCGCCACCGGGTGCCCGACCGCGCGCAGCATCGGCAGGTCCGACTCGGAGTCGGAATAGGCGTAGGACTCGGCCAGGTCGATGCCCTCGCTGTCGGCCAGCTGGCGGATCGCCTCGGCCTTGCCTTCGCGGTAGGTGAACGGCCCGGCGGGCCTGCCGGTGTAGACGCCGTCGCGCACCTCGGCGCGCATGCCGACGCCGCCGTCCAGCACCAGCACGTGCGCGAGCACCTCGGCCAGCTCCTGGGACGCGGCCGTGACGATGTAGGCCGGCCGGCCGGCGTCCTGGTGGGCGTAGGCCTCGCGCAGCACGTCGCGGTAGAGCAGCGGCAGGATGCCGGCGAGCACGTCGGGGCCGAGGCGCTGGAGGTCGATCACGCGCTGCCCGGCGAGCGAGTCGAGGATGCGCTGACGCAGCGCATCCGTGTCCGCGTCGTTGGAGCCCTGCAGCCGGAACTTGATGTTGGCCCACGCGTCCTTGGCCAGCTGGCGCCGCGACAACATGCCGTGCTTGTAGGCGGCGCGGCCGAAATGCAACGCGCTGGACCC
>JAXDIH010000173.1:0-16144 GCA_034664105.1 Thermoleophilaceae bacterium
GCAGCTGGAGCACCTCGAACTCGCGGCGGGTGAGGTCGACGCTCGTTGAGCCCACGAACGCCTGGAACTGATCGATGCGGATCTCCAGCTCGCCGGCCACCAGGGGTCCCGTGTCCACTCGCGCGGACGCGCGATTGCGTCGCCGCACGACGGCCTCGACACGGGCCAGCACCTCCTCCGTGTGACAGGGCTTGGTGACCCAGTCGTCGGCGCCCAGCCGCAGCCCGCGCACGCGCTGGGCCACGCTCGAGGGACCGGTGCAGATCACGATCCCGAGACCGGGCAGAGCAGCCGTCACGCGCTCGACGAACTCCCACGCCCCCGGGCCGAGCAGCGTCAGGTCGACCACCAGCGCGTTGACGCGCATGGCTACCAGGTCCTCGGGGCGGGGCGGCGCCTCCATACGCCGGTACTGCCAGCCCAGGTCGCTCGCCCGCTTCACGAGCACCCGGACGAACCCCGAATCCGTGTCCAGGATCGCGAGTCGCATATCCGACATCGGGCCTGAGTGTACGCACACTCGTGGCGGCGGCCGCCGCCTTTTACAGCTTTTTCACAGGTGGTCAACGCGGAAGTAACTGACATTCCGCACGATGCTGGAACCCTCCGGAGCATGGAGACAGCACTGCGGAGACCGCCGCTGCGAGCCGGCGAGGTCGAGGTCCGGCCAAGCGAGTTCCTGGTGCTCGTCAATGGCGAGCGCCTGCACCTGACCGTCCGCGAGCTGGAGCTCCTGACAGCACTGGTGGAGCGGCGCAACCGAATCGTCACACGCGAGGAGCTCTATCGCGAGGTCTGGGGCGAGCCCTACCGCAAGTCCGATCGCTCGGTCGACGTCTACGTCGGGAAGCTGCGCCAGAAGCTCGAGGACGCTGTCCCCGGACGGCGCTTCATCCACACCCACTTCGGGTTCGGCTACCGATTTGCGCCGGACTCCGACCGCGGCTAGCGACGCGGCGCCTTCACACCCTTTTTACAACCGGGCGACAGCTGGATAACAGACTCGCCCCTGCCGCACTACAGAGTCAGCGCTGCACATGAACAACCTCAAGGAGAAAAGCGAATGAGGAAGCTCCTCACGCTCGCGGCATGCGGCGTACTGGCCCTTGGAGCGGCCGCCTGTGGCGACAACTCGAGTTCGGACAGCACGGCCAGCAGCGGCGCCGGCAGCGGCAGCAAGGACCTGTCCGGCAACATCAAGATCGACGGATCGAGCACCGTCGCCCCCTTCGCGCAGGCCGCCCAGGAGGCGTTCCAGGGCGAGAACCCCAACGTGAAGATCACGGTCGGCACCTCCGGCACGGGCGGCGGCTTCGAGAAGTTCTGCAACGGCGAGACCGACATCTCTGACGCCTCGCGGCCGATCAAGCCCGACGAGGAAGCCCCGATCTGCAAGAAGAAGGGGATCACCTACAGCGAGGTCCAGGTCGCGAACGACGGCATCGCGGTCGTGACCAACAAGAGCCTGAAGGTCGGCTGCCTGACCACCGATCAGCTGAAGCAGCTGTGGAACAAGGGCTCGAAGGTCAAGAGCCTGAGCGAGATCGACCCGTCGCTCCCCGACACCAAGCTCACGCTGTTCGGCCCGGACACCGACTCCGGCACCTTCGATTTCTTCACCGGAGAGATCAACGGCGAGGAAGGCGTCTCGCGCGAGGACTACCAGCCGTCGGCCGACGACAACATCCTGGTGCAGGGCGTGGAAGGGTCCGAAGGCGGTCTCGGCTACTTCGGCTTCTCGTACTACGAGCAGAACCAGGACAAGCTGAACCTGGTCAAGGTCGGCGAGGACGCCGCCTCGTGCACGGCTCCGTCGAAGGAGACGATCCAGTCGGGCGACTACAAGCCGCTCTCCCGCCCGCTGTTCATGTACCCGAACGAGAAGGCGCTGGCACGGCCCGAGGTCAAGGCGTTCATGGAGTACGTGATCGCCAACTACGACGACATCGCGACGGCGGCTCAGATCGTCCCGATGACGCCTGAGCAGGCCGCCAAGGGCAAGCAGGAGCTCCAGGCCGCGGAGAGCAAGGCCGGCTGATGGAAGCCGCCAGTACCGCAGCAGGCGCGCGCGCCGTCCCCAACCTGGGGGCGGCACGTCGCCGCTGGGGCGAGAGCGCGATCAAGGCGCTCCTGATCCTGGCGACCCTGATCTCCGTGCTCACCACCACGGGGATCGTCGTGGCGCTGCTGCGCGAGACGATCGACTTCTTCAGCGAGGTCGGCGTCTGGGACTTCCTGTCGGGAGGCAAGTGGACGCCTCTGTTCGAGCCGCCCAGCTTCGGCGTGCGGCCGCTGGTGATCGGCACGTTGCTGATCACCGGCATCGCGCTGCTGGTGGCAGCCCCGCTCGGCCTCGGCGCCGCGATCTACCTCAGCGAATACGCGCGGCCGCGGGTGCGCAAGGCGATCAAGCCGGCGCTGGAGGTGCTTGCCGGCGTGCCGACGATCGTGTTCGGCTACTTCGCGCTGACGTTCTTCACGCCGAACATCCTCCAGGACCTCCTCCACGTCAAGGTCAACATCTTCAACGCGCTGGCCGCCGGAATCATCATGGGCTTCATGATCATCCCGACGGTCGCGTCCGTGGCGGAGGACGCGATGTCGGCGGTCCCGCAGTCCCTGCGCGAGGGCGCGTACGGGCTCGGCGCCTCCAAGCTCCACGTGTCCCTCCGCGTGGTCTTCCCCGCGGCCCTGTCCGGGATCGTGGCGGCGATCGTGCTGGGCATCTCACGGGCCGTCGGGGAGACCATGATCGTGCTGGTGGCCTCGGGGCAGGTGGCCAGCAACAGCCTCAACCCGGCCGACCCGCACTACTCACTGGCTTCGTTCATCGGCTCCACGGCCGGCGGCGACACCCCCACCGGAAGCATCGAGTACAAGACGATCTTCGCCGTGGGCAGCCTGCTGTTCGTGATCACGCTGATCATGAACCTGATCTCGATCCGCTTCGTGCGGAAGTACCGGCAGGTCTACGAATGAGCGTTCCAGATCAGGCCATCCAGCCCGCCGCGCGCAGCCGCCGGGTCAAGGACCTCGCCTTCCGCCTGACGCTGCTGTCCTGCCTGGGCATCTCGATCCTGCTGCTGGGCGTCCTGCTCTACGACGTGGTGAAGGACGGGGCCGGCACGCTGAACTTCCACTTCATCAACAGCTTCACGTCGATCAGCGCCGACAAGGCCGGGGCGCAGGCCGCCATCTGGGGAACGATCTGGCTGATGGGCATCTGCGCGGTGTTCATCGTCCCGGTGGGCGTGGCCACCGCGATCTACCTCGAGGAGTACGCGGACAACGACCGCTGGTACAACCGGCTGATCGAGGTCAACATCCAGAACCTCGCGGCCGTGCCCTCGGTGGTGTACGGCATCCTGGGACTGGCCTTCCTCGTCCGCGGCCCGCTGTCGCTCGGCAACACCGTGCTCGCCGGCGGCCTGACGCTCGGCCTGCTCGTGTTGCCCGTGGTGATCATCTCCGCCCGCGAGGCGATCCGCGCGGTGCCGTCGTCGATCCGCGAGGGATCGATGGCGCTCGGTGCGACTCAGTGGCAGACGATCTGGCGGCAGGTGCTGCCCGCGTCGATACCGGGCGTCGCCACCGGCGTGATCCTGGCGCTCTCACGCGCTATCGGCGAGACCGCCCCGCTGATCGTTGTCGGCGCCGCCACGGTGATCGCCTTCAACCCCGACGGGCTCAACTCGCAGTTCACGGCGCTGCCGATCCAGATCTTCGACTGGATCAACCGGGCGTCGAACGACGTGAACAACTACAAGCCGCTCGCGGCGGCGGCAATTCTCTTGCTGATGATCATGTTGCTCGCCATGAACAGCATCGCGATCTGGCTACGCAATCGATACGAGCAGAAGTGGTAGGAGAGCGAAAGTGGAACGCGTGACCGATCCCCCGGAAATCCGTGCACGCCGCGATGTCGTGCCGCCCACCCCCGAAGTGGTCGCCGCCCCTCGCAGCAGCGAGGGCAGACCACGCGAGTCGATCTTCGCCCTCGAGGACGTGCAGGTCTCGTACGGCGTCAAGCCGGCCGTGCGTGGCGTGAGCTTCGACATCGGCAAGAACGAGATCACCGCGCTGATCGGACCGTCGGGCTGCGGCAAGTCGACCCTGATCCGCTGCCTGAACCGGATGAACGACCTGATCCTGGGCGCTCGCGTCGAGGGCAAGGTGCTCTATCACGGCCAGGACCTCTACAGCTCGGGCGTCGATGCCGTCGAGGTCCGCAAGCGGATCGGCATGGTCTTCCAGAAGCCCAACCCGTTCCCCAAGTCGATCTACGACAACATCGCCTTCGGCCCGCGCGTGCTCGGCATGAAGGGCGACATGGATGAGATCGTGGAACGCGCGCTGAGGCAGGGCGCGCTCTGGGACGAGGTCAAGGACCGGCTCAAGACCAACGCCTTCGGCATGTCGGGCGGCCAGCAGCAGCGCCTCTGCATCGCGCGCTGCCTCGCCGTCTCGCCCGACGTGATCCTGATGGACGAGCCGTGCTCCGCGCTCGACCCGATCTCCACCGGCAAGATCGAGGACCTGATGATGGAGCTGAAGCAGAACTTCTCCATCGTCATCGTCACGCACAACATGCAGCAGGCCGCCCGCGTGTCCGACAAGACGGCCTTCTTCACGGTCGAGCTGGACGACGAGGAGCACCGCTCGGGCCGGGTCGTGGAGTTCGACGACACCGAGAAGATCTTCACGAACCCGGGCGACCCCCGGACCGAGGCCTACGTCACCGGAAAGGTGGGTTAGGCGTTAGCGTGGGCGACACGGCTCGCACCCACTTTCAAGAAGAGCTCGCGAAGCTCGAGGAACAGGCCATGGGCGGACTCGACATGGTCGTCGAATCGCTCGACCGCGCCCTGGAGACGGTGCTGCAGCAGGACGTGGAGCTGGCCAGCATGGTCATCGCCGACGACGACCGCATCGACGGCCGCTACCTGGAGGTGCACCAGGGCATCCTCTCGCTGCTCGCGCGCCAGGCGCCGGTGGCCGGCGACCTGCGCATCGTGGCGGCGCTGCTCCACATCATGAAGAACATCGAGCGCATGGGGGATCAGTGCGTGAACATGGCGAAGCTCGTGCCGCTGGCCGGTCACGAGCCCCCGTCGGACGCGCGCATCCTCGCCGACATCCAGCAGATGGGCGAGCAGGCGCGCCAGCAGGTGGTGCAGTGCAAGCTGGCGTTCGAGCGGCGCGACGTCGACCTGGCGCAGGATCTGGTGCGCCAGGACGACCAGATCGACCGGCTCAACCGAGACGTGTTTCACCTGGCGCTGGAGATCGGCGACGACGCCGATCGGCGCGAGTGGGCAATGCACATGACGCTGGTCGCTCGCAGCATCGAGCGAATCGGCGACAATGCCGTGGACATCGGCGAGCAGACCGTCTTCGTCGTCACCGGTCTGTTCCGGGAGTTCGAGGACGCCTCGCACCCGGAGCTCGCTCCGCCGTCCACCGCTTGATCTGCGCCTGCATCGACATCGGCAGCAACACCACCCGGCTGTTGGTGGCGGATGCGGGCGACGGTCAGCTGCGCGAGCTGGTCACCCAGCGGGCGTTCACCCGCATCGGCAAGAGCCTGGCGGCCTCCGGGTCGATCCCGGCGGAGAAGATCGCCGAGACGGCCGAGGTCGTAGCCACCCAGGCGAAGGTGGCGCGCGAGGTTGGCGCCGAGCAGATCGTGGCCGTGGCCACCGCCGCGATCCGCAACGCGCCCAACCGCGACGAGCTGCTGGCGGCCGTGCGCGAGGCCGGCGGGATGACGCTGGAGGTGCTGTCGGGCGAGGAAGAGGCGCGCCTCTCGTTCGTTGGCGCCACCCGGACCATGCTGAAGCCGACGAACGGCACGGTCGCGGTGATCGACGTGGGCGGCGGCTCCAGTGAGATCGCCGTCGGCGAGCCGAACGGCAAAATGGCCTGGTCGGCCTCTTTTCGGATCGGGTCGGGCTTCCTGGCCGACTCCTACCTGCGCGGCGACCCGCCCTCCGTCGACGAGCTCGAGAAGGTGCGCCGGCACGTGGCCGGGACTTTCGAGGGCCTCGAGCCACCCCCCGCGCATGAGGCTGTCGCAGTCGGCGGAACCGCCACCTCGCTGCGGCGCCTGCTGGGCGCCGAGCTGTCGCACGAGACGCTCGAGCGCGGCATCCGCGTGCTCTGCACCACCGCCATCGCGGATGTGGCCGCGCGCTTCGAGCTCGACGCGGAGCGCGTCCGCCTGCTGCCCGCGGGCATCCTCGTCCTGGAGGCGATCTCGGACCTGCTCGCGCTGCCGCTGCGGATCGCCCGCGGCGGGTTGCGCGAAGGGGTGCTGCTCGAGCTGGTGGAGGGTAGGCGGCTTGCTTAGCCCGCGATGGCCTTCAGCTCGCGTGGGCGCATCAACACCATGAGCTCGCCCCTGTCCAGCCCGGCCAGGCCGCCCTTCTTCATGCGCACCTGCGCGCCGGTGAGCGAGTGGATCGCGGCCGAGAAGTCGGGATCGTGGCCCACCAGGAGAACGTCGTCGCCCAGGCCGGCCGCCAGCGCCTCGGCGTCGAAAGGGCCGCCGGCGAGCTTCGGCTCCAGCTGTGGCTCCACCCCGTCGAGCTGCTCGCAGACGATGCGCGCGGTCTCCGCGGCGCGCACCTTGGGGCTGGTCAGGCAGGCGTCGATCTTGACCCCGAGCTCCTTCAGAGCGGCGCCGGCCGCGCGCGCCTGCTCGCGGCCCTTGTCGGTGAGCGGGCGCTCCGCGTCGGGTGAGCCGTCCTCCGCGTCCCCATGGCGCAACAACCAAAGCATCCCGATGCGCCACCATAGAGGCTGAGCGAATGGAAGCCGTCACAGCACCGGCAGAGGTGCCCGAGCTCGACTCTCCCGAGCTCTACTCCAACCGCGAGCTGTCGTGGCTGCAGTTCAACGAGCGCGTGCTGGAGCTGGCCGAGGACGCGTCGCTGCCGCTGCTGGAGCGCGTCAAGTTCCTCGCGATCTACGCCTCCAACCTGGACGAGTTCTACATGGTGCGCGTGGCCGGGCTGCACGACCAGGTGGACGCCGGGATCGACGCGCGCGGACCCGACGGGCTCTCGCCCGGAGAGACGATCGTGCGCATCGCCGAGCGTGCCCGCGAGCTCGGTCACCGCCACTCGCGCCAGTGGGACGAGGTGGTGCGGCAGGAGCTGACCGAGCGGGGCATCCGCGTGATCGACTGCGCCGACTGCGACCGGGACGAGCTGGAGGCTGTCGACCGCCGGTTCTCGGAGCAGATCTTCCCGGTGCTGACGCCGCTCGCCGTGGGGCCGGGGCGGCCCTTCCCGTACATCTCGAACCTGTCGCTGTCGCTGGCGGTGTGGCTGCGCGACCCGGTGTCGGGCACCGAGACGTTCGCCCGCGTGAAGGTGCCGAAGGAGGTGCTGCCGCGCTTCGTGGACATCGGCGAGAACGTGTTCGTCCCCCTCGAGACGATCATCGCGCGCCACCTCGATCAGCTCTTCCCCGGGATGGAGATCCTGCGTCACGACATCTTCCGGGTCACGCGCGACGCCGACTTCACGGTCTCCGACGAGGCCGACGACCTGCTGCGCGCGGTCGAGGACGAGCTGCGCCGGCGGCGCTTCGGCGAGGTCGTTCGGCTCGAGATCTCATCGTCCATGGACCCCGAGATGCGCTCGTACCTGGTCGAGCAGCTGGGGATCGAGGAGACGCAGGTGATCGACGTCGAGGGGCTGCTCGACCTCGAGGACCTGTGGGCGCTCTACGAGGTGGAGGGGTACCGCGAGCTGCGCGACCCGCCGTGGACGCCGGTGACGCAGCCCGCCTTCGCGGATCCCGACGACGGCAAGGCCGACGTGTTGGCCGCCATGCGGGCGGGCGACCTGCTGGTGCACCACCCCTACGACTCCTTTGCCTCGACCGTCGAGCGCTTCATCCAGCAGGCCGTCGCCGACCCGGACGTGCTGGCGATCAAGATGACCGTGTACCGGACCTCCGACGACTCGGAGCTGGTGCCGTCGCTGATCCGGGCGGCGGAGCGCGGCAAGCAGGCCGTCTGCCTGGTGGAGCTGAAGGCCCGCTTCGACGAGCGCCAGAACATCGAGTGGGCGCGCTCGCTGGAAGAGGCCGGCGCGCACGTGGTGCACGGGCTGCCCGGGCTCAAGACGCACGCCAAGGCGCTCCTGGTGGTGCGCCGCGAGGGAGCCGGGGTCCGCCACTACGTGCACATCGGGACCGGCAACTACCACGCCAAGACCGCTCGCCTGTACGAGGACTTCGGCCTGTTCACGACCGACCGGGAGATCGCGGCGGACGTGGCCGAGCTGTTCAACACGCTTACCGGAGCGGCGCGGTCGCCCTCGTTCCGCAAGGTGGTCACGGCGCCGGAGGACATGCGCCCCTGGTTCGTCGATCAGGTGCGGCAAACGATCGAGGCGCACGAGGCCGGTGAGGAGGCGCGCATCGTTCTGAAGCTGAACTCGCTGGTGGACACCCGCTGCATCAAGGCCCTCTACGAGGCGTCGCAGGCCGGCGTGCCGGTGGACGTGAACGTGCGCGGCATCTGCTGCCTGCGCGCCGGTGTGCCGGGTGTATCCGAGAACATCCGCGCGACGTCCGTGGTCGGCCGCTTCCTGGAGCACTCGCGGCTGTACGGCTTCCGGCGCGGCGACCAACGGCTCTGGTGGATGGGCTCCGCCGACCTGATGCCGCGCAACCTCGACACCCGCGTGGAGCTGCTGGCGCCGATCGAGGACCCGGCGCTGCGCGACGAGATGGAGGACACGGTGGAGCGCTGCCTGGCCGACGACACCTTCGGCTGGGAGCTGCGCCCCGACGACTCATGGGAGCGCCGCCAGGGCCGCACGCGCTCGGCGCACCGCGAGCTGATGGAGCGGGCGCTGGAGCGGACCGCCATCGATTGATGGATGGCATCCGGGGGCTCGCGCCCCCGGGCCCCCGTGGAGCGTCGGCCGGCTGATGGCATCCGGGGGCTCGCGCCCCCGGGCCCCCGTGGAGCGTCGGCCGGCTGATGGCATCCGGGGCTCGCGCCGCCGGGCCCCTTACGGCAGCGCCAGCCCCAGCCGCCGCTTCAGCTCCAGCACTCGTGCCGCCGAGCGCCGTACGCGTTCTCGGAACGCGGCCGAGCGGCGCGCCAGCGCGAGCAGCCGGGGGTGCACCTCCTTCCAGCTCGCGCTGCCCGTCATCAGGATCAGGTCCGCGCCGGCGCGCACAGAGCGCTCGGCCGCCAGCGCCACCCCGGAGCCATCGAGCACGGCCTCGGCCTCGATGCTGTCCGTGATCACCACACCGTCGAAACCGAGCCGCCCGCGCAGCAGCCCGCTCACGATCGGCCGCGACTGAGACGCGATCCGGCGCCTGTCGAGCGCCGGGTAGGTCGCGTGCGACAGCATCACGAGCGGCACACCGGCGTCCACCGCCGCCCGGAAGGGAGCCAGGTCGCTGCGCAGGTCGCCGGGGATCGTGGCGGCGCCGTCGTCGGTGTTGACCTGGGCGCGGCCGAGCCCCGGAAAGTGCTTGGCGGTGGCCGCCAGCCGCGCCGCCCACATCCCCTCGACGGCGGCGCGCGTGCGCGCCGCGATGCCGCGGGGATCGCCCGCGAAGGCCCGCGAGTTGAGCGCACCGGAAGGACTCGCCGGCACGTCGGCCACCGGCGCCAGGTTCACGTTCACGCCGGCCGTGCGCAGCTGCCCCGCCGCCGCGCCGGCGGCCCGGCGCACCATCGCCGGCGAGCCCTGCAGCGGCTGGTCGGCGGCCGGCCCGGCCCAGCCGACCGTGCGGATCTCGCCGCCCTCCTGGTCGACCATCACCAGCGCCCCGTGGCGCGCGTTGCGCTGCACGGCACCGGTGAGTCGCTGCCACTGCGCCGGCGGGCCGGCATTGAAGCCGAACAGGATCACGCCGGCGGTCTCACCCGCGCGCAGGCGCCGGCGGACGTAGGCCGGGGGCCGGTTGCCCGGGAAGCTCGAAATCGTCAGCTGGCCGACCTGCTGGCGCAGGCTGAGCCTGTCGACCGCGGCAAGCACCTCCCGCGGCGCGTGCTTCGGCGTCGCGCGGTCGTCGGTCGCCCCGCTGCCCGACCCGACCGCGATGCCCGCCCCCAGGGCGAGCAGCCCCACGCCCGCCAGCAGCGCGAGCCGCCGCCGGGCGGCGGGCTCATTCGACAGCCGCACGCTCCGGCGGGGAGTCCGGCTGGGCCGGCGGCTCCCGGTTCGGCTCCTCGAGCCCCGCCCAGCGACAGCCATCGGTCAGAGCCACGAGCCCGAAACCGTCGACCGGGCCCAGCGCGCCGGTCCCCTGGAGGCCGCCCTCGGCGGCACGCTGCGCGCCCCAGGCGAGGATCCGACCCGTGAACGTGTAGCCGTCCACTCCCTTCAGGTGAGCCTCCGCGAGCTCGCGGCCGGCGGAGTCGTAGGCGATCGCGACGATGTGCGACCCCGACTTCGCGCGCGCCTCGGCATCCGGCCCGCCGGTGGAGCCCTTGACGAAGCGCCCGCCGAGCGCCTTCAGCGCGGTCGACGCGCCCGGCAGGCTCGTGCCCATCGACATCACCTGCATCGGGCGCGAGAGCGGCCCGAACCAGCCCAGGTAGGCGTTCACCTCGCGCAGCTGGGGAGCGATCTTCGGCAGCGCGAAGTGCTCCGAGCTGCCGACCGAGACGCCGTCGCGCTTCTTCGAGCCGAGCTGGAAGCTGCGCACTCGCTTGGCGCCGCGCTCGGTCCGCACGCGCCCATCGCGGAAGCCGAAGCTGGGATCGGCGAGCGCGCCCACGGTCGAGGCCATCGTGCCGCCGCTCATCGACGCCTTGCCGGAGATGAAGTAGCCGATGTCCACGCGGACCGCGTCCTCGCCGGCGCGGCGGAGCGCCAGGCCGCCGGCCAGGTTGCCGGGCACCCAGTCGTAGCCGAAGGCCGTGAGCATGCCGCTGCCGGACTGCTCGGCGGCCGGGCCGTAGCGCTCGAACACCTCCCGGATGAAGGCGGGCTCGCCGGTCGAATCGATGTAGTGAGCGCCCGCCGAGGAGGCGGCCGCGGCCGCCGGGGTGCCCCAGCGCGAGAAGGGGCCAACCGTGGTCACGAGCACGTCGCCGCGCTCGACCAGCGCCGCGACGCTGGCGGGATCGGCGACGTCGGCCACGGCGGTCTCCAACCCGCCCAGCTCCGCCCCCATCGCCTCCAGGCGCTCGCGCCCGCGTGCCGCCAGCACCGGCCGCAGCCCCCGCTCGACCATCGCCTCCGCGGCCAGCCGGCCCGTGTAGCCGGTGGCGCCGAAGAGGACGATGCGTCCCGCCACGGCTCAGTCCGCCTGGCGGCGTTCCTCGAGCACGGAGCGGATCCGCTCCATGGCCTCGGGCGCGGAACGCTCGACCCGCTTCAGGTCCCAGCCGGTCAGGGTCACCAGGCGCACGGGCGACTTGGCCGTAACCGTCGCGTTGCGAAGGGTCCGCTCGAGCAGGCCCATCTCGCCGAAGAAGTCGCCGGGGCCCAGGTCCGCAACGTGCTCGCCGCCGCGTGTGACCTCCGCCTCGCCTTCCTCGATCGCCATGAACTCGTACGAGAAGTCGCCCTCGCGCACGAGCTCCCGGCCCTCCTCGACGGACACCTCGTTGGCAAACGGCGCGATTTGAGCGAGCTCGTCGTCGCCGACCTCCTGGAACAGTGGGATCGACTTCAGCCTGCTGGCATCCAACGGAGCGTCCTCCTGGGTCGCGGTCTGCGCGACTCTACCGCGACGGGCCGGCACGGGGCCGTACCATCCAGTGCCGCTTCGCCATGTTCGCGCGTCACGTCTCAGTCGCCCTGCTGAACCGGCTCCGCGAGGGGCGCGTCGAGCTGGACGACGGCGACGGCGCGCAGGCGTTCGGGCCGCCCGACTCGGCGCTGCGAGCAACGGTGCGAATGCACGACGACCGCTTTCTGCGCGCCCTCCCGCGCGGCAGCCTGGCGCTCGCCGAGGCCTACGTCGACGGTGCCTGGGACACCGACGATCTGGTGACGCTCGTGCGCGTGGGCGCGCGCGAGATGCCGCGCATCGACCGCTGGCGACGCCCCCTCACACCGCTCCTCAGCGCGCTCTCGCGCGTCCCGCGCAACACCCGCGACGGCTCGCGGCGCCACATCGCCGCCCATTACGACCTCGGCAACGACATGTTCCGCCTCTTCCTCGACGAGACGATGACCTACTCGTGCGCGTTCTTCGAGTCGCCCGAGGTCACGCTGCGCGAGGCGCAGGAGGCCAAGCTCGACCGCGTGTGCCGCAAGCTGGAGCTCGGCCCGGACGACGAGCTCCTGGAGATCGGCACCGGCTGGGGCTCCCTCGCCATGCACGCGGCGGGCCGCTACGGCTGCCGGGTGACCACCACCACGATCTCCCAGGAGCAGCACGACGTGGCGCTGGAGCGCGTTTGCGAGGCTGGGCTCCAGGACCGCGTGACCGTGCTGCTCGAGGACTATCGCGACCTGCGCGGGCGCTTCGACAAGCTCGTGTCGATCGAGATGATCGAGGCGGTCGGCTGGCAGTACCTCGATACGTTCTTCCGCCGCTGCGCCGAGCTGCTGCGCCCCGACGGGCTGATGCTGCTCCAGGCGATCACGATCGCCGACCGCGCCTACGACCTGGAGAAGGCCACCCGCTCGTTCATCAAGGAGCTGGTCTTCCCGGCCGGCTGCCTGCCCTCCCGGGAGGTGATCCGCGGCTGCGTGGATCGCGTAACGGATATGACGATGCTCGAACTCGAGGACATCACCGAGCACTACCCCGAAACGCTGCGCCGCTGGCGGGAAAACTTCGTTCGTAGCGCGAATCGCGCCGCCGAACTGGGCTACGACCTGCGCTTCCGACGGCTGTGGGAGCTTTACTTCGCTTGGTGCGAGGGCGGGTTCAGGGAGCGCCGGATCGGCGACGTGCAAGCGTTGCTCGCCAAGCCGTCCTACCGCGGCTACGGCTTGCCCCTGCGCCAGAACCAGGTCCTGACCGAAAGGTGAAGCCGGGCACGCTTCACTACGTGCGCCGGGGCAGCGGCGAGCCGCTCGTCTTGATTCATCCGCTCGGCGCGGAGCTGGTGGTGTGGGAGCCGGTGATGGAGCGTCTCGCGCGCGAGCGCGACGTCATCGCGGTGGACCTGCCGGGGTTCGGCCGCTCGCCGGGGCTTCCCAACGGGGACGAGCCCACGCCGGAGGCGCTGGCCGCCGCGGTGGCATCCCAGCTCGACGACATGGGTGTCGCGCGCGCGCACGTGGCGGGCAACTCGCTGGGCGGCTGGGTGGCGCTGGAGCTCGCCAAGGCGGGCCGGGCGCTGTCGGTGGCGGGGCTCTGCACCGCCGGGCTGTGGTCGGATCCGCTCGGCCCGCGCCCGGGACGCGACGTGCGCGAGCTCGGCCGCAAGCTGCTGCCGGTGTTACCGACGATGCTGCGCACGGCGAAGGGGCGGCGAGTGGTGCTGGGCGGCTCGGTGGCCCATCCAGAGCGGGTGCCGCCGGAAGCGGCCGAGCGTCTGGTGCGGTCCTACCTCACGTCGAGCGGGTACGAGCGCGCCGACGAGGCGATGCGCACAGCGGTCTTCTCGGGCTTCGAGCAGATCCGAGTGCCGGTCACGCTGGCCTGGGGCGATCTCGACCGCATCGTGCGACGGCCGCAGCAGACGCTGCCGGAGTGGCGCACGATCATGCTGCACGGCTGCGGGCACATCCCCACCTGGGACGCACCGGACCAGGTGGCGCGCACGTTGCTGCTGGCAAGCACGTAGGGATGGCATCCGGGGGCTCGCGCCCCCCCGTGGAGCGTCGGCCGGCCGCTGGCGGCCCCGGCTGCCATCATCCGTTTATGGGCGTGGCCCCGCCTCCCGCGGTTCCGTCGGGTGTGATCGAGCGCATCCAGTCGGATCTGCGCTCTCAGCGCGCCGCGCGCGGCCAGTGGCCGCCGGGTGAGCTGTCGTTCAGCCCGAGCCGGACGCGCGAATTCGAGAAGGAGCCGCTGCAGCTGCTGCTGCGGCTCCACGAGACCTACGGGCCGGTGTTCGCGATGCGCCTGCTCTACCTGCCGATCGTGTTCGCGCTGGGCCCGGAGGCCAACCACTACATCACCGTGTCGCACGCGTCCAACTTCCGCTGGCGCGACGGCTCGATGGGCGACCTGATCCCGCTGCTCGGCAACGGCCTGCTCACTACCGACGGCGACTACCACCGCCGCGCCCGGCGGATCATGCTGCCCGCGTTCCACCGCGAGCGGCTGCTCGAGTCGACCTCGATCATGGTCGAGGAGGCCGAGCGGGCGCTGGAGGAGTGGCGCCCGGGGATGCGGGTCAACCTCTACGCGTGGACGCGCAAGCTGGCGCTGCGCGTGGCGATGCGAGCGCTGTTCGGCTTCGATCCGAATCGCGGCGGTCGCGACGGTCAGATGGCCGAGGAGTTCGAGCAGACGCTCGGGTACTGGGGCAAGGACTACGTCCTGCAGATGCTGCGCGGCCCCGGCTCCCCCTGGCGGGCGATGAACCGCTCGCGGGCGGAGCTCGACAGGGTGATCTTCGAGGAGATCTCGCGCCGGCGAGCAAGTGGGGAGCGGGGCGTGGACATCCTGTCGCTGCTGCTCGACGCCCAGGACGAGGACGGCTCGGGGCTGTCGGACCAGGAGCTGCGCGACCAGGTGATGACGCTGCTGTTCGCCGGACACGACACGGCGACTTCCACGGTCACGTTCATGTTCTACGAGCTGGGCCGCAACCAGCATGAGATCGGCCCGCTGGTCGAGGAGGTCGGGGCGACCGACGACCTGATCGGCGGCATGCCACGACTCGACATGGCGCTCGACGAGACGCTGCGGATGTACCCGCCGGCCTGGATCGGGCCGCGCCGATCGATCGAGCCCTTCGAGCTGGCCGGGGTGCACGTGCCCGGCGGGGTGTTCGTCAACTACTGCTCGTGGGCGAGCCACCACCTGCCGGAGGTGTTCCCCGAGCCGGGGCAGTTCCGGTCCGAGCGGTTCGAGCCCGAGGCGAAGGCCGCGCTCCCGAAGGGGGCCTACGTGCCGTTCGGCGGAGGGTCGCGAACCTGCGTCGGGATGCGCTTCGGGCAGCTGGAGGTGAAGGCGATCGCGGCGAGCATCCTGCGCCGCTTCCGGCTGGAGCTGGCGGAGCCGCAGCGGGAGCTCTCGATCCGTCAGATGCCGACGCTGTCGCCGCGGGGCGGGCTGCCCGTCCTGGTGCGCGAGCGGACCTGATCGGGTCCGCGCGCGCGTAGATGGGCGGTGCCTGGCTCGAACAGGCGACCTCCACGTTGTAAGCGTGGCGCTCTGCCAACTGAGCTAACCGCCCCGGCGGCCGAGTCTAGTATCCGGCCGTGTGAACGCCCGGCTGTTCTGGAAGTCGCTCGCGGTGCAGGCCGTGCTGGTGGCGATCCCGTTCGCGCTGCTCGGCGTGGCGCTCGACCGAGCGTTCTTCGAGGACTGGGGCTGGCTGGTCGGGCCGGTGGTGTGGCTCGCGTGCTCGCTCGGGACAGCGCGGATCCTCACGCTGCCGGTCGGCTACGTGCTGTTCTCGGCGGTGGCCGGCGGGGTGGCGGGAACGATCGTGATGCTGGCGGCCTCCCACCTGGCCGGCATGGGAGCGGCCCTGCTGGTGTTCGCGGCCTCGTGCGGAAGCTACGACTCCGACGCCGAAGCCGAGGCGCAGCGCGAGTGGGAGGCCGAGCGGGCGAAGCGCACGGCTGCGAAGTAGCCCCGGCGGGAATCGAACCCGCGCTACGAGGTTGAAAACCTCGCGTGCTAACCGTTACACCACGGGGCCGTGCCCGTGCGATTGTAGGCGCCGCTCCCCGGCTTACCTACGCGTAGACGCCGTCCAGCCACGCCTTGAGCGCCGCCTCGCTTGCCGCGGCGTCGAGGCCATCCACGAACACGTGCGCGCTCATCCCGACGACGCCCCCGTAGTGGTTGCGCCCGAAGAAGCGGTACAGGCCGTCGTCGGCGCGGACGCCGAGGAACTCGGGCGTCGAGTAGTCGATGACGCCGTCGAGCGTGCCGGCGTCGCCGACCGACGCGTGGACCTCGTCGCCCACGCGCGCGTCCGGGGAGACGCCCAGGGCGGCGCGCAGCGTGTCCATCGCATCCGGAGTTCCTGCCGCCTCGGGGCCCTCGATGCCGGACGACGGTTGGCCGACGT
>JAXDIH010000216.1:0-3443 GCA_034664105.1 Thermoleophilaceae bacterium
AGCTCCCCAGGTTGCCGCCCAGGTTGTCGATGAAGTGGACCAGCGTGGCCTCGCGCGTGCACGGCACCACGGGGCTGCCGTGCTCGAGCTTGCCGTGGTGGCTGAGGATGATGTGCAGCAGCGCGTCCGCGTCCGTGCGCGGGAAGCCCTCGATGCGCTCGATCTCGCGCCTGACGCGGTAGTAGCCGAGCGGTATCTCGCCGAGCAGCTTGCCGGCGTCGGTCAGCTCGATCGCGCCGTTGCGCGAGGAGTAGGTCTCGACCTTGCCGATGTCGTGCAGCAGCGCGCCGGACACAGCCACGTCGCGGTCGATCTTCGGGAACGTGGCGGCCAGAGCGCTGACGCCCTGGGCCACCGACAGGCAGTGCTCGAGCAGCCCGTGGCGGTAAGCCTGGTGGTAGTACTTCGCGGCCGGCGCCTCGTGGTAGTCGCTGTCGATCAGCCGGTCGAGCAGCTCGCGCAGGTGCGGGCTCTGGATCGTCTCCACCAGCGACTGCAGGTCGGCCGCCATCTGGCGGTAGGGCACCGGCGGCGCCTCGGCCAGGTCGGCCAGGTCGTACTCGCCCTCAGCAGCGGCGCGCATGCGCCTGATCGTGATGCCGGCGCCGTAGCGCTCGTCGACCGAGTAGCGCCCGAGCACGCGTACGACAGCGCCGCCATCGCACACGGTCACCAGCTCCTCCACGCCATCCCACACCACGGCCTCGACCACGCCGGTGCAGTCGCCCAGCTGGAGCTTCAGGAAGGCCTCGCCGTTGCGCTTCTGGCGGCGGTTGCGGGTCCTCACGACGAAGAACGAGTCGACCTCCTGGCCGTCCACCAGGTCGCGCACGAAGCACTTCGCGGGCGTGAGAGTGGGCTGCTCCATCTCGTTTGCCACGGTAGAACCGAACCCGGACGGGATAGCCTGCAGGGCGATGGAGTCGCCCCCCCGGTCATGACCGTCCTCGTCGCCGGTGGCACCGGCTACCTGGGGTCCGCCGTCGTGCGCGAGCTGCTCGCGAGCGGCTACGGCGTGACGGCCACATGGGTGGCCGATCGCGAGCGCGAGCGGCTCGCCGGCGAGCCCGTCGAGCTCGTGCGGGCGGACCTGTTCGAGCCGGAGCAGGTCGGCGCCGCGGTGGCGGCGGTGGACGACCTCGAGGCGGTGGTCAACCTGGTCGGCGGGTACGCCGAGGGCCCGCGCGTGCACGAGACCGACCCGGAGCAGTTCGACGGGATCATCCGGCTCAACGTGAAGCCCGGATTCCTGCTGGCGCGCGCGGCGATGCCGCGGCTGATCGAGCGGGGCGGTGGCGCCTTCGTGGGCGTGTCGGCGCGGGCGGCGCTGCGCCCGTTTTCCGGGGCGGCCGGCTACATCACCTCGAAGGCCGCGGTGCTCGCGCTGATCCAGGCGCTCGACGCCGAGTACAAGCACGACGGCATCCGCTGCAACGCGATCGTCCCGAGCGTGATCGACACGCCGGCCAACCGCGAGGCCCAGCCGAACGCGGACTACTCGAAGTGGGTCAAGCCCGAGGAGATCGCGAAGGTGGTGCGCTTCCTCGTGTCGGACGACTCGGCGCCCACGACCGGCGCCGCCGTGCCCGTCTACGGGCGCGCGTAGTAGGACAGCGCGCGACGGCCGAGCTCCTTGGTGGCGGCTCCGTTCTGGATGGCGCCGATCGGGGCGCCGATGAGTGGAATGAAGCGCCCGGCGTAGCGGCGCGCCATCCGCTTGGCGAGGTACTTGAGCAGCTGGCGGTGGAGGCGGTCGGAGCCGCGGGAGGCGAGCGCCTTCTCCACCATCGCCTGGGCCATCAGCTTGCCCATGCCGTCGAGGGCGCGGCGGGCGTCGGCGGGCGTGGGGTAGACGCCCTGGAGGGCGAGCAGCTCGGCGGGCCGCATCGGGTGGCGCGAGTCGTAGCCGTAGGCGGCGGCGATGAAGAAGACCATCCTGCTCTGGATCCAGAGCAGCGCCACGAGGTCGGGCGCCGCGGTCACGATGCCGCCCACGCCGAGCGCGGCTCCCTCGAGGCGGGCCAGGCGCACGTGCTTGCGGTAGGCGACCTGCGCGAGCTGCTCGGGGGTGTGGCCGGCGCCGGCCACGCGCACCCACTCCTCGGCCTGCGGGCCGAAGCGCTCGGACGCTGCCAGCGCGATGTGCTCCGGCGCGCGCTCGGGCTCCGCCAGCAGGCGGTCCCAGAGCGAGCGCGGCGGGCGCTCGAGATGTTCTATGGAGTCAGGTATACGGGGTTGGGAAGCTTGTACGTCCGTTCCGAATACCCGCCCTTCAGGTCGCTCTGCTGGTCGCCCACGTTGGCGAGGATCGTGAAGCCGCGCTTCTCGATCTTCTTGCGCGCCCCGCTCTTGTAGGGGATCGCCGAGGGGTTGGTGTAGTCGCTCGGCTTGAGGACCAGCTCGTACTTGCCGGTGTAGCCGGCCGAGCGCAGGTTCGCCAAGGTGCCGTCGCCGATCGCCTCGGGCCGGCCGGTGATGAAGAAGACCGCCACCTTCAGCTGCTTGGCGCGCCTGAACAGCGAGCGGATCGGCTTGAGGGCCGGCGCGTCATAGCCCACCACGCAGGTCGCGAAGATGCCAGCGTCGAACGGAATGCCGCCCTTCTCGTCGATGCACGGGTAGTTGTCCAGGCCGGTCTCGTCGATGTCGAGCACGAGCGCCGGCTTCTTGGGCGCGTGCTTGGCGGAGGTGCGCTTCTTCAGCCAGGCCTTGGCCTTGGTGGCCTGCTTGGCGATGTCGCGGCCCCAGTCGCCCGAATCGCGGTACTGGTGGATCTGGTCCGCCGTGGCGGGGTACTTCGGCGGCGCGCCGACGGCGACGGGAACGATCAGCAGGGCGACGAGCGTGACGACCAGGCCGGTTTTCATGCCGCCAGCCTAGTTTGGGCGCGGTCGGGGTGCGGTACCAGCTTGATATGGCGACCGAAATCAACACCTCACTGCGCCACGGCATCCTCAGCGACGAGTTGCGAGACGCGCGTGAGCAGCTGATCGAACTGCTCACCAAGGCCTACTGGATGGAGGTCGAGACGGTGATGAGCTACATCGCCAACTCGATCAACCCCGAGGGCGTCCGAGCCCAGGAGATCATCGAGTCCCTCGAGGAGGACATCCAGGAGGAGCTCGGGCACGCCCGCCAGTTCGGCGAGCGGATCAAGGAGCTCTACGGCGTCGTGCCGGGGTCGCTCGACTTCCAGGCCGAGCAGTCCTACCTCCAGCCGCCGGACGACCAGATCGACATCGTCCACGTGATCAAGGGCGTGATCGAGGCCGAGACCGGCGCGATCGAGCACTACAACCAGATCATCGAGTTCTGCGAAGGCAGGGACCCGGTGACGCAGGACATGGTCACGGCGATCCTGCACGACGAGGAAGGCCACCGGCGCCTCTTCGAGGGCTTCCTGCGCGAGTACAAGAGCGAGGGGCTGGCGTAGCGCACTCGCC
>JAXDIH010000233.1:0-6209 GCA_034664105.1 Thermoleophilaceae bacterium
CCCTCGATCATCTGAGCCCGGGCGGCGTCTGGATCATCGGAAGCCTCGATCTGCTTGCGGAAGATGATGTTCACCGCGCCCTCCGGGCCCATCACCGAGATCTCCGCCGAGGGCCACGCAACGATCAGGTCCGGCTCGTACGCCTTACCGCACATCACGTAGTAGCCGGCGCCGTAGGCCTTGCGGATCACGACCGTCACCTTCGGCACCGTGGCGCGCGACACCGCGTAGAGCATCTTGGCGCCGTGTCTGATGATGCCCGCCTGCTCGACCTTGGTACCGACCATGAACCCCGGCACGTCCATGAGGAACAGGAGCGGGATGCCGTAGGCGTCGCAGAGGTTGATGAAGCGCGCCGCCTTGTCGGCGGAGTCGTTCTCGAGGATGCCGCCCAGGTGCTTCGGCTGGTTGGCGACGATGCCCACCGGCCGGCCCCCCATGCGCGCCAGCGCGGTGATGATCGTGCGCGCCCAGCGCGGCTTGAGGTCGAACCACTCGCCGTCGTCCACGATGCGCCGGATCACGTCGTACATGTCGTACGGGTGGCGCGGCGAGTCGGGCAGGATGTCGAGCAGGTCCTCCTCGGCGCGGTCGACCGGGTCGGCCACCTCGCGCTGCGGCGGCGCCTGCTCGCAGTTCTGGGGGAAGAACGACAGGTAGCGCTTGATCGCCTCGATGCACGCCTCGTCGGAGTCGACCTCGAGGTCGCCCACGCCCGACACGCGCGTGTGGATGCGCGAGCCGCCCAGCTCCTCCTGCGTCACGTCCTCGCCCGTCACGGCCTTGGTCAGGTGCGGGCCGGCCAGCGCCATCGAGCCGCGGCCCTTCACCATCGGGACGAAGTCCGCGAGCCCGGGGATGTACGCGGTGCCGGCGGCGCAGGGGCCCATCAGCGCCGCCACCTGCGGGATCACGCCGCTGGCCACGACCTCCTCGCGGAACAGGTGGCCCGAGCCGGCGAACAGCGAGCCGGCGGCCTCCTGGATGCGCGCGCCGGCCGAGTCCAGCAGCCAGATCATCGGGATGCGCTTGCCCAGCGCCAGGTCGCGCAGGCGGGCGACCTTCATCTCGCCGGTCATGCCCATCGAGCCCGCCATGACCGTGAAGTCGTAGGCGGCCACGGCCACCAGCCGGCCGTCGATCTTGCCGTAGCCCGTGACGACCCCGTCGGCCGGAGCCTCCTTGCCCTCCATCGCGCGCTGCGAGAAGTGCGGACGACCGTGGACGCCGAGCTCGACGAACGTCCCCGCGTCGATCAGCAGCGCGAGCCGTTCGCGCGCCGTGAGCTTGTCCTGATCGTGCTGGCGCGCGATGCGCTCCTCGCCGCCGCCCAGCCGCGCGCGGGCGCGCCGCTCGTGCAGATCGTCGACGAGGGAGCGAAGCGAGGGCCGCTCTACGAGGCTGTCGGCGGCTGCGCGATCGGTGGCGGGCATAGAAAGTAGGAAGCGCTACTCCCTACTCTGCCGCATCGGCGGCGATCCGGTCAAGCAGCGGGTCCAGCACCCGCATCGCGGTCTCGGCCGCGTCGGCCAGCTCGTCCGGGTCGTCAGGGGCCTCGAACGCGGTCACCTCGATCCCCACCAGCTCGGAGTCCTCGGCCACCGCCTCCATCAGGTCGTACAGCTTGTCCGACGAGAGGCCGCCGGGCGCGGGGACGGCGGTTGGGAACTCCTCGGGGTCGAGCACGTCGAGGTCGAGGTGCACGAACACGGGCGCCCCGTCCAGCGCGTTCTTCACCGCGACGAGCGTCTCGATCGCGCTCGCGCCGATCACAGTGGCGGCGCTGCGCTCCAGCAGCTCGCGCTCGCCGGCGTCCAGGTCCCGCACGCCGGCCAGGACCACGCGGTCGGCGGGGATCGTGTCGCTCAGACCGGCGTCCCACTCCCCGCAGGCGGCGGACAGGCACATGCCGCCCAGGTACCCGCTGCCGCTGGTGTCCGGCGTGTTGTAGTCGCCGTGCGCGTCGAGCCACAGGACCCGCGCGTCGGGCCGGTTGCGCAGTGCCGCGGGCAGGGTCGTGACGGCGATCGAGCAGTCCGCCGCCGCGATGACCGGCACGCGACCTCCGGACAGCGCGTCGTCCACCTGACCGCCCGCCTCGAGCAGGCAGCCGCGCGAGTCGCGCAGGTCCTCCTCGTAGCCGGAGTCGCGCGGCTCGGATGGCGTGCCGATCGTGCGCGCCTCCACGCCCAGGCGCTTGCCGATCAGCGGGGCCAATGTCTGAGCGCCCCGCACGGCACCGGCGGTGCGGTCGGCGGTCCGGCAGCAGAGCGCTACGAGCGAGACGGTCATCGGCCGGTCCAGTTCGGGTCGCGCTTCTCGAAGAAGGCCTTCACGCCTTCCTGGAGGTCCTCGGTGGTGAACGAGAGCGACAGCTGAGCGCGCAGGTAGTCGAGCGCGTCCTCGAACGCCATGTCGAGCTGGCGGTACATGGCGTCCTTGCCGAGCTTCATCGCCACCGGCGACTTCCCGGCCAGCTTCGTCGCCCACTCGTCGACCGCGGCCTCGAACTCGTCCCCCGCCACGACCCGGTTGACGATCCCGAACTCGCGCGCCTCCGCGGCCGAGATGCGCTCGCCCAGCAGCAGCAGCTCGTTCGTCTTCTTGCGCGGGACGTTGCGGTAGATCAGCGCCATGATCATGAACGGGAACACGCCGACGTTGATCTCCGGCGTGCCGAAGGTCGCGCTGTCCTTGGCCACGATCAGGTCGCAGCAGAGCGCCACGCCGAGCGCGCCCGCGAGCACGTGGCCGTTGGCGGCGCAGATCGTGGGCTTTCCGAGCCCGAGGATCGTGCGGAACAGGCGCGGAAAGCGCTCGGTGCCGAAGTGCTTGTGCACCAGCGGCACGTCCGCGGCGAACTGGTCCAGGGAGGCGCCGGCCGAGAAGACCGTGTCGTGGGACGACGTCAACACCACGCAGCGGACGGCCTCGTCGTCGCGCGCGGACTCGAAGGCCGCGGTCAGCTCCGCGAGCAGCTGGTTGGAGAGTGCGTTGCGGTTGTCGGGGGTGTTGAGAGTGACGGTTGCGACGCCGTCGCTACGGACGTCGTACAGCAGCGTGTCGTAAGGCACGCGCCGAAGTTGTACTAGCTTGCCCGCGCAGACGACCGGCGCTACGGTCGTCTCACTCGGCATCGGAGGAGAGGGCGAATGTTCAAGTCCATCGTGGTCGGCACCAACGGCACGGAGACGGCGGACATCGCGCTGAGCCGCGCCGTTGACCTGGCCCGACTCACCGGCGCGGCGCTGCACGTGGTCAGCGCGTATGAACCGGCGCCGGCACACGTGGGCGGAAGCCGGCCTCCCGCCGAGGCCTCGGAATGGGCGATCAGCCCCCACTTCAAGGTCGACGCGGTGCTCGACCGCGCCAACGACATCGCCCAGGGAGGCGGCGTCCAGATCGAGGTGCACGGCCCCAAGGGCGACGCCGCGTCGGCGATCCTGGCCGTGGCCGAGGCGCACGACGCCGACCTGATCGTGCTCGGGAGCAAAGGCATGCAGGGCGCGCGCCGTGTGCTCGGCAGCGTGCCGAACAAGGTGTCGCACAAGGCACCCTGCGACCTGCTGATCGTGCAGACGACCTGATTACAGCCGGAGGATGACACCCGGAGGCTCGCGCCCCCGGACCCAGTGAAATTGGCGGGCTTGCGGCGCCCAGACGGGCTCAGGCCGGCGGCATCCACGCCGCGCGCATGTCCACCCGCTCGCCCTCGAACGGCACGCCCTCGGCCTCCAGCAGCCGCCGCTGTCGCTCGCCCTTGGACAGCGACCCGTTCGCGCGCACCACCCGCTGCCACGGCACCTCGGGGTCGTGGCACGAGGCCAGCACCGCGCCCGCGTAGCGCGGCGCCTCCGGGCTCAGGTCGGCGTAGGTCGTCACCCGGCCGGGCGCGATCGAGCGCACTCGCTCCAGCACCGCGCGGGCTCGGGGGGCGCTCGTGTCGAGCGGCCGCCTCACCGGCTACGTCTCCCGCTGGCAGGGTCCGGACAGCCCGAGCTTCTCCATCAGGTAGAGCCAGACCTCGCTGCGCGTGGGGAATGCCGGCACGGCGTGGGCCAGCCGCGCGAGCGGCACCTCCCCCACCACGGCGACGGTCGCCGCCTGGAGGAACTCCGCGATCTCCGGACCCGTGAACGTGGCGCCGACCAGGAGCCCGGCGTCGTCGTCCACGACCAGCCGCACCGTCCCGCGCGCGTCGTCGCGCCCGTAGAAGCTCGCGCCCGCGCTCGCCTGGGTGGGCACCTCGACCGCCCGCGCGTTCAGCCCCGCCTGCTGGGCCGCATCCAGCGTGTACCCGACGGCGGCCACCTGCGGGTCGGTGAAGATCACGCGCGGCGCGCGTGCCCCGTCGAGGATCAGGCACGGCCCGCCGGCGCCGAGGATCGTGTCCGCCGCGATGCGCGCCTGGTACTTGCCCATGTGCGTGAGCAGCGCGCGGCCGTTCACGTCGCCGATCGCGTACAGCCACTCCGAGCCGGGCGCGCGCATCCAGTCGTCCACCTCGATCGGTTTGCCCGGCTCCAGGCCGATCGTCTCGACGCCGAGGTCGTCTGTGTTCGGGCGCCGGCCGATCGCCACGAGCAGCTCGTCGCCGCGCACGGTCTCGCCCGAGTCCAGCTCCACCTCGACCTCGCCGTCCTGGGAGCGGACGGCCACCGCGCCCGCGCCCTTGCGCACGTCCACGCCCGCCTCGAGCAGCGCCTGCTCGACGTCCTCGCTGGCGAACGGCTCCTCGCGCGGGATCAGACGGTCGCCGCGCTCGATCAGCGTGATCTGCGAGCCGAGGCTGCGCCACGCCTGCGCCATCTCCACGCCGACCACCCCACCGCCGAGGATCGTCAGCCGGTCGGGCGGCTGCTTGGCGGTCGTGGCCTCGCGGTTGGTCCAGGGCTTCGCGTCCGCGAGCCCGTCGATCGGGGGCATCAGCGGACCGCTGCCGGTGGCGACCACGACCGCGCGCCGGGCGGTCAGGGTCTCGTCGCCGACGACCACGCGGCGCTCGCCGTCGAACCGGCCGCTCCCGCGGACGACCGCCACGCCGCGCTCGGCCAGCCACGGCTCCATGTGCTTGTCGTCGAGGTCGTGGATGATCTCGTCGCGCCGCTCCAGCACCGCGCGCACGTCGAGCTCACCGGTCGCCGCCTCGCGCACGCCGGGGATGCGCCGCACCTCCGCGAGCAGCTCGCCGGGGCGCAGCAGCGCCTTCGACGGCATGCACGCGTAGAAGGAGCACTCACCGCCGATCAGATGGCGTTCCACCACCGCCACGCTCAGCCCTGACTCGCCCAGCCGCCCGGCGCATACCTCACCCGCCGGTCCGGCGCCGAGGACGATGACGTCGAATTCGCGCTCGCTCATGGGAGGAAGCTACCCAACTCCAAACAGCGAGAAGTAGGAAGTGCCACTGTTTACTTTTCTCGAGGGCTCCGGTAGCTTCGGCCAATGGCCACCGCCGACGCCGTCCTCAAGCCCGATCACGCCACTCGCCGCAAGCACTTCATCTTCACCGAGGAGCACGACCAGCTGCGCGAGTCGATCCGCGCGTTCGTGACGAAGGAGCTGGCTCCCCACGCCGAGGAATGGGAGGAGACCACCTTCCCCGACTCCGTCTTCACGCGCATGGGCGAGCTCGGGTTCCTCGGGCTCTCCTACCCGGAGGAGTACGGCGGCCAGGGCGGCGACTACTACTGCAACCTCGTCCTGGCGGAGGAGATGACGAACTGCAACTCGGGCGGGCTGGCGATGGGCGTGGCCGTGCACACCGACATGGCCACCCCTCCCGTGTTCCTGTTCGGCAGCGAGGAGCAGAAGCAGAGCCACCTGGTGCCGGCCATCCGCGGCGAGAAGATCGCCTGCCTCGGGATCACCGAGCCGGACGCCGGGTCCGACGTGGCCGGCATCAAGACGCGCGCGGTGCGCGACGGCGGCGAGTACGTCATCAACGGCTCGAAGACCTACATCACTAACGGCCATCGCGCGCACGTGATCGTGCTCGTGACGAAGACCGACCCGGACGCCGGCTACGACGGCTTCACGCTCTTCCTCGTGCCGATGAATGCCCCGGGCGTGATCCGCGAGAAGAAGCTCGAGAAGCTGGGCATGCACGCCTCCGACACGGCGCTGCTCGCCTTCCAGGACGTGCGGGTCCCCGAGACCGCGGTGCTCGGGCAGGTCGGCAAGGGTTTCTACAACATCATGTGGGAGCT
>JAXDIH010000236.1:0-13321 GCA_034664105.1 Thermoleophilaceae bacterium
GGCCGCCTCACGCACGGCGTCCGCGTCCCGGGCGGCCTCGGCGCGCAGCTTCTCGGCCGCCTCGACGAGCGCCTTGACCTGATCCGCCGGCGATCCCTTCTGCTCCGCCATCCAGGGCCAAGGCTACTGGCCCCGAAAGCCGCGGCTACTTGACGCGGAACGCGCCCCGCATGAACGGGTGGATCCGGCAGAAGTACGTGTAGGTGCCCCGCTTGAGGTTGCTGGGCGTCTTCCATTCCGTCGAGCCGGCAGCGGGAATCCGTACACCGAGCGTGTTGGACTCGAACTGCACCGGCCCGTCGGCGATCGGATAGGCGATGCCGGTCTTGCGGTTACACGGGGCCTTGCAGGAGGTGATCGAGTGGTAGAGCCGGTCGCCGTCGCCCTCGAGGTTGCGGAAGGTGGCCGACTTGCCGTACGGGATCACCGGCGGGCGCCCGTTCTGCCCGGCGAGGCTGAGGTCGCCGAGGGAGTACTTGAAGTCCACGATGTCCACCAGCCCGCCACCGACCTTGTGCCCGTCGGGGAGCTTGCGCGCATCGGGGAGGTTGGTCTTCCCGCCGCCGTGGCTGTTGTTCTCCGCGAGGTGGCCGTGAGTCGGCTCGCCGGGATAGTCCACGCGACGCTTGTACGGGTCGTTCCCCGGGCCGCTGTCGGCCATGTAGGCGACCATGATCCCCATCGACTCCCACCAGGCGCCGCGCTTGGTGTTGTAGGAGGCGCTGGTCCAGAGCGTGTCGCCCTTGCGGACCTTGACCAGCCAGTCCCGCCGCGTGCCGGTCATCGCCACGTCCCAGGACACGGCGCCTGCGGGCTCGAAGTACTTCGCGTCAGAGCGGAACAGGTGCACGTTGCTGCCGTAGCCGCGGGGCGCGCTCTCCTTGCAGCGCTTACGGGCCGCGGTGCTGCGCTTGGTGGCGCAGGCCGGCTTGGCCACGCGGGCGCCACCGCGCCGCAGCCACATGTCGGTGTGCAGCCCGCCCGGGTGCAGGTGGCCGGCCGTGCTGACCAGCACGCCGTCGCGGTCGACCGTCCACTCGTTGCGCTTGCCGCCTCCGGCGTAAGCCGCGGGCTGGTCGTTCGGGTACGTGAAGACGCCCTTCTCGCCAGCGCCCTTCTTGACGTTGAAGACCGGGTAGATCGACCCGTTCTCCACGTCCATCCAGATCGGCCGCACGGGCTTCATCCCCTGGGCCGCCGGGGACGTCGCCGGGATGAAGTCGATCTCCAGGACCATGTAGACCTGGGTCGGCACGGGCGTGAGGTTGTGGATCATGTGGTTGAGCAACCAGCGGTCGCTCGCCTTGTACTCGTACGCGTAGCCCTTCGGGAACGACATGATCGTCTTCTCCTCGCCGGCGGCGAAGAAGCGCTCGGGCAGACCCGGTGCGGTCGCGTCCCTGCGGCTCAGGTTCAGCCAGACGCCGTGGTGCAGGTGGATGACGTCGACGCGCGGGACCTTGCCGTTCAGGTAGGTCAGATCGGGCCGGATGCGGGTGATCCACCCGTCCTCCGGCGGCTTCAGGTCCATCCCGTTGTAACCGATGTCGTTCTGCCCCGGGATGATGTTGAAGGGGCCGACCCTGTAGGTCAGGCGCTGAGCGCCGTTGGGGGCCGCGGCCACCTTGACCAGCGAAGAGTGCGCCGGCTCGGCCATCGCGCTCGGCGCGGCGAGCACGACCAACCCGAAGCAACAGAAGAGCGCGCAAACCACGCGCTTCGATGCGGACGACACCACGCCGCACAGCTTACCTATTTGCGCGGCAGGTGCAAATAGGAAGCGTCAGCAGGACTTCTTGGGCTTGTCCTTGCCCACCGGCAGGCACATATCGGCGCGAACCGGGAACTTGCCCGCCTTGATCGTGTAGCGGGTGAAGTCGCCGATCGTCTTTGGCTTGCGCACTGAGATCTCCAGCTTCGTGCCGGCGCGCAGGAAGCGCTCGTAGGTCTTGAAGCTGACGGTGCCCCGCTTCTTCACGCGCTTGCGCCGGCGGCTGACCCCGCACGCCTTGCCGCGGCACTTGACCGTGACCAGAGCGCCGCGCGGGGCGCGGATCTTGAGGGTCTTCACGAGCATGCCGCTCGACAGGACCGTGCCGCCGAGGGTCACGATCGGTGACGGGCTGAGGAAACCGGCCTTGGCCTTCGGCGCGGGCAGGACCGTCACGGTGCGCTCGGCGATGGCCGTCCCCCCTGCGCCGTCCGTCGCGCGCTGGCGGACGACCTTCGGGCCGGCCGTGGCAAACGTGTGGACCACGCGATCGCCGGTGGCGTCGTCGAATTGCCCGTCCCCGTCCAGGTCCCAAGCCTGCTCGCGCAGAGCGCCCTCCGGGTCGGAGGTGGTCGACGCGAACTCCACCGCGTCCCCGGCGCGCGGCGAGTTCGGGCTGAAGATGAAGCCGACGACCGGCAGGGCGTTCCCCGGCACGAGCAGGCCGCGTACGACGATCGGCTTGGTGGCCGTCGCGAACAGCCCGGACGGATCGGTGACCCTCAGAGTGACGTTCTTCGTCCCCGCCGTCGCGTACTTGTGGATCGGGTTGCGCGTCGCCGAGTTCGGGGTGCCGTCGCCGAAGGTCCAGAGGTAGTTGAGCGGGTTGCCGTCGGGATCGGAGGCATCCGAGGCGAACAGCACGTCGTCGTTGACCAGCGGCGACGGGGGGCTGAAGGCGAACGTCACCGTGGGCGGCCGGTTGGCCTGCGCGATGGCGATGTCCTGGCCGGGCGAGGTCGACTGGTTGTCGAGCAGCTCGTTGCTGGTCACGCGCACCGCGACCGTGTAGCTCCCCGGAGTCGTAAGTGTCTTCGATGCCGTCGTCCCGGTGGCCTCGGCGTTGAAGGTCGCGCCGTCGTAGCTGAGGTCCCACTCGGTGTTCGTGATCGCGAACGTGGCCGGCGCCGTCGATGTGGAGGTGAACGTCACCGCCGTGCCGGTGACTCGCGTCGCGGATGCGGTGAACGACGCCGTCGGCGCGGCGAGCGCGGACGGCGCGGCAAGCGCGATCACAGTCGCGGCAAGGGCCAGCGCAGGTAGGCAGCGGCAGAGGGTCTTAGACAACGGGGCGGCGAGAGTCCAAAGGGTTATGTGCACCCGGAGGTCTACCAGAGCAGACCCCATCGGTGCCTCCAGCCCGCCTCAGGCGCTTGCTTCGGCCTCTGCCAGCTCGCGCCTGAGCGACTTGATCTCGTCGCGCAGCTTGGCCGCGTACTCGAAGCGCAGATCGTCGGAGGCGGCCAGCATCTCCTCCTCCAGCTCGACGATCGTGCGGCGTAGCTCCTCCGCCGTCATGCCCTCGGTGTCGGTCCGGCGGCGGCCGCGGCCGACCGGCACCTTCGACTCCGACATCAGGAAGTCGCTGATGTCCGAGATGCCCTTCTGGATCGTGGCCGGCGTGATGCCGTGCTCCTCGTTGTAGGCGACCTGGATCGCGCGCCGGCGATCGGTCTCCTGGATCGCCTTGCGCATCGCGGCGGTCTCCTTGTCGGCGTACATGATCACCTTGCCGCGGATGTTCCGGGCCGCGCGGCCGATCGTCTGGATCAGCGAGGTCTCGCCGCGGAGGAAGCCCTCCTTGTCGGCATCGAGGATCGCCACCAGCGACACCTCCGGCAGGTCGAGCCCCTCGCGCAGGAGGTTGACGCCGACCAGGATGTCGTACTCGCCCAGCCGCAGCTCGCGGATGATCTGGATGCGCTCGAGCGTGTCGATCTCGGAGTGCAGGTAGCGCACCCTGAAGCCGTATTCGAGCAGGTAGTCGGTCAGGTCTTCCGCCATCTTCTTCGTCAGCGTCGTGACCAGCGTGCGCTCCTCGACCTCGACCCGCTGGCGGATCTCCTCCATCAGGTCGTCGATCTGGTTCCTCGTCTCGCGCACGTCGACCTCGGGGTCGACCACGCCCGTCGGGCGCACGATCTGCTCGACGATCTGGGAGGAGTGGTTGCGCTCGAAGTCGCTCGGCGTGGCCGACACGAACACCATCTGCGGGGTGCGCTGGAGGAACTCGTCGAAGGTCTGCGGCCGGTTGTCGAGAGCGCTCGGCAGGCGGAACCCGTAGTCCACGAGCGTCTGCTTGCGCGAGCGGTCGCCCTCGTACATGCCGCCGATCTGCGGCACGGTCTGGTGCGACTCGTCGAGGAAGCAGACGAAGTCCTCCGGGAAGAAGTCGATCAGGCAGTAGGGGCGCTCGCCGGGCGCCCGCCCGTCGAGGATGCGCGAGTAGTTCTCGATGCCGTTGCAGAAGCCGAGCTCGCGCATCATCTCCATGTCGAACTGCGTGCGCTGGCGCAGGCGATGCGACTCGAGCAGCTTGCCCTGCTCCTCCAGCTCCTTGGTGCGCTGCTCCAGCTCGTCGCGGATCTCGCCCACCGCTCTGTCGATCGTCGGCTGGTCGGTCGCGTAGTGGGTGGCCGGCCAGACCGCCGCGTACTCGAGGTTCTTGATCAGCTCGCCGGTGAGCGGGTCGAACTCCTGGACTGACTCGATCTCGTCGCCGAAGAACACCGCGCGGTAGGCGGTCTCGGCGTAGGCCGGGAAGACCTCGAGCGTCTCGCCGCGCACGCGGAAGCTGCCGCGGGCGAGCACGGTGTCGTTGCGCGAGTACTGGATGTCCACGAGCTTGCGCAGCACGCCGTCGCGGTCGACCATCTCCCCCGGCTTGAGCATCAGCATCAGGCGGTCGTACTTCTCGGGCGAGCCGAGGCCGAAGATGCAGGACACGCTGGCCACGACGATCGTGTCGCGCCGGCCGAACAGGGACGCGGTGGCGGCGTGGCGCAGCCGCTCGATCTCCTGGTTGATCGAGGAGTCCTTCTCGATGTAGAGGTCGGAGCTGGGGACGTACGCCTCGGGCTGGTAGTAGTCGTAGTAGGAGACGAAGTACTCGACCGCGTTGTCTGGGAAGAACTCACGGAACTCGTTGCAGAGCTGGGCGGCGAGCGTCTTGTTGTGGGCGATCACCAGGGCCGGGCGCTGGACCTGCTCGATAGTGAAGGCCATCGTGGCCGTCTTGCCGGCGCCGGTGACGCCCAGCAGCGTCTGGAAGCGGTCGCCGGCGTCGATGCCGCGGGCGAGCTTCTCACGGGCCTGCACCTGGTCAGCAACCGGTGTGTAAGCGGGGTTGACCTTGAACTTGGGCACGACAACCGAGACTAGCGCCGCGCACCGGCGTATCGGTGGCGAAGCGCCCGCGTCGTGATCCCGAGGCGCCAGGCCAGCGCGGTTGCCTCGCCCCGTGGGGCCGCACCCACCCGCGAGACGATGGCGGCTAGGTTCTGATCGCGGTCGGCACGATGCTCCACCATCCTCGCCTGCCGGCCCACCCCGGACAGCGGGCCGCCGGCCTCGAAGCTCAGCGCGAGCGCGGCGAGGAACGTGAGCGCAACGCGCGCCGGCACCCGGCGGGCGCGGCGGATCGCCAAGACCAGCCCGGCGGCGCCGACCACGGCCCCGGCGGCGGTGGCGGGGAACAGGAAGCGAGGGATCCCGGCATAGCCCAGGGCGGCCATCGTCGCGACCTCGGCCGTCCAGACGATGGCCCCGGCGGATAGCGCGAGCAACACCGGATCTCGGCGCCGCCAACCCGCGGCCACGCCGAGCGGAAGACCGAGCAACAGGGGCAGCGGCAGCATCTGGGCGGCGCGCTGGAGCACCACGAGCGGCGGCGGGTTGTCGGACTGCTGGAGCGCGTGCGCCTCCTTGCTCATGCGGGCCAGCTCCCCGCCGGTGAAGGGACTGCCCGACCCCAGGTACTCGCCTCCGAACCAGAGCGCGGGGACGGCGACGACGGCCAAGGCCACGAACGGCCGCAGCTGCGCGCGTCGCCACGCGACGGCGCCGCTGAGCAGCAGCGCCGGCCAGGCCTCGGGGCGCAGCAGCGCCGCGAGCAACGCCAGGGCCAGGCCCTGGCCGTGCGCGCGCTCGGCGTGTCGTTCGACGGCCCCGAGCAGCAGCGCCGTGAGCAACGGCTCGGAGCCCCCGACGCCGGTCTGTAACAACCACCCCGGCACGAGCATCAGCGTCGCGGCGGCCAGCGCGCCGGCCCAGGGGCCGGCGACCCGCCGGCCGAGCCGGTACGCCAGCAGCAGCGCCACCGCTGCTCCGGCGCGCGCCAGCCCCAGCCAGAGGTAGGGCGCGGCGCTTCCGAGCGGCGCCAGCGGAACCGCGACCAGGGCGGTGAGCGGCTTCCAGCTCGGATAGCCCGCCGTCGTGAACGGAAGGTGGCCCACCAGCTCGCGACCCCACAGCAGCCAACCCCAGGCGTCGTAGTTGAGCGCGGACACGAGCGGCACGGATGCCGCCGCGGCGAGCACGCACAGCGGCAGGCCCGGCCTGGCGCGGTGGCGCATGGCCGTCACTACCGGAACACCCCCGTGTGCCCGAGCGAGTGGCGACCCGGCTGCGGATACACGCAGAGCCCGTGCGGACCGCGCCCGACGGGGATGCGGCGGATCAGCCGCCCGGTGCGCGTGTCGATCGCGTAGACCTCGCCGTCGTAGCGGCCGGAGAGCCACAGCACGCGCCCGTCCGCCGACACGCCGCCCATGTCCGGGCTGGTGCCGCGTGGGAGTCGCCACTCGCGCACGACCCGTCGCGTGCGGAACGAGATGACCGACACGGACCCCTCGTCGCGGTTGGACACGTACAGGCGGCGCGCGTCGCGGCTCGGGTAAAGGCCGTGCGCGCCCCGGCCCGTCCTGACGAACCCGAGCTTGTGGAACCTGCGCGCGCCGATCAGCCAGACGCCGTTGGCGGCCATGTCGGCGACGTAGAAGACGCGCCCGTTCGGGGCCAGCTTCACGTCCTGGGGCATCGCTCCGGCAGGCAGGGTCACCACGCGCGCCAGCCGCTTGCGCCTGACGTCCACGACCACGAGGCGTGCGCCGAACTCGCACGAGGCGAGCGCCATCCTGCCGCCGGCGCTGAAGTCGAGGTGGTCGATGCCCCTGCACGGGAGGCGCAGCGAGCGCGCGAGTCGCATCGTCCGCGGGCGGCGGAAGTCGAGCCGCTGGAGGCGCTCCGCCACCACGATCGCGAAGCGACCGTTCACGGTGAAGTAGAGGTTGTACGGATCGGCCACCGCCACGGGGCGCCCCGGCCGCGCGGTGCGCGGGTTCACCGGCGTGAGGCTGTTGCCGGCGTCGTTGGCCACCCACAGCGTCCTCAGGTCCCACGACGGCACCACGTGCTGGGGCAGCCCGCCAGTGCGAAAATGACGCACGACCCGATAGCTGCGCGGGTCGATGACGTCGACGGTGTCGCTCTCGGAGTTCGGCACGTACACGCGGTCGGGGAAGCCCCTGACTACCGGGCTGAGCCGCCCCCGGGCGGCCGCGGCGTAGACGTTGCGAGCCTGCGGAGGCGGCGCCTTCACCGTGCGCGGCGGCGGGCGCGGCGCGGTGCGCTCGGCCGTTGTCTCGCCGCCGTCCCCCAGACAGCCGGCGAGGAGGCCGCAAACAGCCAGCCCGGCGGCAGGCGTCAGGCGAGGGCTGCGCGCGGACCGGCCGAGGCCCGGCATCCCCACAGCGTCCCAGCATTTTCTGAAGCCCTCCTGAATGGAGGCGCCTACCATCGACGGCTGCATGGCAGTCGTGATCGCATCGGCGCTGGACAAGGACATGGCGGGGTCTCCCCTGTTCCGCGGCATCTCGTTCAAGCTCGAGCGGGGCGACCGCATGACGCTCGCCGGGCGCAACGGCGCGGGCAAGACCACGCTGCTGCGCATGCTCGGCGGGCAGACGTCGGTCGACGGCGGCGAGCTGGTGTTCGAGAAGGGCGCCCGCGTCGCGCTCCACGACCAGCGCCCGCCGCGCGAGCAGGGCGTGAGCCTCAGGGACTACGTGCTCGCCGGCTGCGCTGACCTGGTCGCCCTGGAGCAGCGGCTGCGCGACCTGGAGGCCAACATGGCGGAGCGGCCCGACGACGCCTCCGTCCTGAAGCGCTACGCCAGCGCCCAGAGCCGGCTGGAGCACGCTGGCGGGTGGAACTGGCGCGCCCGCGCCCTGACGCCGCTGCACGGCCTTGGCTTCACCGACGAGCAGCTCGATCGCGACCTGAGCACGTTCTCGGGCGGCGAGCTCACGCGCGCGTCGCTGGCGCGGGCGCTGGCGGGCGACCCGGACCTGCTGCTGCTCGACGAGCCCACCAACCACCTGGACATCGCGTCCCTGGAGTGGCTGGAGTCCTACCTGGCCGGCCTCGACGCGGCCGTGATCCTGGTCGCGCACGACCGCTGGTTCCTGGAGGCCGTGGGTACGTCGGTGCTGGAGCTGGAGGCCGGCAAGGCGCGCTTCTTCCCGGGCCCCTGGCACGCCTGGCGCCGCGAGCTCGCCGCGCGCGAGATGGCGCTCGGCAAGGCCATCGAGAAGCAGCAGCGCGAGATCGAGCGGATGGAGCGCTTCGTCGAGCGCTTCCGCTACAAGGCGACCAAGGCGCGGCAGGCCCAATCGCGCGTGAAGGCACTCGACAAGATCGAGCGGATCGAGCGCGACCCGCGCGACACGCGCTCGCTCGGCTTCAGCTTCGGCTCGGCGGAGCGCACCGGCCGGGTCGTGCTGGAGCTCGAGGACGGGCGGCTGGAGGTGCCGGGGCGCACGCTGCTCGAGGAGGGTGACCTCTGGGTGGAGCGCGGGGAGCACGTGTCGCTGGTGGGCCCCAACGGCGTCGGCAAGACGACGCTGATCGAGGCGCTCGCCGAACGCCGCCCGCTCGACGGCGGGCGGCTGAAGACGGGGCACAACGTCAAGCTCGGCTATCTCTCCCAGCACACGCACGAGCTCGGCTCGACCGGCACGGCGCTCGAGGCGGCCCAGCGCGCCACCGGGCTCACACCCGGCAAGGCGCGCGCGCTGCTGGGCCAGTTCCTGTTCTCGGGCGAGGAGGCCGAGAAGCCGCTCGCCGGGCTGTCGGGCGGTGAGCGGCGCCGGCTCTCGCTGGCGGTTCTGGTGGCATCCGAGGCCAACGTCCTGGTCCTCGACGAGCCCACCAACCACCTCGACCTGGACGCGCGCGAGGCGCTGGAGGACGCCCTGCTGGCGTTCGAGGGCGCGCTGCTGCTGGTGTCACACGACCGGGCGCTGCTCGATGCCGTCGGCAGCCGCACGGTCGCGTTCGAGGACGGTCGCCTGCGCAGCTACGAGGGCGGGTGGGCCGAGTACGCGCGGGTGCGCCAGGAGCGCCGCGAGGCCGAGTCGCCGCCCAAGGCGAAGCGGGTCAAGGCATCCGGGAACGGGCGCGCCGCGCACACCGGACCGTCGAAGAACGCCGTGCGGCGGGCGGCCGAGCTGGAGCGCCGGGTCGAGCGGGCCGAGGCGACGCTGGCCCAGATAGAGGACGAGCTGGCCGATCCCGGGATGTGGACCAGCCCGACCGGTCGCGAGCGCGCCACCCAGCGCCACGAGCAGGCGAAGCGAGCGGTCGAGCAGGCCTACGCGGCCTGGGAGGACGCGACCCGCTGAGGCAGGCCAAGCGCAGCGGGGGCCGGGGGCGCGAGCCCCCGGTTGCCATCAGTCCAGCAGGGAGGGCTCGCCGCGCGCGATCCGGTACGAGAACCGCTTGTCCGGCAGCGCCTTGCGCGAGGCGGTCTTCACGGTGTCCACCCGGCGCAGCTTGCAGCTGAAGTTCTTCTGGGTCGCCTCGACCAGGCCGTAGCCGTGGTGGTCGAAGTCGGCGTCGACGGCCCAGGGGTTGGTCGACTTGAGCAGATCGATGATCGACTGCGGCGTCTTCGGGTTGTAGGGGTCGGCGCCCGGCAGGATGCCGCCGGCGCCCTCGCCCAGGCCCGGTGAGGAGATCGAGCCGCCGACGAACTCCGTGGCGACCGGCTTCTTGTCGTCGTTGTCGACCCGCACGTCGCCAGCGATGAACGTGTGGATGTCCCCGGTGACGAACACGACGTCCTCGATCTTCTTGCGCCGGAGGTGCTGGAGCAGCTCCTGGCGCTCGCGCGGGTACCCCTGCCAGGAGTCGAAGCCGATGTAGTTGCCGCCCGGGTAGATCGTCGGCATGACCATCACCTCGTTGGCGATCACCTTCCAGGCCGCCGGCGAGCTGGCCAACCGCTTCTTGGCGAAGTTCATCTGACGGCGGCCGAGGAAGTCGCGCGGGGCGTCGAGGTCGTCGCAGGCGGGGCCGACCTGGGCGTCGCCGCAAGGCTGGTCGGCCCGGTACTGGCGCTGGTCGAGCAGCAGCAGGTCGACGGTCTTCCCGAAGCGCAGCCCGCGGTAGATGCGGTTGTTGCCCGGGCCCTTGGCGCCGTAGGTCGGCATGCTCTCGAAGAAGGCGCGGTAGGCGGCGTCGCGGCGGGCGATCGTGTAGCGCTTGTCGGGCGTCAGACCGCCGGTGGGACCGGCGCCGCCGGCGTAGTTGTCCTCCACCTCGTGGTCGTCCCAGGTGGAGATCATCGGGAAGCGCGCGTGCATGCGGCGCAGCGCCGGATCGGTGCGGTAGAGCGCGTACTTGGCGCGGTACTGCTCGAGCGTCTCCGCGAAGCCGATCGGGTCGGTGCGCACGCCGCCGCGGCCGTCGTTGGCGGCGTAGTAGGTCTCGGCGTAGGTGTAGTCGCCGAGGTTCACGACGAAGTCGATGTCCTCGTCGGCCAGCAGCGCCTGGGCGTTGAAGTGGCCGAACGTGTAGTCCTGGCAGGAGAAGAACGCAAAGCGCACCGGCTGGCGCGAATCGGGCGGCAGCGCGGTCCGGAAGCGCCCGATCGGGCTCTCCTGGCCCTTGGTTGAGAAGCGGTAGAAGTACTCCTCGTACGGGCGCAGGTTCACCACGCGCGACTTGACCGAGTAGGCGGAGGCCGCCGAGGTCTTGAGCAGGCCACGGGCCACGACGTTGCGGAAGCCGTGGTCGCGCGCCACCTCGAGCTCGACCGTGCCCCTGCCCTCGACGTCGCTGAGCCGCGTCCAGACGGTCGCACCGTCGGGCGTGGGGTCGCCGGACAGGACTCCCTCGGCGAAGCGGCCACCGCGCAGGGTCGGCGCCTTGCGGGGGCGCGCGGCGAACGCGTCGGGACCGGTCAGGGCCGCGGCGGCGGCAAGGCCTCCGGCGCCGGCTAGGAAGCCGCGGCGCGAGTGTGCGAGTCCCTCGGGCAAGGCCTGGCCAGCCTATACACGATCAGCGGGCCGCGCTAGGGGTGCTCGGCTAGAGGCCCAGCTCACTCCCATAGTGGTCTCGGTACTGGTCGCGGCGCTCCATCACGTTCTTCACGTAGGCGCGGGTCTCGGGGAACGGGATGTGGCGAGCGCTGTCGAACTGGTCCGGTCCGCCGGCGCGCTCGACCCACCTGTCGACGTTGGTCTGCCCCGCGTTGTACGCGGCAACCGCGAGCGTCTCGTTGCCCTCGTAGTGGTCGATCAGGTAGCGCAGGTACCAGGCTCCGTAGGAGATGTTGATCTGCGGCGTGGCCAGGTCGTCCTGCTCGAAGCGGATGCCGCCGGAGCGCCGGGCGATGAAGTCGGCCGTCTCGGGCGTGATCTGCATCAGGCCGCGCGCACCCGCGTGCGAAGTCTGGTCGCGGAAGCGCGACTCCTCGTAGATGACCGCGGCGATCAGGGCCGCGTCGATGTCCTTGTCGAACGCCTGCTGGCGGATGATGTCGTCGTGGTGCAGCGGCAGGGTCAGCTCGCGGACCGCGTTGCCGAGCGGTCCGGCACCCGTGATGAGCGCCGCGGCGGAGGCTCCCAGAACAGCGGCGACCACCACCATCGCGAAGCGGCGGCGCCTGACGCGCGCTCTCGAGGGGCGCCTGGCGATGCGGGCAGCGTGTGAGCTCACTGCCCTTCGAGTTTTGCAAGTACGCGGGACAGCGTCTGCTTCAACTCGTCGAGGGACCCGTCGTTGCGGACCGTGAAGTCCGCTCTGTCCGCCTTTTCCCGCTGCGTCAGCTGGCGTCCGGTCCGCTCGGCGACGGCCGCGTGACCGCGGGCCTCGGCCCGGCGCTCGCGGACCGCCTCGTCGGCGATCACCGCGATCGTGCTGTCGAAGACGGTTTCCATGCCGGATTCGAAGAGCAGCGGCACCTCCACGACCGCCACGCGGCTGTCCCCTGCCTCGGCGCGCCAGGCGGCCACGCGCTCGCCGACGCGAGGCCACAGCAGGCGCTCGAGCCATGAGCGGGCCTCGTCGTCGCCGAAGACGCGGGCGGCGATCTTGGCGCGATCGAGCTGGCCGTCGGTGGCTACCTCCGGGCCGAACCGGGCGACCAGGGCGTCCCTCAGCTCGTCGGTCTCGAGCAGCTCGTGTACGACGGCGTCGGTCGAGAGCGTGGCCGCGCCCAGCTCGCCGAGCAGGCGGAGTGCCTCGGACTTGCCGGCGCCGAGACCGCCGGTGAGCCCCACGAACGGGGCCATGAGCTACTCCGCGGGCTGGTCGGCGGGAGCGTCGTCCGCCGGAGCATCGGCGGCGGGAGCGTCCTCAGCGGGCGCGTCCTCGGCCGGAGCATCCTCGGCTGCCGGCTCATCGGCGGACGCTTCCTCGGCGGGAGCGTCCTCAGCCGCGGGCGCCTCGGCCTCAGCGGCGGGCGGCTCCTCAGCGGGCGCTTCCTCAACAGCGGGAGCCTCAGCGGCGGGCGCTTCCTCTGCGGGAGCTTCCTCAACAGCCGGCGCCTCAGCGGCGGGCGCTTCCTCAGCGGCCGGCGCCTCGGCCTCGGTGTCCGGCAGCGGCGGTGCTTCCTCGGCGGCCTCTGACGAGAACGCCACCGCGGCGCGCAGGTCGTCCACGCCGCTCACCTGCGGGCCCGCGAAGACATCCTCGGAGAGGCCCAGGTCGGGCACGTCGCCGATGTCCTCGCTCACGCCCGCGGCGGCCGCCCCGGCGGCAGCGGCGGTCTTGATGTGCTCGAGCTGCTCGGCCACCCGCTTCACGCTCAGCGACAGGCGGCGGCGCTCCGAGTCGATCTCCAGGATCTTCACTCGCACGTCCTGGCCCGGCTCGAGGATCTCGCGCGGGTTCTCCACGTGGTGGTGCGCCAGCTCGCTTATGTGGACGAGCCCCTCGACCCCATCCATGATCTCGACGAAGGCGCCGAAGGTGACCACCTTGGTGACCTTGCCCTCCAGCTCGTCGCCGACCCGGTAGGTGTCGATGACCCGCTGCCACGGATCCTCCTGCGTCTGCTTGAGACCGAGCGAGATGCGCTGGCGCTCGCGGTCGATGTCGAGCACCTTCACCGGCACGACGTCGCCGATCGAGAGAATCTCCGACGGGTGGTTCACGTGCGACCACGAAAGCTCTGAGATGTGGATGAGGCCGTCGATGCCGTCGAGATCGACGAACGCGCCGAAGTCGACGATGTTCGAGATCGCGCCCTCCACGATCTGGCCG
>JAXDIH010000259.1:0-7777 GCA_034664105.1 Thermoleophilaceae bacterium
TTCCTCCAGCTCTACCGCGCCGGCCTCGCCTACCGCAAGGAGGCGGCGGTCAAGTGGTGTCCCAACGACGCCACCGTGCTGGCCAACGAGCAGGTCGTCGACGGGCGCTGCGAGCGCTGCGGCCACGAGGTCGAGGTCCGCCAGCTGGAGCAGTGGTTCTTCCGCATCACCGACTACGCCGATCGCCTGGTCGAGGACCTGGACACGATCGAGTGGCCCGAGCACGTCAAGACGATGCAGCGCAACTGGATCGGCCGGTCCGAGGGCGCCGAGGTGGTCTTCCGCTGCGACGAGCTCGGGATCGACTACCCCGTCTTCACCACTCGCCCCGACACGCTGTTCGGCGCGACGTTCTTCGTGATGGCCCCCGAGCACCCCGACGTGTTCAAGCTGAACGACTCGCCGGAGGTGCACGAGTACGTCAACCGGGCGCTCAACGAGTCCGTCGAGGAGCGCGGCTCGGAGCACAAGGAGAAGACGGGTGTGGCGCTCGGCCGCACGGTCACCAACCCGGTCACGGGCGAGGAGATCCCGATGTACGTGGCCGACTACGTGCTGATGGAGTACGGCACCGGCGCGATCATGGCCGTCCCGGCCCACGACGAGCGCGACCACGAGTTCGCCGTGAGGTTCGACCTGCCGATCCGGCGCGTGATCGAGTGCGGCGACCTGCCGTGCACGGGCGACGGGCCGATGGTCAACTCCGGGCGCTTCGACGGCCTCCACAACCGTGAGGCCTACGACCAGATCGTGGCGTGGCTCGAGTCCGAGGGCAAGGGCAAGCGCTCGGTCAGCTACCGCCTGCGCGACTGGTTGCTGTCGCGGCAGCGCTACTGGGGCTGTCCGATCCCGGTCGTGTACTGCGAGGAGCACGGCATCGTGCCGGTGCCGGACGACCAGCTGCCGGTCGAGCTGCCCGACGTCGAGGACTACGCGCCCAAGGGCAAGTCGCCGCTGGCGGCGGCGGAGGACTGGGTCAACACGACCTGTCCGACCTGCGGCAAGCCGGCGCGCCGGGAGACCGACACGATGGACACGTTCGTCGACTCCTCCTGGTACTTCCTGCGCTACTGCGACCCGGACAACGACCAGGCGCCCTTCGACCGCGAGGTCGTGGACTACTGGATGCCGGTCGATCAGTACATCGGCGGCGTCGAGCACGCGATCCTGCACCTGCTGTACGCGCGCTTCTTCGTGAAGGCGCTGGCCGACATGGGCTACCTGGGCGTGCAGGAGCCGTTCGCGCGCCTGTTCACACAGGGGATGATCCTGCGCGACGGCGACAAGATGTCCAAGTCCAAGGGCAACGTGGTCTCGCCGCAGGCGGTCGTGGACCGCTACGGCGCGGACGCGGCGCGGTGCTACGTGCTGTTCCTCGGCCCGCCGAGCCAGGATGCCGACTGGTCGGAGAAGGGCGTCGGGGGTGTGCAGCGCTTCCTGTCGCGCCTCTGGACGGCGGCGGCGCAGGCGCCGGCCGGCGACGCCGAGCCCGACGGCTCGCCGAGCGAGCTGCTGCGCAAGGCGCACTGGGCGATCGACAAGGTCACGCGCGACATGGAGGGCCGCTTCGCGTTCAACACCGCGATCGCGGCGGTGATGGAGCTGGTCAACGAGGTCTATCGCCACCGCGAGTCGGCGCCCGCCTCGGAGGTGCGCTTCGCGGTCGCCACGGCCGGCTCGCTGATCTTCCCGTTCGCCCCGCACCTGGGCGCCGAGGTGTACGAGCTGATGACCGGCGAGCGGGTGTGGGAGCAGCCCTGGCCGCAGGCCGATCCGGCGCTCCTGGGCACCGACGAGATCCAGCTGGTGGTGCAGCTCAACGGCAAGCTGGTCGACCGGGTGCCCGCGCCCGCGGAGGCCTCGCGCGAGCAGCTCGAGGAGATCGCTCGCGGCTCCGGCAAGCTCGAGGCGCGCCTGAACGGCAAGCAGATCGTCAAGGCGGTTGTGGTACCCGGCAAGCTGGTGAACTTCGTGGTGAAGTGAGCACCGAGCCTCGACACCCGCAGGTGCCCGTCGGGCCGCTGGTGGCCTCGATCGGCGCGGTGCTGGTCATCGTCAGCCTGTTCCTCGACTGGTACGACCAGATCACCGGCTTCACGGTGTTCGAGTTCATCGACCTGCTGCTCGTGATGCTCGCGCTCGCGACGATCGCCTCGCTCGTCGGCGGCCTGGGCCTGGTGCGGTCCGCGCCGTCACCGGGGGTGGCGCTTGGCGTGGCGATCTTCACCGTGCTGATCGTGGCGTCGCAGCTCGTCAACCACCCGCCCGCGGCGGCCGGGGAGGGCGGGCCGAGCAAGGACATCGGCATCTGGCTCGCGCTGGCGGGGTCGGGGCTGATGGTGGTCGGGGCGGTGCTCGGCTACGCGCGCATCTCGTTGGCGGTGGAGGCGCGGCGGCGCTCGGACGAGCCCTGACCTACGTGGCGGTCGTCGGCCCCGGCGACGAGCCGACAGCCGCCGCGGCCGACGTGGGTCGGCTGGTCGCGGAGCGCGGCGCGGTGCTGGTCTGTGGCGGGCTGGGCGGGGCGATGGAAGCCGCGTGTCGAGGGGCCAAGCAGGCCGAGGGAGTGACCGTCGGGATCCTCCCGGGGTCGGACCGCTCGGACGCGAATCCATACGTGGACGTCGCGCTCCCGACCGGGCTCGGCGAGGCGCGCAACGCGCTGGTGGTGCGCGCCGCGGACGTCGTGATCGCCACCGGCGGCGGCTACGGCACGCTGTCGGAGATCGCCCTGGCGCTCAAGGCCGGCAAGCGGGTCATCGGGCTGGACACGTGGGACATCGAGGGCGTCGAGCGGGCGAGCGACGCGGAGGCTGCCGTGGCGGCGGCGCTGACCTAGACTCGCCGGCCATGCCGGCTTCCCAGCCAGACACGCCTTACCTAGACGCTCTGCGGGCCTTCGCCGAGCGCCACCCAGCGCGCCTGCACGTCCCCGGCCACAAGGGCGGGGCGGGCGCCGACCCGCGCATGCTCGACGCCCTCGGCGAGCGGGCGCTGGCGCTCGACATCCCCGCGCTGATGTGGGGCATCGACGTCGGCGTGGACCCCACGCCGTTCGCCGAGTCCCAGCGGCTGGCTGCCGAGGCGTGGGGAGCGCGGCGGACCTGGTTCCTCGTCAACGGGGCGTCGCAGGGCAACCACGTGGCGATGCTGACCCTTGCTCATGCCGGCGATCGCGTGGTGCTCCAGCGCAACGCGCACTCGAGCACGGTGGACGCGCTGGTGCTGTCCGGGCTGCGACCGACGTTCGCGGCGCCCGAGCTGGATCCTGACCTGCACATCGCGCACTGCCTGCGGCCCGAGACGCTGGACCGCGCGCTGACCGACACGCCCGGGGCGGTGGGGGCGGCGGTGGTCTCGCCCACCTACTTCGGGGCCGTGGCGGACGTGGGGGCGTTGGCGGAGGTCGCCCACGGGCACGGGGTGCCGCTGATCGTGGATGAGGCCTGGGGCGCGCACCTCGCGTTCAGTGACGAGCTGCCGGCGCACGCCCTGTCGCTCGGCGCCGACCTGGTGATCTCGAGCACCCACAAGATCGTCGGCAGCCTCACGCAGTCGGCGATGGTGCACCTCGGTCACGGCGGCCGGCTCGACGAGGAGGTCGTGGACCGCTGCGTCACGCTGGTCGAGACGACCAGCCCCAACGCGCTGCTGGCGGCTTCGCTCGACAGCGCCCGGCGCTCCGCCGCGGTGGACGGGCGCGCGCTGCTCGGCGAGAACCTGCGCGGGCTGGCCCACACGCGGGCGGCCGTGCGCGAGGTGCCTGGGCTGGACGTGCTGGACGAGCGGTTGGTCGGGGCGTCGGGGGTCTTCGCCTACGACCCCTTGCGCCTGACGATCGACGTGCGCGGGACGCTGACCAGCGGGTACGAGCTGGCGCGGCTGCTGCGCGAGCAGGACGTGCACGTGGAGCTGGCGGGCGAGAACGTGATGGTGGCCGTGTTCGGGATGGGTGAGGACGTGTCGGTGGCCGGCGAGCGCCTGGTGGCCGCGCTGCACCGGGCGGTGGACTCGCTGAGCGGTCGCGAACGGGATCCGGAGGCGGAGGCGTTCGCGCCGCCGCCGCCCTGGGGAGAGCTGGCGATGACGCCGCGCGAGGCGTTCCTGGGTCGCCAGGACGTTGTGCCCGTGCGTGAGGCGGTGGGGCGCGTGGCCGCCGAGTCACTGGCCGCGTATCCGCCGGGGATCCCGAACGTGCTGCCGGGGGAGCGGCTGACGGCGGAGACGCTCGACTACATCCAGCAGGCGATCGACCACGGCGGGTCGCTGCGCGGGGCGAGCGACAGGGCGCTGCGGACGTTGCGTGTGGTGGCGGAGGGCCTTTAGCCCACGCGCTCGCGCCGGATCGCCTGCATCAGGCAATGGGCGCCGCCACCGCCGAGGGTGAACGAGGAGAGCTCGGGGTCGTAGACGGTCAGGCCGAGGGCGCGCAGCCGCTCGTTGAGGTCCTTGGACTCCGCCGTGGAGAGGATCTTGTCGCCGCCGAGGCAGACGCCGTTGACGCCGAGCTTGAGGGCCGCTGCGAGCGTGACGGGGACGATCTGGACCTGTTTTTCCTCGAGCCAGCGCACGAACCCGTTGGATGCCTGCTCGACGCAGACGGCGGCGAGCTTCTCGCCGAGCATGCAGGCGAGCACGTCGATGTGGAGGAAGTGAGGCGGGATGCGCTCGATGCGGACCTCCCAGCCCTCGTTCTCGAGCCATTGGGCCACCTGCCGAGCCGCCTGCTCCTGGGTGCGCTCCTCACCGGTCCCGATCGCGGCCACGCCCGGCTCGACGATCATGAAGTCGCCGCCCTCGAGCGAGCCGGCGGTGACCATGTTGGCGATCGGGATCTGGTTTCCCTGGTAGAACCGGAGGACCGCGGCGTACTCGCCGCGACGCCACCACTGGGCGCACTGGGTGACGATCGGGCCGGCGGGGACGTTGATGCTCGAGTCGCGGGCGAACACCTGGTAGGGGAGGTGCGGGTCGGGCTCGAGGAAGTGCACGTTGACGCCGGCCTGCTCGTAGACCGAGACCATCGCGGCGTGCTGGCGGAGGGCCTCCTCGTGACTGAAGACGAGGTCGGAGGCGAGCGTGGCACGGGAGATCGCGCTGGTGGGGAGCCAGCGGTAGTGGTCCGGCGGGCAGAGCAGGACGTCGAGCAGGCGGCCGTACTCGGAATCGACGCCCCAGGCGGGCTCGGCGCTGGTGGTCGCTTCCATCTGGGTAAGCACCTTTCGTCGTGAGCGAACCCGAGAGTATGAGCGAGGTCGTCCGCCGCCGCGTGGTGGTTCGGGGGCGCGTGCAGGGAGTGTTCTTCAGGGACAGCACCCGCCGCGAGGCGCTGCGCCGCGGGGTGGCCGGCTGGGTGCGCAACCGCGGCGACGGGGCGGTGGAGGCGGTGTTCGAAGGGCCGTTGTCGGCCGTCGAGGCACTGGTCTCGTTCAGCTCCAGCGGCCCGCGCGGGGCTCGCGTGGAAGACGTGACGACGAGCGAGGAGGAGCCCGAGGGGCTGGAGGGGTTCGAGGTGGGGTAGGGGCGGGGAGGCGCTGCGCTTCGCGCTCGCCGCTTCGCGCCCGCGCTCCTTCGCGTCCGCGCCCGCGCTTCGCCCCGCGCCCTTTCGCGCCCGCGCCCCTTCGCGCCCGCGCCCGCGCTTCGCCCCGCGCCCCCCCGAACGGAAGCGACATTTTGCACCCTATAGGTGCAAAATCGTCGCTCCATCCAGGGTGGCCGCGGGGCGTCGCTGTTTTGTCGCGGTGTCGTTACGCGCTTCACCCACGGGTCGGTTGGCCCTTCCTAGCCTCGTCCCGTGCTTTCAAGCGATGGATCCCGCGGGACGCTCGCCATCTGGGTGGCTGCGGCCGTGCTCGGCGGGATCGTGCTGCTGCATCTCGCCGGCTCGGGGGACCGCTCGGGGGCGGGCTCGCCGGTTCGGATCGCGCGCTCCGGCGGGGCGGCGGCCGCGGGCGCGCGCTCGGGCGAGCAGCGCGAGGGCGAAGGCATCTACGTGCACGTCGCCGGGGCGGTGCGCCGGCCCGGGCTGCTGCGGCTGCCCGCCGGATCACGAGTAGCGGCAGCGCTCGACCAAGCCGGCGGGCCGCAGCGCCGAGCGGACCTCGCGGGGGTGAACCTGGCCGCGAAGCTGGAGGACGGCCAGCAGGTGATCGTGCCCGTTCGCGGAGCAGCGGCATCAGCGGGCGGGGGCGCGATGGGCGTGGTCGGCACCGCCGGGGCCACAGCCGGCGGGGCCGCGCCACCCGGGTCCGCCGGAGTGCCCAAGCTGAGCCTCGGGGCCGCGACCGTGGAGCAACTGGACCAGCTCGACGGCATCGGACCCACGCTCGCGCAGCGAATCGTGGAGTACCGAACCGACCACGGAGGCTTCCGATCTCTGAGCGACCTCCGCGAGGTGGAGGGCATCGGCGAAAAGCGATTCGCGACGCTGCGAGAGGCCCTGCAGCCGTGAGGGTGGGCGCGAAGGCCGCCGGCGCAGGGCCGGCCGTCGCGAAGGAGGCCGGCGCAGGGCCGCCGCGAAGGACGCCGGCGCGGGGCCGGCCGGCGGCGAAGGACGCCGGCGCGGGGCCGGCCGCCGCGAAGGAGACCGGCGCGAGGCCGGCCGCCTCGCGGGCTGCGCCGTCGTGGCCGCTGCCGTTACGACGCCGCCTCCCGTGGCCGGCGCCCGCCCGGCTCGCTGCCTTCCCCTGAGGACGGGGCCACGCCGAGCCATGCCATTCCTCGCCCTCCTCCGCCGGCGCCCGTGGCACATCTCGGTGGCCGCCTTCGGCGCGGGGCTCGCCCTCGCGGAGCGCTCCGTCGGGAGCGCGCTGCTCGCCGCCGCCGCGCTCGGCGGCTCGCTCGCCGCGACCCGCGCGCCCCACCTCGCTCCCTGCGCCGCCGTTCTCCTCCTGGCCGGCGTTGCCGTCGGCGACCTGCGCCTCGCTGCGATCGACCGGCCGACCCAACGGGTTCGTGACGGCGATCGAGTGGCCTTGCGCGCCTACCTGCTGACCCTTCCGCGGCCAGGCCCTTTCGGTTCGTCCGCCGAGGTCGAGGTGCGTAACGGCGCCCTGCGCGGCGCCCGCCTGCTCGCCCGGGCCACCATCTGGTCGCCGCTCCCGCGGTCCATCCACGTCGGGGACGAGCTCGTGCTGAGCGGCAGCCTGCGCGCGCTGCGACCCGCGTCGGCGGCCGCCACTGCGGCCGGCTCCTCACGCGACCCACCCTTCGACTTCGCCGCATACCTGCGCCGGCGCGGCGTTGCCGCCGAGCTCCTCGTCGACCGCTCCCGCCGGACCGGCGGTCGGCGGGGCGGTCTGGCGGGCGCGCTCGACCGCATGCGCGAGCGCGCCGAGCGTGCCGTTGTCGCGGGCATGTCGGCCGATGGGGCCGCGCTTCTGCGCGGCATGGTGCTCGGCGAGGACGACCAGATCGACGACGCCACCCGAGACGACTGGCGCGACTCCGGGCTTGCTCATCTGCTCGCCGTCAGCGGCCAGAACGTCATGCTGCTGGCCGCGCTTGCGCTGCCGATGCTGATGCTCGCCGGCCTCGGCCTGAGCACGCGCCTCGTCGTGCTCGCAACGCTGATCGCGATCTACGTGCCGCTCGCCGGAGCCGGCCCGTCGCTCCAGCGCGCAGGGCTGATGGGGCTGGCAGGGATCGTCGCGATGGCGGTGTCCCGCCCGGCCTCACGCTGGTACGCGCTGCTGTTCGCGGCGACGGCGACGCTCGCCTGGAACCCGCGCGCGTGGGGCGACCCCGGGTGGCAGCTCTCCTTCGCCGCCGTGGCCGG